>NZ_JBDZYG010000011.1:0-168348 GCF_040329455.1 Ruegeria sp. SCP11 | reverse complement strand
AACAACGACATCATCTTCATCGCAGAAAACCCCGTAACACGATGGGGACGCACCATCTCACAAATCACCCCATCCCTCATAACAACTCCAATCAACGCCGCCGTGAATTAAAAACCTCAGCAATATCCCTGCTGATATGACGTCGCCGATTCCGGAAAACAGCTGTTTCATGTGCGGCATATACCTGCTTCAGCTACAGAGCTGTGGATGTTTTCGGGTTGGCAGAGCACCCACGCCGTTAAGCGGCAACGATTGCTCAAGTCAGCCAATGACCCCTGATTTGTGTGCAAAGAACTGCCTCACCTGTGCAATTTCCTAATTGGTCAAGCGTCAGTTTGTCTAAAATGTACCGTGCCAGCACCGACAGGTGCCTTCGGATTGGGACACATCCCAAGTCTCTGAGGTTGTCAAAAGTCGTGTTATCTCTGAAGAGTATCCTGATACACGAGCAGAACTTCCTTGCCGCGCGGTCCGGACCTGACCGCAAGGATCGCGCAATTTGCAGCCAAAACCTTGGCGAAGTGTCTCTGAAAGCCGTTGACACCGCCGCTCGAAAACGAGCGACAACACGGGAGTACCAACCTCGCGAGGCGTAGGTGCTATACAGGCATCACCGGGGTCTGGGTCATGCCAGAACCATTGCGTGAATTCCCAACGCCGTTGTGCCAGTGGAGTGCACCCGCAAGACACCGACAGGAAGGATAGAAAAATCTGTAACCTGAACTGTTCGTGTCTCACCCCGTTCTGTGGTCATTACCACAGTACCGCCTGTTTCGACGTATAGACCGATTGCTGTGTTGGCCATATCCACCGTGTCAGAGGGTACAACGGGTACAACATCACGCGCGGGACCGGAAAGGCTGGATACGCGATTTGTAAATGGATTTGCTGTCATCATGAGTCAGGTCTCGTTGTTTGTGTTAACTGGCAGCACGTTAGGCAAAACCGTTTAACGACCTGAAAGAATAGCGAGCGTTGCATCCCGCGTACGCACAGAGGATGTAGGAAAAAATTCAAGAACTTGCCAGTAAAGCTGTTTCAATCGGTGGTATTGAGCCAAATTGCCCGTCCGCTAGGGCCTCCAGGTGACGATCCCAAGAACTCTTTGCGTCTGCCGCTCTTGCTCTTCAAATTCGCCTGAGTGCCCGGCACGCATAGTGGCCAAGAAGGTATCAGGCCACGGACCCGTCGCCGCCAGATTCCATTTTTGCTGAGATTTCGGCAACTTCCTTGTCAATGTAATAGAGCGAGTGCGGACCGTCCCCGATCAATTTGATCCGGTCTATAATTCCCTGAAATATCTTTATTTCCTCACGCTGCTCCATCACGAACCATTGCAGGAACTCGAAGGTGCTGTGGTCGTCCGAAGCCTGAGCCTCTTTCACGGCCGCGTTGATCCCATCTGTCACTTTCTTTTCGTGGTCTAGGATCAACTGAAACAACTCTTGTACCGAGTTCGGCTCAACCTTTGGTTCCGGCAAGGCTTTGAAGCGGATCGGCCACTCGCAATCAATAAGGTAGTTGAGCATCTTTTTCATATGCGTCAGCTCTTCATCCGCATGGCTCAACAGAAGGTCCGAGCAGCCGTTCAAGTTGCGTTCGACACACCACGCGCCAGCCTGCCAATACAGGTGCGCTGCCCTGAGCTCACCATTCATCAGATCGTTCATAGTGGTCGCAGTTGCCGGATGGGTCATCGGGAAATTCCTAAGTCAGCATGGATCAAAAGGTGGCTACTTATGCTCGGTGTGGACAGATCAACCTTGAAAGTTCTCGAAGTCTGCTCACAAATCATGTTGATTATCAGGGTGTTGACTGAAACTATCGTGTAACCCGAGATTTCTGTCAACGTTAGGTTTCATCCGCATTCACAACGGGGAAACAAAGACTCCCACTCGTTATTACCCTGCCTTTATTCAAAACGGAGACTGCAAGCCTCAAGCTGGTTTGCATGACTCGCCATCAACGGTTTGGCGACGCAGCATCCAATTTGGTAGCGTCATTCCAATAGGAACCCTCTTTCCGGTCAATATGCAGCTTTAGGATGGACAGAGCCTTCGGGATATCGCCCTTTTCAACACAATCGACCAACTCGATATGTTCGCGGTAGGATTTCTCCATGTGATCAGGGTGATGGCCCAAACGGCTGCGTAGCGCGGCCATTTTTAGGGCAATCGTTTGGTATGCGTCGTTAAGAAACCTATTGTCGGCACAATTGAACAGGCTCTGGTGAAACACAGTATCCTGAGACAGGTATTCGGCATCGTCTCCGGCCTCTCGGGCGACTTTCATTCTGGTGACACAATCGGCAAGCTCTGAATGCAATGCGTGCTGATTGGTCTGCATGGCTGCTGTCATTGCTGCGGTTTCCAGACAGACGCGAGCGTCACACAATTTTGCCAGTTCTTCGGGTTCAAGGTTGAACACAAACGAGCCGCGTTGCGGTTCGATGACCAACAAACCTTCCATTTCAAGCCGGTTGATTGCCTCGCGAACCGGGGTCCGGCTGACCTCAAGATCTTTGGCGATTCTCGCCTCGGATAATTGCTCCCCAAGTTCGAACTCACCCTTGATGATCCGTTCACGCAGGTTCTCGGTAACCAATTCCGTCAATGATTTCGGTCTGTTGAATAAGCCCATGTCGCTCTCCTCGGTTCGACAGTAGCAGCCCTGTATCTAGCATACAATATGTTAGTGTTGACACATTAGCATACTGTATGCCAGTTTTGATTCTCACAAAGAGACGGCAATGGGAGGGGCGTCTTTGCAAACTCTGGAGACATGGATTGTTGTGTTGAACCGCGCGCTGGTCGCCCTAGCGTTGGCTGCGGTCTTTGCAATTGTCTTCGCCAATGTGGTCGGCCGATACGGGCTAGGCACGTCTCTGGCCTGGGTTGAAGAGGTCGCCCGCCACTTGATGATCCTGGGTGCATTCTGCGGTGCCGGTCTTGCCCTACGTGAAGGCCGGTTGGTTGCGATCACCACATTTCCTGATCTGTTGCCGGATGCTCTGGCTCGGCTGCTGCGCTGGGGCATCGTCATCGTCATGTTCGGCTTCATGGCAACGATGCTTTGGCTGGGCATCCAGTTCGTCGAATTCGGCTGGAACAAAGAAACCATGTCCACCGGAATTTCTCGCGGCATCCCCTATCTGGCGATCCCGATAGGGTGCGCGCTGTTCCTGATCCAACTCGCCTTCTTCGCCAAACGCTTTGTCGACCAAGATTTTGAACACGGCCCAAACCCCGATGGCGACGAGGCGGAGGTCTGAGCTGTGGCAAAAACTCTGATCATTCTCTTCTTTGCCACTCTGTTTCTAGGCGTCCCTGTCGCCTTTACCATGGGGATCGCCGGGCTTGCGGCGATCTTCATCGACGGCTCGCTAAACCCACTGGTGGCAACCCAACGCATGTTCGCTGGCATTGACAGCTTTCCCCTGATGGCGGTGCCATTCTTTATTCTGGCGTCCGAGCTGATGACGGCATGCGGCCTGACCAACGCCCTTTTGCGGTTCGCAAATGCTCTTGTTGGCCACGTACGCGGCGGGCTGGGGCATGTGAACATCCTTGTTTCAATGCTGTTTGCCGGGATCAGTGGGTCCGCATTGGCAGATGCGGCGGGACCCTCGGCCATCGTCATGCGCATGATGCGCGAGGCGGGGTATGAGAAGAACTATGCCGGAGCCTTGTCGGCCGCGACAGCCACCATCGGCCCAATTATTCCACCATCAATTCTGGCTGTGATTTTTGCGATCTCAACCAATGGCGTGACAGTTGCCGGGCTGTTTCTGGCCGGGATCGTGCCGGGCGTTCTGCTAGGTGTCGCATTGGCAATCGCCAACCACTTCGTCTCTAGCCGCTATGGTTATCGCGGGCGCGACCATCGCGCGACTATGACCGAATTGCGTAGTGCAACCCTCACGGCAATCCCTGCCCTGATCATGCCTGCGATTATTCTGGGCGGTATTCTGTTTGGTGTATTCACTCCGACCGAAGCAGGCGCGGTGGCTTCGGCCTACGCTCTGTTCCTTGGCTTCGTCCTGCGCGCCTTCACTTTCCGCACGCTATATGCCGCTTTTGTGCGAGCTGCCGTGGTGACATCTTCGGTCTTTTTGATTGTGGCGATGGCGTCAATCTTTGCCTGGCTTCTGACCTACCTGCAAATCCCGCAAGAACTGGCCAAGCTGATCACCCAGATCACTGACAACCGTCTTGGCATCCTGTTCATTCTGGCGGCTTTCGCCCTGATTTGCGGCTTCTTCATCGACACTCTGCCCGCGCTAATTATCCTGACGCCGATCCTTGGCCCCATCGCCTATTCCGCCGGGATCGATCCGCTTCAATTCGGCATGATGCTGGTGCTGAACCTGACTATTGGCATGATCACACCTCCGGTTGGCCCGGTGCTGTTTGTAATCGCTACGGTCGGACAACTGAAAATCGAACGCCTGTCAAAAGCAGTGTTGCCGCTGCTGCTGGCTGAACTTGTGGTGCTGCTTCTGGTCATTCTTGTCCCGAGCGTCAGCACTTTCATCCCCAACTTCTTTGGATTTGCGAACTGACATGAAAGGGAGGAACCTCATGAAAACCATGTCGAAACTGATGACGGCCACGGCTGTTGCTGCGATGACCGCCGCAGGTGCTGCCTCGGCCAAGGAACTGAAATACGCACATTTTCAAGCCGCTGACCTGAGCTCGCCCAAACACGCCGCCGCGCTGGCCTTTGAGGCCTGTGTCGAGGGCAAGACCTCGGGCTCGATTGACGTCCAGATCTTCCCGGCTTCGCAGCTGGGTGGCGGACCCGAGATCATGGAAGGTCTTCAGCTGGGCACCGTTCAGATGGCAGCGATTCACGATGGCCCGATCTCGGCTGTTTACAAACCCTTCTCGGTCCTGGCGATGCCGTATCTGTTCGACGACCAGGCGATGGCCTGGGCGGTTATGGACGGCGACTTCGGTGACGCGCTGGCCGAAGACATGCTGGCCAAAACCGGTATTCGCAGCTTTGGTGTGGCCGACAACGGCGTGCGCAACTTCACCAACAACGTCAAACCCGTGGCCGAGCCTGCAGATATGGAAGGCCTGAAGGTGCGGGTGATGACCGCGCCGGTCTGGGTGACTCTGGTTGAAAGCCTAGGCGCTTCGGCAACCCCAGTTCCGTGGCCGGAACTGCCTGGCGCGCTGCAGCAAGGTGTTGTGGATGGGCAGGAAAACGGTGTGACCAACATCGTCAACGCCTCGCTCTATCAGCACCAGAAATACGTCTCGCTGGATGGGCACGTGTTCAGCTGGCACGCCTACCTGATGTCGGACATGTTCTACGAAAGCCTGACGGACGACGAGAAAAAAGCCGTCGAGCAGTGTGTAGAAATCTCAAAGACGATCCACCGCGGTATGACCGCCGCGCAGGACGCGAATGCAACCGCGATTCTGTCTGAGAAAGGTATGGAAGTTGTTCCGGTAAGCCCTGAGCAGAAGGCCATGTTCCGCGCCGCAGCCCAACCCGCTGTTCGCGAGTACATTGTCGGTGAGATTGGCGAAGAGTGGCCCGATCGTCTCGACGCAGCTGTTGAAGCCTACAAGGCCCAGTAACCCAGGCCGAGGGACCGTCACATGACCCGCCAAACCATCGCAATTCTTGAACCAGGCTATGCCGCCTACGGCACCGAGGCCTCGGTGCTGGCCGAGCAGGACGTTCAGATCGCGCCGGTTGAGCCGGAGACTGAGGCGGTCCCAGCTTTACGGGCGCTGGATCCCGTCGCGATCCTCGTGCGGGAACGCACCGTGGATGCGGCTGTGATCGACGCCTGCCCTAACCTGAAAGTCGTCGTCCGCTATGGAGTGGGCGTCGACAACATCGACATGGACTACGCTCAGTCACGCGGTATCTATGTTGCGAACGTTCCCGACTATGGTGCCGAAACCGAAGTCAGTGAACACGCGCTGGCGCTGTATCTGGCGGTGCAGCGGCGTATCCCATCGCGCGACGTCGAGGTACGACAAGGCCAATGGGGCATCGGCCAAGCGGCCCTTATCCCCAGTCGGGAAAACGCCACGCTGGGTCTGATCGGGTGTGGCAAGATCGGTTTGCAAGCTGCGCAGAAGTTCCGGGCGCTGGGATTTTCATCAGTTCTGGTGTTCGACCCCTATTTGCCGGACGACGCGGCCATCGCGGCGGACGTGCGCAAAGTGGAACTTGCCGAGCTTTGCGAAACCGCTGACGTGATCAGCCTGCACGCCCCGCTGACGCCCGAGACGCGGCATATTCTGGATGCCGACCATATCGCGCTGATGAAGCCAACCTCGATTGTCATCAATGTCTCGCGCGGCGGTTTGGTCGACGAGGCCGCCCTGGCCGAAGCCCTAAGCGAGGGCCGCGTTTTTGGTGCCGGTATCGACGTGTTCGAACAGGAGCCTGTTGCCCCCGACAATCCACTGCTGCGCAGCCCCAACACCATCGTTTCCGACCACGCTGCCTGGTATTCCGAACGGTCGGTCGCGGTTCTGCAACGCAACGCTGCCGAAGAAATCACCCGCGTTCTCAACGGGGATCAGCCCAAAAGCTGGAAAAACCCGTGGTGAGACGCCCCGCTTTCTAACTACCTGATCTAAGAGGACTAAACTCATGAACACTCAAGAACTCGTTGCCGGGTTTCGCGAAGTGGCGACGGCATCCGTCGCGGATGCCGTGGACAAGATCGCAGGCAAGACCGGATTTCTGCCCGCGTCGATCAAACCCCGCATCAACGAACAAAAGATCGTTGGCCCGGCTGTAACCATTCTTGAAGGCCCCACCGACGAATTTCTGCCGCCCCAGCACGCGCTGGACGCCATTGACGAATCCGAGGCCGGTTCGGTCATCGTGATCTCGACCAACGGCACCACCGATGTGGCGCTGTGGGGTGGTCTGATGACCGCCGGTGCTGTCGCCAACAAGCACGAAGGTGCTGTTCTGGACGGTGGTGTCCGCGATCTGGTTGAGATCAAGCGCGACTATGACTTCCCGGTCTATTCCCGCTGCGTCAGCCCGGGTACTACGCTGGGCCGCATTCGTACGCTGGCTTCGAACGTCGAAGTCGCGATGGGTGAGGTCATCGTTCACCCAGGTGACATCATTGTCGCCGACATCGACGGTGCGGTTTCCGTGCCCAGCGAACACGCCGAAGCCATCCTGGAAATGGCACGTGAGATTGATGAACGCGAAGCCGAACAGGCGCGTTTGATCATCGAGAGCGGCTCGCTGCGCGAAGGCTTGGCAAAGTACGGTCGCATCTAAAAACAAACGTTCCGCAGGCTGCTGCAACAGCCTGCGGAACACCAGACATCAGCAAGGGAGGAATACATGCTGAAACGAATGCTCAACACGGTGGCCCTTACCGCCGTTCTGGCTACCCCCGCGCTCGCGAACGGGCCCGAGGTTGTCGCGGAATGGAACAGTCTGCCCTATGCAGTCAAGGATGTAGCAACAAAATCCGCCTGGGAAAGCAGCGAGATATTCGGCAAGGCGCTGGTTCAGGGCGCCAAGGTTGACAGCCAGGGCAACATCTATGTCTCGACCGCTCGTTGGGGCGGGGCTGAGATTCCCTCAACAGTTTCCAAACTGATCAAGAACGGTGAAACGTGGGAGTTAGAAGCGTTTCCGTCCGAAGATATGAACAGCATGTCGAACTCCGATGGTCTCAAAGCCGTGTTAGGGTTCGAGATCGACCGCAACGACGTGATGTGGATTCTGGATCAGGGCCACGTGGCAGGCCCTCCGTTCGAGGATGGCGACGCCAAGCTGGTGCTGTGGGACCTAAAAGAGAACAAGGAAATCCAGCGCTACATCTTCACTGCGGAAGAAGCGGATCGCCAGTGTTCTTTCCTGAACGATCTGGCCGTTGATAACGACACCGGTTTTGCATACATCGCCGACAGCGGCATCTTCTGCGATCCGCTTCATGGTGGCCTGATCGTCTATGACAGCAACACCAATTCGGTGCGCCGCATTCTGGACCAACACCGGTTCACCAATGACGAGCCGAGTTTCTTTTTCAACATCGACGATCGCCCTGTTCTGAAACAGGGGGGCATGCGCACCGGTGCCGATGGCATCGCGTTGTCGGGCGACAAAGATACGCTCTACTGGACCAACCTGACCGGCAATCACCTCTACAGTCTGCCGACAGAAATCCTGCGCGATTTTGAATCCAATGAGACGATAATCGAAAATGCGGTCGAGGTTGCCGCCGTGCTACCTTCGAACACCGACGGGATGACCGCCGATAACGCGGGCAACATCTACATGACCGCGCTGTCGCTGGACGGGATCATGAAGTTCGATGAATCCACCCGTCAGGTAAGCCGTTTCGTCCACCACCCGGAAATGAACTGGCCCGACACGCTGGCCTGGGGACCGGACGGTGAGATGTATGTAGTCTCGAACCACCTGCATATCTGGGTCGATGGCGACATGAATTTCGAAAATCCCGAAATCCCGAACTTCCGTATCTGGAAGATTCCGGGTGTCGGCCAAAGCTATACGGCCGAATAATCCTCCCATATAACTTGGCCAGCCCACTCGGGCTGGCCCCTTTACCCGAGATGAGATGACAATGACCCCCGATATTCTGTGCCTTGGCGAACCGATGTTGGAGTTCAACCAGCAGCCGGACGGCAACTATCTGCCCGGACATGGCGGAGACACCTCGAACTGCGCTATCGCCGCCGCGCGACAGGGGGCATCCGTTGGCTATGTGACGCGTATCGGCGCGGATACGTTCGGCAATTCCTTTATGGATTTGTGGCAAGCAGAAGGGGTCGATACCTCGACCGTACGTCAGGTCACCGATGCTCATACCGGGGTTTACTTCGTAACCCATGGCGCAAATGGGCATGAGTTCAGTTATTTTCGCGCAGGGTCCGCCAGCAGCCGGATGGCGGTAGAAGACTTGCCAGAGACAGCGTTGCGATCCGCCAAAATTCTTCATGTCTCAGGTATTAGCCAGGCGATTTCCTACACGGCCGCAGATGCTGTATTTGCCGCCATCAAGATTGTGAAAGAAGCCGGCGGCTTGGTGTCTTACGACACCAACCTCCGTCTGAAGCTCTGGCCCATCGAACGCGCGCGGGCCGTGACCCATGCAGCGATGGCGCAGTGCGATATTGCCTTGCCCGGTCTGGATGATGCTACGCAGTTGACCGGCTTGACTGACCCGGATGCCATCGCCGATTTTTACCTGGATCTTGGTGCAAAAATAGTGGCCCTGACCCTCGGGGCCGAGGGCACTCTCGTTGTTACGCCCGAACGACGTGAACGCGTTAAAGGCCGTCGGGTTGAGGCGGTTGACGCCACCGCAGCTGGAGACACTTTTGATGGTGCTTTCCTCTCGCGCATTGTGGCTGGCGATGATCCGTTCCGAGCCGCCCGCTATGCCAACGCGGCCGCTGCCTTGTCGACCCAGGGATTCGGGGCGGTTGCTCCGATGCCGCGCAAGGATGCGGTAGAAGCGTTTCTGTCGGAAGAAGACTGACCCATGAAACATGCCATTGTCATAGGCGGAACCCGCGGTATCGGCGCTGGTATCGCGGATGAGTTGCGCCGTAAAGGCTGGCGCGTGACGACGACCGGTGTTGGAGCGGATGAGGTCTCGACCTATGCTGCGAAGCACCCCAATGACGCCTCCGAGCAGCTGGATGTGCGCAATACTCAGGCCGTAAAAGCATTCTTTGACAGGATCGAAAAACTGGATGGGTTGGTCAACTGCGCAGGAATTCTTGCGCGTGGCGCTGAATATGAGATCGAAACATTTGAAACAGTCATCGACATCAACCTGACCGGGACCATGCGCTGCTGTCTGGCTGCGCAGCCCTTGTTGGCTGCATCAGGTGGGTCCATCGTGAACACGGCTTCGATGCTGAGCTTCTTTGGTGGACCCCTGGTTCCGGCTTACTCCGCCAGCAAAGGTGGGGTGGCGCAACTGACCAAAGCCTTGGCCGGCAAGTGGGCGTCCGATGGCATACGCGTCAACGCTGTTGCGCCGGGATGGATCGAAACTGAAATGACGGAAGCGCTGCGCGCGGATCAGACACGCAACCAGCCAATCTTGAGTCGAACACCCTTGGATCGTTGGGGGCAACCTTCTGAGGTCGGTGCACTGGTCTCTTGGTTATTGTCTGAAGAGGCAACGTTCGTAACGGGTGCAGTCTATCCTGTGGATGGCGGCTATTCTGCAATGTAAAAGAGAGAGTATTCGATCCCGGGGGCAAGGCTATGTCGAACAGATCATCCAATAAGCGCCTGAGGTTGGCTCTGGTTGCCCATGACGCCAAAAAAGATTTGATGGTGGAGTGGGCACGAGCCAATGGCGATAGGCTTAAACATGCGCATATATACGCAACAGGAACCACCGGCGGTCGCATCAGCGATGCTTTGCCTAATCTGGAGGTGACCGCGTTGAAAAGTGGCCCTCTGGGTGGGGACCAGCAGATTGGCGCTATGATTTGTGAACAAAAGCTTGACGGTTTGATTTTCTTCATCGACCCGATGTCACCTATGCCGCATGACGTGGACGTCAAAGCTTTGAGTCGACTGGCAATTGTGTACGATTTGCCTTTTGCTAGCAGCCCCAGCACCGCCGAATATGTTCTAAAAGGGCTTTACACCGGCGACTAATATCCGAACCTGACAGCATCAAATCTAAACAAGTTACTGCACGCCCTGCCGACTGAGCGCTGCCAAGCAGGTGATTGACGTGGCCGCAACTTCATAGGTTCCAAAGGCTTCCATTCAAGTTATTACCCTGACGAAAACCGACACAATGTCGCTTTTGGTTAGTAATTGGCCTTATCTGCTGGACCAATTTCAACGACTATTTCTGATCTTCCGCCTGCACAGAAGAGGAGAGCTTAAATGTCGGACGGCACCGAACCGATTCCCCCAGAAAGTACGGATACTGACTATGAGGTTGGACAGGATAACGTCCAGGTCATGGGGTTGGATATCCACAACCCGGTCTTTGCAGTCTCTGCTCTGACTATCGTCGCATTTGTCTTTTTCTCGTTGGTCTTCCGAGAAGAGGCAGGAGAGTTCTTTGGGTGGCTCAGGCCCGCGTTGACCAGCAATTTCGACTGGGTGTTCATGATCGCGTGCAACATCTTTGTGCTCTTCTGCCTGTTCCTGATCGTCACCCCATTGGGCTCGATCCGTCTTGGCGGTGCCGAAGCCAAACCTGATTACAGCTACATGGGATGGTTCTCGATGCTGTTTGCCGCTGGCATGGGCATCGGCCTGGTATTCTGGGGTGTGGCCGAGCCGATTTCTCACTACGGTTCGTCCCTTGGCGGGATTGCTGCGGAAGACGGCCTTCGCACCGACTGGGCGCCTTTGGGCGCGGCTGAGGGAAACCCGGAACAGGCCCGTGATCTGGCAATGGCCGCGACCATCTTCCATTGGGGGCTGCACCCTTGGGCGATCTATGCAGTTGTCGCGTTGGCACTGGCATTCTTCAGCTTTAACCGCGGTCTGCCACTGACAATGCGGTCGGTGTTCTACCCGATTTTCGGCGAAGCCACTTGGGGCCCGCTGGGGCATATCATTGACGTTCTGGCCGTGTTTGCCACAATCTTCGGCCTTGCGACCTCGCTCGGTCTGGGCGCGACGCAAGCACTGGCTGGTTTGAACTATTTGTTCGATGTGCCTGTGACCGATGGAATGAAGGTGCTGTTGATCATCCTGATCACAGTATTCGCACTGGTTTCAGTTGTAGCCGGGTTGGACAAAGGCGTTAAACGCCTGTCCGAGGCAAACATGATCCTGGCAGCTCTGCTTTTGTTGCTGGTACTTGTCGTTGGCCCGACCATGTTGATCCTCAGCGGTTTCTTCAACAGCCTGATCGACTATGTCGAACAACTGCCGTCCTTGTCGAACTGGATGGGCCGTGAAGACACAAACTTCATGCAAGGCTGGACGACTTTCTATTGGGCTTGGTGGATCTCTTGGTCGCCCTTCGTTGGCATGTTCATCGCGCGTATCTCGCGTGGTCGGACCGTGCGCGAGTTCGTAGTCTGCGTGTTGCTGATCCCGACCGTTGTCGGAACCCTGTGGATGAGCGTCTTTGGTGGCGCAGCCCTTGACCAAGTGATGAGCGGTACAGGCCAAGCACTGTCTGACGCAGCGCTGGAACTGAAAATGTTCACCATGTTCGAGGCCTTCCCGATGACAGGTCTACTATCCTTCATCGGCATCATCCTTGTGGTGGTCTTCTTCGTCACCTCGTCCGACTCGGGCTCTCTAGTGATCGACACCATCACCGCAGGTGGAAAGACAAACGCCCCGACCGCTCAACGCGTGTTTTGGTGTATCCTCGAAGGTGCAATCGCGATCGTATTGTTGCTGGGAGGAGGCCTTGGCGCCTTGCAGGCCGCTGCAGTTGCAACGGGCTTCCCGTTTGCCATTGTGCTGATGCTGATGTGTCTGTCGATTTTCATCGGCCTCACCCGCGAAAAACGCGGAAAATAAAAAAGTCCTAACGCTAAGCGGCCCCGAGAAAATCACGGGGCCGCTTTCTTTTTTTGGATCCGAGATCGCCTTAAAGCCCGGTTATCGCTGATATGCGCTAAGCGTTCAAAAGGGTCAGAAGTTGGGCGTGTAATTCCGGAGTTGCCGCGGAAATGACGGCACCATCAGAAGCAAGCGACAGTGGTTGTCCCTGCCAGTCTGTCATCACCCCACCCGCAGCTTCAATCAGCGGGGAAAGTGCCAGAAAATCATAGGGCTGTAAGTCATAGTCCACCACTGCGTCCACGTGTCCGGCCGCCAGCAACGCGTGCGGGTAGCAGTCATAGGCAAAGCGGCGGGTTTGTCCGGACTGCATCAAGCGACCGAAGAGTCCGGGGTGGTCGCGGTAGATCTTGTCGCCTTCGTTCACGTAAAGGATTGAACGATCAAGCGCGATCTGGCCTGAGACGTGGATCGGCTGTCCATTCAGCGTTGCACCCGTTTCAACCATGCCCACGAAAGTCTCGTTCAGTGCAGGCATCCCCACGACACCCAACTTCGGCTTCCCATCGACGAGATGCGCTAAAAGAAACCCGAACAAAGGGTGCCCCGAAAGAAACGAGCGGGTGCCATCGATGGGATCGACGACCCACATGTGGCGCCCGTCACCGTCCTGTTTACCCTCTTCTTCACCAAAAACACCGTGATCCGGAAAATGTTGGGTCAGATAGGCACGTACTTCGGCCTCGACGCCTTTGTCGGCTTGGGTAACTGGGCTTTCATCCTGTTTGAACTCGACACCCAATCGCCCTCGGAAATAGCGCATGGCCGCATCCGAAGCGATTGCTGAGATTGACTTGGCGTGGTTCTCAATCGAGATCATTTCTTGCACATTCAGCGTCACGTTTTGACGCGCTCCATCTTCGGATCAACGAGAGGTTGCAGAGTGACCTGACAAGGAACGCGCTTGGTTGCAACCTCCAGCTGATATGTGCCCGAGGTGACAAAATCAGCGTCAACACCATCTGGGTTTCGAATATAGCCGTAGCCGATGGATTTCCCGACCGTATAGCCATAGCCGCCCGAGGTCAGCCAACCGACGCGCATGCCATCACGATAGATGGTCTCGCGTCCCAGCAACACCACATCCGGATCCACAGTAAAGCAGGCCAGCATCTTTTTGACGCCTTCGATCCTTTGTCTCTCAGAGGCCACGCGACCTTTGAAATCAATATCCTTGCGCAGCTTCACGGCCCAGCCCAACCCGCTTTCAAACGGCGTGTGATCCGGCCCAATATCCGAGCCCCAGGCGCGATAACCCTTCTCAAGCCGCAGCGATTCAATGGCACGATAACCGGCGTTGATCAGACCATGCGGCTGTCCGGCCGCCATCAACGCAGCATAGACGGTTTGAGCATACTCCACCGGAAGGTGCAGTTCCCAACCCAACTCGCCTACATAGGTCACGCGCAGCGCTTTGACCGGGCAACCAGCAATACCGATGGTGCGGATCGTGCCGAATTTGAACCCTCCATTCGAGACATCGTCGCGGGTCACTGCCGACAGAATATCCCGCGCTTTTGGTCCCATCAGCGACAGAACCGCGTTGGAGGAGGTGATGTCGAACAGCTGGCAGTTCATCCCGTCGGGAATGTTGCGGTTGATCCAATCGAAATCATGCGTGGCAAACCCGGTGCCGGTGACGATGTAGAACTCGTCATGCGCGACGCGGCCCACGGTCAAGTCGCACTCGATCCCGCCCTTGTCGTTAAGCATCTGTGTATAGACCAGCGAGCCCACCGGCTTATTCACATCATTGGCGCATATCCAGTTCATCGCGGCCAGTGAATCGGGGCCTTTCAGCGCGAATTTGGCAAACGAAGTCTGGTCGAACAGCACTGCCGCTTCGCGCGCGGCCTTGTGTTCCCGTCCCACGGCGTCGAACCAGTTCTGGCGGCCAAAGCTGTATTCGTCCTTGGGCGTCTCACCCAGCGACGCATCCGCGTACCAGTTCGGGCGTTCCCAACCGAGTTTCTCCCCAAAACACGCGCCCTGCGATTTCAGCGTGTCAAAAAGCGGCGACTTGCGGCACGGACGGCCTGAGTCATGTTCCTCATACGGCCAGCCCATCGTGTAATGTTTACCATAGGCCTCGACGGTCCGGGTGCGCACCCAGTCGGTGTCAAAATGCGGGCGGCCAAAGCGGCGGATATCAGCGGACCATAGGTCGAAGGGAGGTTCGCCTTTATGCACCCATTCGGCCAGCGCCATACCTGCGCCGCCGCCCGCTGCTATACCGAATGCGTTGAAGCCTGCGCCAACAAAGAAATTACTCAGCTCAGGCGCCTCGCCGATGATGAAATTGCCGTCCGGCGTAAAGCTTTCCGGTCCATTGGTCAGCGTTTTCACGCCAGCGTTTTCCAAAGCGGGCACGCGGCCCAACGCCAACTCCATCAACTGTTCGAAATGGTCGAAATTGCTGTCGAGCAGCGTGTAATGAAACCCTTGTGGAATGCCTTTTGTTGCCCACGGGATCGGATTCGGTTCATAGCCGCCCATAACCAACCCGCCGACTTCTTCCTTGTAATATGTCAGCCGATCCGGGTCGCGCAGCGTGGGCAGGTTGGACGGCACATCAAACGGTTCGGTAACCATATACTGGTGTTCCATCGGTACCAGCGGCACGTTCACGCCATAGCGACCGGCAAAAGTGCGGGTCCACTGACCGGCGCAGCAGATCACCTTTTCGCATTCGATCCGGCCATGTTCGGTGATCACCGCGCGGATCTTGCCATTTTCGATCTCGATATCAGTGACTTTGGTATCCTCGAAAATCTTCGCCCCGGCCATACGAGCGCCCTTGGCCAGCGCCTGCGTGATATCCGAAGGATTGGCCTGACCATCGGTCGGCAGATAGGCCGCTCCAATCACGTCCGAGACATCCATCAGCGGCCACAATTCCTGCGCCTCGGACGGTGTCAGCAACTGCATGTCCAGACCGAATGAATGCGCGGTGGTGGCCTGGCGTTTGACCTCGGTCCAGCGCTCCTCGTTACAGGCCAGACGCAGACCGCCGTTCATTTTCCAACCGGTGCCCAGCCCGGTTTCCTCTTCGATCTTGTTATAGAGATCGACGGAATAGCCCAGCAGCTGCGTGATATTTGCATTCGAACGCAACTGCCCGACCAAACCGGCGGCATGGAAGGTGGTGCCCGAGGTCAGTTTCTTACGCTCCAGCAGCACCGTGTCGGTCCAGCCCAGCTTGGCCAAGTGAAACGCGGTTGAGCACCCGATGATCCCGCCGCCGATAATGACGGCTTTGGCTGTTTTCGGAAGGTCGGTCATGTCTGTCCTCAGGTATTTTTGAAATCGGTCAGGGCCGCGCGGAACCGCGCGAGGTTGTCGGCTGTGTAAGCTGCGTAATCGAATTCGATATCCGAGGTGATCTCGGACACCATGCTCCACATGGTTTCGCGCAGCAGCGAGGCGCATTTCATCGCCGTATAGCGATGGCGCAGGTCGTCGGTGATGGGGGTATCGAAGTAGGTTTCAAGCACCCAATCTTCCTGTTCGGGAGACAGACCATTGTTCGAGGCCAGCCCCCCCAAATCAAATAGAGGCGAATTGAACCCGGCATAGTCGAAATCGATCAGCCACAGGCGGTTGCCATCATCCAGAAAGTTCCCGCAGAGCAGGTCGTTGTGGCCGAAGACCATGTCATATGGCCCCGCCTCGGCTTCGAGCCTGTCACCGGTTTTCACCAGATCAGGGATCATAGCCGAATGGGTACTGCCACGTTCCGAGAGTGTAGCGGCATAGTCGCGGATGACGTGGAACACCCAGAACACCAGTGACGGGCCCCGTAGGTGCTTGGGCATTTCGGTATGGCAAGCCTTCACTAGATCCAGCACGCGAGGCAGCATGTCGGGATGGCGCACATCCTCCTCCGTTAGGGTGCGGCTTTCGACGAACTCCAACACCGTCAGATCGTCAGACGCATGAACCACGGCGGGCGACAAGCCCGCCGCATGAGCGGCTTTGCTCGCGGCCAATTCGTTGAACCGCATCACCTGATGCAGAGGGATATCATCCCCCACGCGCACTACATAGGACCCGCTACTGTCGGTGACCTTGTAGTTTACATTGGTGATACCCCCGGTCAGAGGCGTGGCCTCGATCTCGCCTTGCCAGATCGGCAGGGTGCGAATGCGGGTGATCAGGTCGGATTGGCTCATGTTAATTCTCCAGTCCAAAGCGAATTCGGGCCTGACGGGCACCGGCGTTGATTAGCCGGTCGGCAATGATGGCGATAAAGGCGATCGACAGGCCGGCTACCAAACCCCGGCCCGTGTCTGCCTTGGTCAGGGCAATATAGACCTCCTGCCCCAGGTCTCGGGTACCTACGAGAGCAGTGATGACCAACATAGACAGCGCCAGCATGATCGTTTGGTTTACGCCCAGCAGGATTTCCGGAAGGGCCATCGGCAGGCGGATATGGCGCAGCAATTGCGTGCGGGTACAGCCCGAGACCAGACCGGCCTCAATCAGATCTTCACTGACCGAGCGCACGCCATGGGCTGCGTAACGCACCGCCGGAGCCAGCGCATAGAGGACGATGGCAATGAGAGCGGTAAAATCGCCAACGCGGAACAGCATGACAACCGGGATCAGATAGACAAAGCTAGGCAAGGTTTGCAGCGTGTCGATTAGCAGGCTGATCACCGCTCCTGCCCTCTTATTCAGCGCGGCCAGCACACCCAGAGGCACTCCGATCAGTGTCGCAAGGATCACCGATGCCCCGCACAGATAGACGGTCACCATCGCCTTGGACCACAGGCCCGAAACCAAGATCAGCGAGGCCATTCCGCCGCACAGCAGCGCCAGTCTCCAACCACCCGCATGCCAGCCTAGAAGGGTCAGCATCGCGATAGCCCAGGGCCAGGGTATACCCAGCAGAACCGTCTTGATCGGGATCATGAACCAGGTCAGGAAGAAGACCTTGATTGCCTCGAACACGTCGAAATAGTTGACGTTCAGATACTCTACCGTGTTGTCCCAGAACGCGCCCGTGGTGATGGTCTGGCTTTCAGGATATTCCAGCAGCAGGGACGAGAATTGGCCCAATACCCAAGTGACGACCAACAGGATCAGCACCAGTACCGTGCGGCGATGGCGTGCCACCCACGAGCCCGGCTGTTCGTGATGCACCTGCCCCATCCGCTCGGCAAAGGCTTGGCTCAGCCGATCGACAGCGATCGCTAGAACGACAATGGCGATCCCAGCTTCGAACCCTGCGCCAATATCCAGACGGCGCAGCGCGGCAAGGACGTCAAAGCCAAGCCCTCCGGCTCCGATCATCGAAGCGATGATCACCATGTTCAGCGTCAGCATGATCACCTGATTGACGCCTACCATCAAACTCTGACTGGCCGAAGGCACCAGGACCCGCCACATCAACTGCCGATGGGTCGTGCCCGCCATGCGACCAAAATCCAGAATCTCGGGGTCAACTGCCTTTAGCGCCAGCGTGGTGATCCGCACCATCGGCGGCGTGGCATAGATGATTGTGGCCACCAGTGCGGAAATAGGGCCAAAACCAAACATGAACAGGATCGGCACCAGATAAGCAAATATGGGGATCGTTTGCATCAGGTCCAGAATGGGCGAGATGATCTTTTCAAAAACCGGATGACGATAGGCCAGAATACCCAGCATCAGCCCGCCACCCGCACCGATCGGCACTGCGATCAGGACCGAGGCCAGCGTCACCATTGCGCTATCCCATTGCCCGAAGACGGCCAGATAGATGAAACAGGCCCCGACCAGCGCGGCCAGCGCCCAATCACGACAATACTGACCCAGCGCGATCACGGCAGTAATAACCACAATCCAACTAATTGCGGGCAGGATCACAGTCGCCTCATTGCCTTGACCACTGACAAATCCATCCGCCAGCAATGCCAGAACGAGATTATAAGGTTGTTCGATCAACCAAGCGACAGAACGGGTCACATCGGTGAAGGCAATCGGCCCGATGGCAGCATCCTCGATCAACCAGGTCATCGCCGCTGAGATGTAGCTTTTGAAGGGGATCACCCACGCGGAGGGGAACTTGGTCAACCAACGCGCATCCAGCGCCTTGCCCAAATCACGCCCATAATACCCCAGCACAATCGTGATCAGCACAAGCGTCAGAATGACGAATTGGCTGCGATTGAGGCGAGTCATGCCGCGCCCCTTTCCCCAAACAGCACACGAGCCACGGCTTTGCGATCAATCGTTCCAACAATCTGGCCGCTGTCATCTGATACCGGGATTGGGTTGTCCGAGGCGATGATCTTTTCAGCCACATCCGACACACGTGTTGCCCGCGGGATCGGCTCTCCTTCGCCCGAGGTACCAGAATTCATTATGCCCCCTATGGTCAGGACCTTGGAGCGCGGAATATGACGGGTGAATTCCTCGACGTAATCGGTGGCAGGGTTCATCACCAATTCTTCCGGCGTGGCGATCTGGATCACTTCGCCATCTTTCATGATTGCAATGCGGTCAGCCAGACGCACGGCCTCTTCAAAGTCGTGAGTGATGAAGACGATAGTCTTGTGCAGGCGCTCCTGCAGACGCAGGAACTCATCCTGCATTTCACGGCGAATAAGAGGATCAAGCGCCGAGAAGGGCTCATCCAGAAACCACAAGTCGGGCTCTGTCACCAGCGAACGCGCGATGCCGACACGCTGCTGCTGCCCACCCGAAAGTTCCCGCGGGTAGTAGTCTTCGCGCCCTTTCAAGCCGACAAGCTCAACCACTTCGCGCGCTTTGGCCTCGGCTTCTGATTTGGGCGTGGCCTGAATGGTCAGCGGGAACATGACGTTCTGCAACACGGTCAGATGTAGTAGCAACGCAAAGTGTTGGAACACCATGCCCATCTTATGACGGCGGATCTCGATCAACTCTTTTTCGCTGGCCCGCAGCAGGTCTGCCCCGTCAAACAGAACCTCTCCAGCCGTCGGCTCGATTAACCGCGACAGGCAGCGTACCAGAGTGGACTTGCCGGACCCGGACAACCCCATGATGATGAAAATTTCACCTTCAGCGATATCGATATTGGCATTGCGAACTGCCCCGATGACACCTGCGTTTCGAATGTCGTCCGCAGAGGGGCTAGGCGTACGCCGCAACAACGTCTCAGCGTTGCCACCATAGAATTTCCAAACATTTCTGCAGGACAGTTTGATCTTGGGGGTCATGAGGGGGGTCCGGAAAAGCAGTCAAAAAGCCGGAGCGAGGGGAGAGGGCTACTCGCTCCGGCAGGGCAGATTATTTGGAAATCCAACCGGACCAGCGGTCCTTGTTTGCTTCCATCCAATCCGCGACAACAGTATCAATGTCGACACCTTCCAGATCAGCCTTGCCGACCATGGCGCTCATTTCGTCATTGTTGATATTGTAGGCTTCGATGATGTCATACGCGCCAGGCCATTTTTCCTGCAGGCCGGACCAGGCCGCTTTCCAGATCGGACCGCGGGGCTTGCCGCAATCATAAGCCAGATCCGGGTTCACACCCACGGACGGGTCAGTATAACACTCAGCCGAATATGGCGGGAACTCCACAAACTCACCGTCATATTTTGCGGGTGCCCAATGCGGGACGTACACCCAAAGCATAATCGGATCTTCCCGCTGATAGGCTGACTCCAGTTCGGCAAACAGGGCCGCATCGGTGCCCGCGTGGACAACTTCGAACTCCAGCTCCAGCGCCTCGACGCGCTCCTCATCAAAGCCGCCCCAGGTAACCGGGCCGCCCACATACCGTCCGTTCGGAGCGGTTTCAGCCGTTGCAAATTCTTCGGCGCAATCCTTGAGTGCCTCCCAGTTCGGCAGACCGGGACACTGCTCTTTCATGTAGGACGGGTACCACCATTCCTCGATCGCCATCAGCCCGGTTTCGCCGACATTCACGACATTCCCGGTTGCAGTCGCCTCATCCAACGCTTCACGCCCGGTGGTTTCCCAAATCTCCATTGCCAGATGCAGATCACCCGTTTTCAAGCCCGCAAACTGCGCAATGTAGTCAGCCTGAAGGTATTCGACGTTGTAGCCCGCTTCTTGCAAGATCGAACCCATGATCTTGGTGTTGATCAACTGCCCCGACCAGTCATGCAGCGTCAACTTGATAGGGTCGGTCGATTCCACGGCCAATGTAGGTGAAGACGCTCCAGCCGCCGCAAGGGCCAAAGCGCAGAGTCCCAGTTTGCCTTTCATTTTACCATCTCCCTGTTGTGGTTTTTTGTGATGAATCGGCGTTGTTTCTAGTAGACCAGCACAATGTGAGGTTTTATGTCAACTAAAACCACGTTTAACCACATCTTGTAACAATTTTCGAGCCTAAGGATTAGTATATGCAAAGCAATATTGCATTATGTGGTGATTGTGATATGCGTAAACCTCACATTCACGGCAGGAAATCTGACGCAAACTTATGAACCTGAAGACCACCAACCAGCGAGAAGATGAGATTTTGCGGGCATTAGCCCGGGCCGGTGGCTCTTGCCGCGTCAGCTTTCTGGCTAATGAGCTGGGCGTCACGCTGGAAACCATCCGCCGCAACGTGCGCAATCTTGAAGAGCGCAGCATCGTGCGCAAAGTACATGGCGGCGTTCACCTGCTGGAAGACATTCTGGAACCTACGCTGGAAAGCCGTCTGGATAAAAAGGTCGACGCAAAGGAAAAACTGGCCAAGGCCGTGGCTGAAATCATCAGCGACGGGGACTCCGTTTTCCTCGATATTGGATCAACAACGGCCTTTGTCGCCAAAGCCTTAAAAAACCACAAAGATCTGTTCGTTGTAACCAACTCCGTGGTTGTCGCCAATGAACTGGCGGCCCACAACAATAACAGGGTTTACATGGCAGGTGGCGAATTGCGCCCTCATGACGGCGGTGCGTTCGGGGTGGAAGCGCAAGAATTGATCAAACGCCTGAATGTTCGCTTTGCCATCCTTTCGGTTGGTGCGGTGAATGCTGACCTGGGATTCATGCTGCATGACCTGCAAGAGGCCAACCTAGCTCGCATCGCGATTGAAAGCGCGCAAGTGCGTGTGGTGGTGGCCGATGGGGAAAAGCTGGGTAAACGTGCTCCGGTCACCTTGCAGGCAGCGCAGGATATCAACCTGTTTTTCACCGATGTTCAGCCATCACGATCCATTGAGAAAATGCTCATTGAAAACGAAATTGACTTAGTGGTTACCGACGGGCCGGACCCTGACTAGAGGGATATTCAATCAGAAATGTATTGGCTTCACCGCTTTAGATTCCAGTCAAATTGTGTGCCGGCTCAGCGTATGCGACCTGCCAAAACCATAGACACTGTAAAACACACGTGTCACCTGCACGCCCTAGTGACAGCCGAGGGATGTACCCTTCAAGCAGACTGACTGAATATGCGGCCACCCTCGGCATTTCCCTTTCTAGAGAACACTAAGATCAACCGCGCACAAGATGGCCGCCGTCAACATCCAGAACTGAACCTGTCAGGAATCCGTTGGTCATCGCCATGATCACAGCCTGTGCGATTTCATGCGCCTGCCCCACGCGCCCGACCGGCAAGCTACCACCGACTTGAGCGTACATACCTTCTCGAGCTTCTTCGGGCATGTCGGCATAGGCTTCGGTTGCGACCATTCCCGGACTGATGCAGTTAACGCGTGCTTTGCCAGACAGCTCTTGCGCAAGCCCTTTGGCCAAGGCTTCAACAGCCGCATTGACCGATCCCAGACCGGTTGCACCCGCCGAAGGACGACGGCTTAAAACGCCTGAAAACAACGAAATCGAGCCCCCTTCAGACAGATAAGGCAATACCTCGCGCACGGTTACATAGGGGCCAATGAATTTAGCTTCCAGCATGGCGCGCAGATCCCCAGTTGGCAGATCCGAAAATGCGCCATGTGCCGCGCTAGAGGCTGAGATCACCAGATGATCCACCTGTCCCAGACCCGCAGCCCAGGCTTTGACGCGCGCCTCATCAGTCATATCTACGGCAGCTACCGACACGTCTCCGTCGATGGCGGAAGCGACTGCATGCAACTTTTCCTGATTGCGGCTGGCTAGCGTCACTCTAGCACCCAGACCAACTGCCAATTCCGCAGTTGCTTTTCCCATGCCACTGCCTCCGCCGACAATGACGACGTGTTTTCTGTTCAAGGCATCTTCGAGTATTGCTCTCATGACAGAGTTTCCCTTTTTCCGCTGCTGGTTCGGTTGCCGAACCCGTTACTGAGCATCAAATAGAGCGCCGTCAGAAATAGTTGAAATGGATAATTAAAATACTGTAAATTCATGAAATGAATTTAAATACGCTCGACCTAAACTTGCTCAAAGCGTTTGATGCACTCTACCGCGAGAGGCACGTTGGCCGCGCCGGTGCTGCGATTGGGCTTGCGCAACCCTCAATGAGCAACGCATTGAATCGCTTGCGGGCTCAGTTCGACGATCAATTGTTTCTTCGGGGTCCGGATGGCATGACGCCCACTACCAAGGCCGAGGCCATGGCCCCGCAGGTTCAAGATGCGCTCGCCTCTATTATACGATTGCTGGCGCCTGTCGAATTTGATCCACGAACCGTAGAAGCAGATGTGAGTATTGCCGCTGCGGATCTTATGATTATCAATATCGCGCCTCACCTGATGACCTACCTGCATGAAGCTGCACCCAAGGTGCGGGTGAGCTTTGTCCCCTTGGACAAACGCACGATGGAACAAGACCTGGACGACGGGTCGGTGACGCTGGCCATCGGAACATTTGGCAGGCTACCAGCTCGGTTTCTGCGCAAGACCGTTCTGCAGGATCATTTCATCTGCATCACCCGCCAAGGGTTGTTCGACGAAGGTGAAGGACTCACACTTGAAAACTATATCAATGGCCAACATGCCTTGATGACCTTAAGCGGCGATTTCACAGGTGCAGTGGATCAGGCTCTCAAGCGGCTGGGGTACTGCCGGCAAGTCGTCATGATCAGCACTCAGATGACTCTCTTGCCGGATATTGTTGCTCAATCCAATCTCATCGCGACGATCCCCGCTGCTCTGGCCCCATTTGCCCAAAGGGCAGGCTGTTGCATATTCCAACCACCATTGGAGTTGCCCAGCTGGGATATCGACCTGATCCAGACGCAAAAGTCCGCTGCAGAGCCCCTGGGGAGTTTCTTGAGCGGAATAGTGCAAAGTATCTTGGAAAAGCACCTGAAGGCGTTCCCGCCTATCATCCGCTGAGCAGATTTTCACAATGGCAAGCGCGGCGTACGCAGCTTCATAATTGTCCGCGATGGTGTTCTTTGACCGGCTTCTAATAACCCTATTTTTTGCCAGCTTTCGACACAGGCTGTTCGGGGCGTGATGAGCGGCAACCAAATCGCGCATCAGTGATTTCATTATGCGGGTAAATTTGGGGGGCCGCGATCGAGCGGGCACAAACCACTGAAAACCTGTGATTTGCGATCAGACGGTCTCGACATTGGAACGCGGACGCTTCCAATTTGTGTGAAAATTACTCATCAAAACCTAAAAATATTGAAATTGAGCTAACAAATAACCCTTCCTAAGATGCGCGGGAAAAGGCTTTATTGAGGGTGCGTTCATGCGGCGAACACGAACCAAACGGGCTGCCAAACCCACCACGCCACGGAGGACCTTGCCACCCCTCGGTGGCCGGTTCATGCCTCTTGACCATGGTAAGCTGACACATATTACCGACACTGCCTTCGACATTCTGGAGCGGATCGGTGTGTCCGGCGCGCCAGAGGACATCCGCATTCTGGCACTGGAAAATGGTGCCGTAGAACGCGCGGATGGACGCATTACCTTTCCACGCGGGTTAGTCGAAGACATGATCGCCAAGGCCTGCAAACGGGTCGAACTGCCCGGATTCGTTCGAGATCGCGGCATCGAGGTCGGCGGGGGTCGAGTGCATATTGGCACCGGCGGTGCTGCCGTGCAGGTGCTGGATGCCGCCACGAACACGTTCCGCGACAGCACATTGCAGGATCTCTATGGCTTGATGCGGATCGTGGATGCGTGCGACAGCATCCACTATTCACTGCGCCCCGTGGTGGCGCGAGACCTCGAAGACCCGCTCACGCTGGACATCAACACCGCCTTTGCAGCGATGAAGGCGACCTCGAAGCCGATTGGCACCAGTTTCTTTGAACCGACTAATGTGACACCGGTTATTGAGATGTTCGACGAAGCCCTTGGTGGCGAAGGTGCGTTTCGTGCGCAACCCTTCTGCTTTGCATCGGTTTGCCATGTCGTGCCACCCCTGACTCTGGCCGAAGAGGCCTGCGGCGTAATGCAAGAATGCGTGCGGTTGGGTATGCCACTGCAAATCTGTTCGGCTGCGCAGGCGGGCGCGACCAGCCCTGCCGCACTGGCGGGCGCATTGGCGCAGGGCCTGGCAGAGTCGCTGGTAGGCTTGGTGCTGGTCAACATGATGCAGCCAGGGTTCCCCTGCATACTGGCCTTTCTGCCCTTCATTTCCGATCTTCGCACCGGCGCAATGACCGGTGGTTCGGGCGAGGCCGCGGTGGCCAACGCCGCTGCCGCGCAGCTGTTGCTGAACCTCGGCCTGCCTTCGACCGTATCGGCGGGCATGACCGATGCTAAGACTGCGGATGCGCAATCTGGCTATGAAAAGGGCTATACGATCGCGCTGGCTGCGCAGGGCGGGGCCGACATGATAAATCTGTCTGTAGGCATGCTCGGTTCAATCATGGCCGCCAGTAAAGAGGCGCTGGTGATCGATAACGACATGTGCGGCGCCATCCTGCGCACGGTACGCGGGGTTGAAATGTTCGAGGACGCCATTGATCTGGATATGATCGAAGAAGTGGTGACCGGCGAAGGGCATTTCCTTGGCACCGCCCAGACACTGGACCTGATGACCAAGGAATATGTCTACCCAACACTGGGGGATCGTCAGAGCGTCAACGATTGGCTGGAAAGCGGTGCGCAAACGGTCTGGGACCGCGCCATTGCCCGCGTCGCTGAGATTGAGGCGCAACCTGCGCCCTCTCATCTGTCTGCCGATATCGAGGCCACCCTGCGTGCCCGCCTGCCCATCCATCTGAAAGACTAAACTCATGAAAAGCCAAGCCAAAGTTGTGATCATCGGGGGCGGTACGGTTGGTGTCTCGACCCTCTACCATCTGGGCAAAGCCGGGGTGACCGATACGCTGCTGATCGAGAAGAACGAACTGACCAGCGGCTCGACTTGGCACGCGGCGGGAAACATCCCGACCTACGCCAATAGCTGGGGCGGTATGCGCGCGGGCAACTACGCCTGGCGGCTCTACAAGGATCTGGCGGAAGAGGTCGACTACCCAATCACCTATCGCCACACAGGCGCCTTCTGGCCCGCCCACACACCTGAACGGATGGATCTGTTCCGCCATCTTGTCGGTATCTCGAAGGGGCTGGGTTATGACATGGCCATGCTCACCCCGTCTGAGATGGACGATATGCACCCCTATTTCAGTTCGGGCGACAGCATCATCGGTGGGATTTTTGATCCCTATGAGGGTGACGTGGATCCTTCGCAATTGACCCAAGCGCTCGCCAAAGGCGCGCGGGATCAGGGCGCGGCGATCGCGCGGTTCACCACGGTCACCGGCATTGAACGCCGCGCGTCCGGCGAATGGGAGGTGCAGACCGACAAGGGCAATGTCGTTTGTGACATCGTGATCAACGCCGGTGGTTATTATGGCCGCGTCGTCGGTGAGATGGTCGGCCAGAAACTGCCCGTCGTCACGCTGGAGCACCAATATCTGGTCACCGAAAGCCTGCCCGAGCTTGAAGCCAACCCCGAGAACTTCCCGCTCATCCGCGATCCGGACATCATGTATTACCTGCGGCGCGAGCGGAACGGGCTGCTGCTGGGCTCATACGGCCACGAAGGTCGGCCCGCATGGCTGGACGGGATGCCCGATTGCTTTGCCAATCAGCTCTACCCCGACAGCGTCGACGACATCGCCGAAATCCTAGAGGCCGCGCTGGAGCATGTGCCGCTGCTGGGCGAGGCCGGTGTCAGCCGTTTCGTGAACGGCCCGATCCCTTACAGCCCCGATGGAGCCCCGCTCTGCGGCCCCGCCTTTGGTCTGCCGAACTTCTACCACGCCTGTTGTTTCCCTGTTGGCATCACTCATTCGGCGGCAGCGGCGAAGACCTTGACCGAGTGGATCACCGAAGGTGAGACAGAATGGGACATGTCCTTCTGGGATCCGCGCCGTTTTGGTGAGGAATGGGCGACATTCGACTATACGGTCAAACGGTCCAGCGAGTTGTACGAACACCAATATGCCATCCCCTACCCGCACCGCCTTTGGAAAGCGGGACGCCCGGTGCAGGCAACACCATTGTATGAAACGCTTAAGAAAAAGGGCGCGGTGTTCGGACAGGTCGCTGGCTGGGAGCGCGCGTTCTGGTTCCAGACTGACGCGATCAAGGATGACGGTCAGCTCAGCTTCCACCACGAAGCGTGGCATGACGCGGTCAAAGCTGAGTGCGAGGGCGTGCGCGACAATGTCGGTGTGATGGATCACGGTGGCTTCACCCGGTACGAGGTCGAAGGACCAAAAGCGACCGAGTTCCTCAATCATGTGTTCTGCGGCGCGATGCCATCAGTGGGCCGAGTCAAGCTTTCCTATATGCTGACGCCCAAAGGCAAGATCTGGTCCGAGGCCACTATCGCGCGGCTGGATGAGAATAAATACCTGCTCTGCGGTCCGACGCTGGCTGATCAGCGCGACCACGACTGGATGTCCCAGTTCCTGCCTGACGAAGGCGTGACCCTTTCCAGAGGTTCAGACTTCGACGCCGCCTT
The DNA here is from genome assembly GCF_040329455.1 of Ruegeria sp. SCP11. NCBI lineage: Bacteria > Pseudomonadati > Pseudomonadota > Alphaproteobacteria > Rhodobacterales > Roseobacteraceae > Ruegeria > Ruegeria sp. SCP11. The sequence goes on along the minus strand of NZ_JBDZYG010000011.1, from coordinate 141,001 downwards.
GATGGTCATGGGACCAAAGTCCTGTGATGTGCTACAACCGTTGACCGAAAGTGATTTGTCCAAAGAAACAGCTCCTTGGATGTCGGTGCGCGAGATCACCGTCGCCGGCGCGCCGGTGATAGCCCTGCGCGTGTCCTATGTCGGTGAGTTGGGATGGGAGCTGCATATGCGCAGTGCCGATCTGGTGTCGGTCTACTCGGCCATCATGAAAGAGGGCGCTAACAAAAGCATAGTCGAATTTGGGTCCTACGCGCTGAACACCATGCGGATTGAGAAAGGCTATCACGGCTGGGGGGTCGATTTCGGCATCGAATACACCGCCTTTGATGCCGGGCTTGATCGGTTCGTCAGCAAGAAAAAGGACAGCTTTGTCGGCCGCGATGCGTTTTTGGCGCAGGCGGAACAGCCTAAGGGATATCACTTCACCGCCTTCGTACTGGACGGTCACGGGGCCGACGCCTTGTCCTCAGACCCGATCTGCCGTGATGGCAAATCGGTGGGATATGTCAGCTCGGGCGGCACCGGGTTTCGCATCGGAAAGCGCATCGCGCTTGGTTACCTGACCGAGGCGGCGGAGCCCGGAGACGTTTACCAGATCGAAGTACTCGGTGTTCCGGTCAACGCGACCGTGTCCACGGTGCCCTTCTACGATCCTGAAAACGACCGGTTGCGGGGATAAGAACCATGGCAAAACCTCTTCCGACCGACGTGCAGGTCGCCATCATCGGCGGCGGCATTGTTGGCTGCGCCACCGCGTATCACCTCGCCAAGGCGGGCTGGTCGGTCGCCCTGTTCGAACGCAAGAAACTGACATCCGGCACAACCTGGCACGCCGCAGGGTTGGTCAGTGAAACGCAAGGCGTGCCGGTCATGTCGGCGCTGGCGAAATACGGCCTCGACCTGATGGAAAGCCTTGAGGATGAGACCGGCCAGAACACCGGCTTCAAACGCAACGGCTCGATGACTGTGGCGCTGACCGAGGCGCGCATGGAAGAGCTGCGGCGCAAGGTCGACTATGCCCACGGCTGCGGGTTGCGCGCCGAAGAGATCAGCCTGACCGAAGCGCAGGAGCGCTGGCCGCTGCTGTCGACCGAGGGCGCAAAAGGCGCGTTCTGGTTCCCCGGGGACGGCTATACCAACCCGATCGACACCACGGTGGCTCTGGCCAAGGGCGCGCGGATGTATGACGCACAAGTCTTCGAAGACACTAAAGTCACCCGCGTGGTGATCGAAGGGGGCCGCGCCATCGGTTTGGAAACCGAGCAGGGTTTGGTTCGCGCCGAACATGTAGTCAACGCAACCGGCATGTGGGCACGCGAATTCGGCCTGTCACATGACGTGCAAATCCCGTTGCACTACACCAACCACTACTATGTGGTGACTGACCCGATTGAAGGCGTAACCGGTGATCTACCCGTCCTGCGGGTGATGGATGAATACGCCTATTACAAGGAAGACGCGGGCAAGCTCTTGATCGGGTGTTCGGAACCCAACGCCACCCCGTGGCTGCCCAAAGACGGCCTGCCCGACAGTTTCGAATTCGACGAACTGCCCTGCGATGAGGAACACCTCTACCCCATCCTCGAAGCGGCAATGGAGCGGGTACCGGTGTTGGCCGAATCCGGTATCCGCAAGTTCTTTAACGGACCAGAGTGTTTTACCCCGGACGCAAAGCACTATCTGGGGCCAATACCGGATGTGGCGGGCTACTGGGTTGCCACCGGGTTCAACTCGACCGGCATTCAAAACGGCCCCGGCGCGGGGCGTGCGCTGGCCGAGTGGATCATGACAGGGCACATGACCATGGACCTGACCGATGTGGATAGCCGCCGCATTGTTCCAGGCCTGAACGCGCGCGCCTATACCGCCACCAAGGCCGCAGAAACACTCAGCCATGCCTATGCGATGCACTGGCCCTATCTGCGCAAAACACAGGCTCGCGGCCTTCGCCGGACCCCCTACTACACCCACCTACGCGATGCGGGGGCGCAATTTGGCAGCGCCAATGGCTGGGAACGCCCCTTCTACTACGGTCGCGAGATGACCGATGGGTTCGGACGCGAGCCGTGGTTCGACGATTGGCGGGCCGAGCATCAGGCGTTGCGCACCGATCTGGGCTGCATTGACCTGACCTTTGGGCGCTTTGTCGTAGATGGCGAAGATGCCGAGGCCCGGATGCAGCGACTCTGCGGTGCCAATTTGGCCGTCACGCCGGGTGCTTTGGTCTATACTCACATGTTCAACCCGCAGGGCGGGATCGAGGCCGATGTAACGGTCGCCCGACTAAGCTCGACGCGCTATCTAGTCATGGCCTCTGCCGGGGCCGAGCCGCAGACCGAATACTGGTTGAAAACGCAACTAGTTGGCACAGGCGTATCGGTAATCAACGTCACCTCGACCGAAGCCACACTGGCGCTGATGGGACCGCGCGCGCGGGATTTCCTCGCAGGGCTGACAGATGCCGATCTGTCGAATGAGGCCTTCCCCTTTGGCTCATGGCAGACGCTGCATGTGGGACATGCCCCGGTCCGGGCGCAGCGGATCACCTATGTGGGAGAACTGGGGTGGGAGCTTCACATCCCCTCGGAATTCGCCCAGCACGTTTTCGAAACAATCATGGCCTCGGCAAATGCACCGCGTCTGTGTGGCGGCATGGCGGTGGATAGCTGCCGGATCGAAAAGGGTTTCCGGCACTGGGGCCACGATATCGGCCCCTTTGACAGCCCGGTGGAAAGCGGCCTGACTTTCGCCTGCGATTTCTCCACCGACTTCACTGGTAAAGAGGCCATTATCACCCGCAAATCCGAAGGCGCCGCAAGCCGCCTGTTTTCTCTCCGTCTGGACGACCCGGATGCGCTGGTCTTTGGAAAAGAACCTATTCTTTGCGACGGCCAGAATGTTGGGCGCCTGACCTCGGCAAGCTACGGTTGGTCTGTGGGCGGGGGCATAGGCATGGGCTATGTTACCCGGCCCGAGGGAATGGCGATGAAAGACCTCGCCGCGCGGGCCTACCAGGTGAAGGTCGCCGGGCGTTCCATCCCGACACGGGCCAGTCTGCGCCCACTTTATGATCCCGACAACAAGCGGATGCGCGGCTGAATACCGCGCACCTCTGGACTTTGTGTTTCCTCGATCAGCCGTCCTGACCCAATACTTTGATCGCGCCCAATAGGCGGGCAATTTCTTGTTCCGTATTGTAGTGACAGAACGAGATGCGGATACAGTCCGACAGGCCCAGCGGTGTGAGCACATTGCCCGAGTAGTGGTCAGCCTTGCGGGTATGGGTGCGGATGCCCTGTTGGTTCAAGATCTCGACCACTTCTTCCGAGGCATGCTCTTTGATCACGATCGAAACCAACCCTTCGCGCGCAGGATTGTCGGCCCCGGCCAGAATGGTGACGTGCTCCATATCGCGCAGGCCCGGCAAATTTCCGGTGCCGTTAATGGCGGTGTTGGTCAGGTGGGTTTCATACGCGTGGATGGCGCGGCCAGCGGCCTCGATCCGTTTGCGTGGATCGGTCTCGTCCGACACTTCTCCGCCCAGCCAGTCGAAATAGGACACCACATCTGACACGGTGGCGTAGGAGCCGGTGTCGCGGGTGCCGAATTCCCAGCCGGTCGCAGGGGCATCAATGAGCATGTCATGCGGTGTGGTACTTAAGCGGTCGGATATCCAGGCAATGCCGTAGCCGTGGCGCGAAAACACCTTGTAGGGCGAGATTGCATAGCCATCTACGTTGTAAGCGTCCAAATCCAACTGCCCGTGCGCCGCGTGCTGGATTCCATCAACAATGATCATGCAATCGGGCGCCACCGCTCGGATCGCCGCTGAGATCGCCGCCACATCCATACCCATACCAGTGACGGGCGAGGCGTGCAGGATCGTCGCGACTGCCACATCCGGAGTCATCAGTGCGGTGTAATCCTCAGCGGAGACCATGCCGGTTTCGTTGTCATGGGGCACATTCACATAGTCCAGCCCGGCAATTTCGGCCCAGCGGCGCGCGGCGCTGCGGGTGGCTGGGTGTTCGATGGACGAACCGATCACCTTAGCGCCCTTGGGGGCGGCCAGACAGGCGGTGCGGATCATGCGGAACAGCAGCTCGGTACCGCTTTCACCCGCAAAGAACTGGCCGCTTGACGCGTTCATAAATATGGCCAGATCCTGTTTGGCCTTGTTGATCGTGTTCTGAGTCCCCTGCCCCGCCGGGTTGATGCGGCCTGGATTGTCAGGGATCGCTGCATAAAAGGCCGATGTCTCAGCCACCGCTTTCAGCGTCAACGCTCCACCAGCGTTTTCGAAAAAGATGCGTTCACCCTGAAACGGGCAACTGTCGACATGGGCAAACCGGTCGCGAATGGCGTCGATGAGGGCAGGGTTGTCTTGGATCATGGGTCAGTCCTGTGAGTTGTCAGAGCGCTCGGCTCACGATCGTGCGGCAGAGTTCGGCCACCGCAATATGGCTTTGGCGTGGGAAACCATCGACGCTGTCATCGACGACCCCGTGGGTGGAATTGATCAGGCCGTTAGAGACCATGGTATCCAGCAACAAGGCTTCGCGACCGGGAGTGTGCAGCAGATTTGCGTTGCCCGCGCGCGCAGCCATGGCGGCGGCAATCGCGGTGCAGCCCCAATTGGAACAGGCCGCCGTTACCAGCACGTCACAGCCGGTCACTGCGCCGATTCCGCCGCCGCAGCCACATTGGCATGTGTCTCCGTAGGGCACATGCGCTTTCACATGATCTGCGACCTTGCCCATGCCGATCTCATTCCCGCCATCGCCGACGGCCACAACGGGTATGCCACGCTCAAGCGCCAGATCGAACAGCAGATCGACACGCGCGCGGCCCATGCCATAGTCGATGCCGCGCATCGAATGATAGACGCCCTTTTCATTGCGCCCAACCCGTTCGGTCGAGAACAGCAGGTCGGGGTTTAGCTCCGCCAACAGCGTTTTGGCCTGCTCCAGCCCACCTTCGTCGTCGGTGGCAAAGGGCAGCATAACAATCGTGGCGAGGCTCTTGTCCGCCTTTGCAATCACCGCTTGCTCCAGCGTCACCGGGAACAGACCGGCGGCCTGGCATGTATTGCGGATCGCGGGCAGCAGGGTCTCTTCGCACAGCATCACGCAGGTCACGTTGCGCGCCAGCACCAGTGCTCGCGCAATCACCGCTGCGCCCGATGGGCCATCGTTTTCGCCCAACTCCGGAGTGATCCATGCGCGCGAAACCGAACCGGTGGTGATCACCACCGTGCCGCCCTCGGGCACCACCAGCAAAGCATCTGCCGCCGCACCGACCAGAGAGCGACCCTCAAGCGCAAGCGCGGCTTCGAACAGATGTTCCACGCCGCGCTCACCCACGTCGATATTCACCAACTGGTCCAGCCGGCTATCTAGTCGTGCAATCAAAGCAGTGTCGGCCATTCAAGTGTCTCCAAACAGCGTTGCCGCAAACCAAGAATTGTCGTGCAGATGGGCCGCCGTCTGGCGCATTGCCGACATCAGACAGTCTGCCACCGCCATTGCGCCCCCGGCCCGAGCCACCGCGCCCGAGGTTGGCTTCAACCTGATAGAGACACGCCCACCGGGTTGACCGTGGGTGTTAACTGTCACGATCCCCTTGTCCCGCAGCATCAACATCCCGATGACGGCGGTCACCTCCGCAGGCACCAGGTCCGTTTTGTCTGCGGATGCCATGCCCAGAACAATCTCCATCGCGTCCTGTTCGTCGATCTTCGGCCCCAGCGCCGAGCGGGTCACGCGCCCTGCCCCCAACGAGGCTTCCAGCGCATCGGCCAGATCCTGACCATCCTGCGCTTCTTGCAGCAGCAGATCGGGGGTAAACCCCTGCAAGCTGCGCATGGCTCCGACGGCCACGGGTGCGCGCGCTTCCATCCCCAATTCGCTGGCTTTGGCCTGCACCGGGATCAGCGCCTTCGGGTCACCACACAGTACGCCGGCACGCGGACCGGATAGACCAGCTTTGTCGGCATTGGTGATCACCAGATCGGCCCCAAAGGACAGCGACGCCCCGCCGCCATGCAACACCGGGCGAAAACGCGCCCCATAGGCGTCATCGAGGAAGGTGACACAGCCCACCTTTTTCCCCGCTGCCACTGCATCGCGGATCAGTTCATCGCTCAACATCGACAATTCCGATGTCACAGGTGTGATCACGAAAAGCGCCGGGTTCTCCTCGGCCAGCGCTTGGTTCACAGCCTCCAGATCATGCACCTCGCGCACCGGCACACCGGCCAGTCGCGCCCCGCGCAGGACCGAAGCATGGCTCCGGTCGCCTTCTGCCACCAGAGACAGCACCGGTTTGCAGCCCGAATGGGCCAGCACGGTCGCGACAATCCCAGCGCTGGTGCGGTTGACCACCGCCGCTGCCTCATAACCCTGCCCACCCAAATGAGCGATGGCTGCCTGACGCAATTCCTCTCCAAATAAACCGGGCCCGACCCACTCCTCACACAGCAGGTTCAGATCGTCCGGCGTCGCCGGGTAGAACCGCAGATTGCCGGTGCAGATGGCGATTTTGTCGATGCCTTCGCGCTCTACGAAATCCGCAGCTACACAACCCGCGTGCGCCAACCTGCGCACCTCATCCGCTGAGCCTTGCAGCAGAAGACCCCGGGCGTATCCCACGCCCGGATCAATAGTGTTACCGAACCGGTCCGTGCTCACGCGCCGCCCTCGATATTGATGGTGACGCATTTGCGATAGGTATAGGCCTCCAACGCGCCTTCGATGGAGTATTCGCTGCCCATTCCCGATTGCTTGGTGCCACCATAGGACATGCCAGGGATCTGCCCGCCGCCCTGATTGACCTGAACCCAACCGGCATCAATGGCGCGGGTCAGGCGGGTAATCCGGCTGACGTCATGTGTGAACAGGAACGCAGCCAGCCCGTAATGGGTGTCATTGGCCATGGCGATGACTTCTTCTTCGGTCTCAAATGGGATGGCAACCATGACCGGGCCAAACACCTCTTCCCGCGCGATGCGCCAGTTGTTGTCAACGCCAGTGATGATGGTCGGGTTGGGACAGAAGCCGGCAGGGTCCTCAGTTGGCGTTTCGCCGATCAGGAAGGTGGCGCCCTCGGCCTCGGCCTCAGCCACATAGGCGCGGATTTCGCCATAGCGTTCGGCGTTCACGACCGCGCCCATATCCACATCCGGGTCCAGCGCATCCCCTACTTTCAACGCTGCCGATTTCTCGGCCACTTTGGGCATCAGCTCGTCCCAGATGTCCTTGTGCACAAACAGCCGCGACCCGGCGGTGCAGCTCTGTCCCTGACGGGCAAAGCGCATCGCATTAGCCACCTGCTGCGCGGTGCTGTCCAGGCGGCCATCCGCGATGGCATCCGGAAAGACGATTGTCGGGGACTTGCCACCCAGTTCCAGCGTCAGCTTGGCGATACGGTCGGCGGTGGCCTTGCCGATCAGTTTGCCCACTTCGCTTGACCCGGTGAACGACACCTTATCAATGCCCGGATGCGAGGCCAGCGCCGCGCCTGCTTCCTCGCCCAACCCTGTGACCACGTTGAACACACCCGGTGGGAACAGACCATCGGCCAGTTCGGCCAGCTTCAGGATCGCCAGCGGCGCGTCCTCGGCCGGCTTCAGAACCAGACAGTTGCCAGTCGCCAAGGCCATCGAAATCTTCACTGCCCCCAATTGCAAAGGCGAATTCCATGGAATGATCGACCCCACAACGCCGTGGGGTTCACGCGTGGAAAAGCTCAGCAGCCCGGGGCCCAGCGGCAGAGTCTCCCCCTTCTGCTCGACCGCCACGCCACCGTAATATTTCAGAACGCCAGCAGCCCCCATCGCCTCGCCCCGCGATTGGGTCTTGATGGCATTGCCAGACTCAGCAGCCAGCACACGGGCCACCTCTTCGGCATTCTCTTCCAAACGACGCCCGAGTTTCGTCAACAGCTTGCCACGCTCACTCGCCGCCAGAGAGCGCCACGCTGGCAACGCGGCACGGGCGGCGGCGACGGCCAAATCGACCTCGGTTGACGTGCCGCGACCGACCTCGCAGATCGCGGCGCGGCGCGAGGGGTTCTCGACCACCAGCCGTCGTTCGGGCCAGTGCCAGGCCCCGTTGATGTAACTTCCGGCCAGCCCTGCGTCGGGCAGTTTCGGTTCCAGGTGTGTCGTCATCCCTGTTCTCCTTGGCAGGCTGAGGGCATTCCAAAAATAAGGCGCGCCGCCTGAAGGGGAGAGGGTCGGCGGCGCAGGGATCGGATGAGAGCTTGGCTCCGACCCCGAAAAGGTGATCAGATCTTGGCGCGGACCACGGCCCAGGCGTCATCCAGCGCGCCCTTGAACCGTTCGGTTGCGATGTCGATCTCGTCTTCATTGATGATCAGCGGCGGCATAAAGCTCATCCGGTCGCCGATCGCCCGCAGGTACAAGCCCCGATCATGGGCAAAGTTCTGCACAAGCTCACCGACTTTCCAAGAGGGATCGAACGGTTCGCGGGTTTTTGCGTCCTTCATCAGCTCAAAGCCGCAGAATAGGCCGACACCGCGCACCTCGGCCACCAACGGGTGGTCGACCATGGCGTGACATTTCTCGAGGAACCGGGTCGAGACCTTACGGACGTGACCGACCAAGTCGATCTCATCATAGATATCCAGCGCCTCAAGCCCGACGGCAGCACCCACCGGGTGACCGGCATAGGTGTAACCGTGGCCGAAGGTGCCGACCTCGTCCGAGTTCTTCATCATGTCGGCATACATCTCGTCCTTGAACATCAGCGCCGAGATCGGGAAGAACGCCGCCGACAGCGCCTTGGCGCAAGAGACCATGTCCGGCTCCAGCCCCCAGGTCTGCGATCCCCACATATTACCGGTGCGGCCAAAGCCACAGACGACTTCATCCGCCAGAAACTTGATGTCATATTTGCGCAGAACCGCCTGCATTTCCTTCCAATAGCCTTCGGGCGGCATCAGCGCGCCGCCACCGGATATGGCGGGTTCAGCAAAAAACGCCGCTACGGTTTCGGGGCCTTCAGCGAGGATCAGTTCTTCGAACTTGGCCCCCATCCGGGCGGAGAACTCTTCTTCGCTCTCGCCGTCGATGTGAAACCGGTAGTAGTTCGGCAACTCGGTGTGCTTGAACTCGGGCAGAGGCAGGCCGAACTTGGCGTGCATATGCGGCTGGCCCGACAGCGACACGGTCGCCACCGTGTTGCCGTGATAGCCACGCACTCGGCCAATGATCTTGCGGCGGTTCGGCTCGCCCTTGGCGGTGTTGGTGTACCACAGCAGCTTGATTGCGGTGTCGTTCGCTTCAGACCCCGAGCATTGGAACATCACGCGGTTCATGTTGCCAGGGGCCATGCCGATCAGTCGCTCGCCCAGCTCCGCCACGCGCGGGTGCGAGCGGTTGTAGAAAGTCGGCGCGAAGGGCAGCACATCCATCTGACGCTTCGCCGCGTTCGACAGCCGTTCGTTGTGATAACCCAGCGAGACACAGCCCAGACCGGAGAACCCGTCAATAATCTCACGGCCTTCGCTGTCGTAGATGAACACCCCCTTGCCATGGGTGATCATGGTCGGACCGTGCTCGGCATGCTGGCGCAAGTTCGACTGCGGATGCACATGATGCGCCTTGTCCTGCTCGATCGCGCGTTTGGCGTCAACGTTCATAGGGGAAGCTCCAGATCAAAACCTGGGGCGATTTCACATTTATATTGACTGAATTTCAAATTCGAAGTTTTTACGATTTCGTGAATATTTTTCAGGCTGAGGACCAATGAAACCGCTATTAGATCTGCGCCACCTTCAATTGATCCAAGCGATTACTGAAACCGGTCGGATCACCGATGCGGCCAAGAAGCTCGGGGTGACGCCCTCCGCCCTTTCCCACCGCCTACGCGAGGCCGAGCGCAGGCTGGACGTGCCGCTGTTTACCCGGATGCACAAAAAGCTTCGCCGGACCCCGGCGGCAGACTACATGGCGGTCGTGGCCGAGCGAATCCTGACCGATCTCAGCCGCGCCGAGGAGGATGTGCGCCGCATGAATGCCAATGTGCAGCACGTGGTGCGCCTGTCGGTCGAAGCCTATAGCAACTACCGCTGGTTGCCGTCCTTTATCAAGTTCATGAAATCGCGCACCGACGGCATCGATATTCAAATCATGGCTGGCGCACGTAGCGACCCGTTGAGCGGGTTGCTGAACCGACATTTGGACATTGCAATCATGTCAGGCAACGTCTCACAGGCAGGGTTGAGCAGCATGAAACTCTTCGAAGACCCGCTGCTCTACATAATGCCCCCCACTCACCGGCTGGCAGAGCGGGACTATATCGAAGGTACAGACATCGTTGGCGAACCGTTCATCACCTACACCAAGGTGCCGGAACCTGATCGCGAATTCGCGCTGCTGTTCCGCCCTACCGACAGCTATCCCAAATGGGCGGCCACCGTTGAATTACCCGAAGCGATAGTCGAATTGGTGGCTTCGGATTTGGGCACAAGCGTCTTGTCGAATTGGGCCCTTCAATCCGCGCTCAAGGAGGGTCGTATCGTTGGTGCTGGTGTTACAAAAGACGGCATCTCGGTCCCTTGGCGTGCTGTTCTACGGACCGAAGATATGGAAGAAGGAGATCCAATCCTCGAGATCGCCCAACTTCTGTCTGAGTGGTGCGATCTGCCTGATTGCGGTTTTCACATCACCTGACGCCCATGCATCGTTGCCAAAGCACGAGATGTTGTGTCGATTGCGTGATGCCGTTTCGCAGGACTTGACCTGTTAGGCTCTCAGTTCCTGTCAAGCGCGACACGATGAAAGAGGCTCACCCTTCCATCAATAAGGCTGAAAGGGTTTCGATCCCAACCTCTGCCTTTGCACCCCATGACAATATTCAGAATACTAGCTAGTCCTGCCGAACCACTTTGTGCTTCCGTTTTTGGAGGCAACAACGTGACAATGCCCATGCACGAATGGCTCAATGCCACGGCAAGTTACGTGCATGACACGTTCGATTGAGAGCTATCTGCAAGCAATCTGCGCATCGCATCAGGATCGGCGACCAGGGATTTCAACATTTGTTCTGACCACTGCAATGCGCCCGAGGTCAAAAGAAACGTCTCTGGTACAACGATCCATTCACCAATCCAGACACCTCCTGACCGTTCATGTTCGTGCAAGGTCAGTTCACCGATTTGTTCAGCGCGTTGGCGTCCCAATCTGGCAACGGCTTCTCCGAATTCCGAGGCCCGCTGGTTACGCTTGTGTCCCATCGCAGAAGAGACACCCTTACCTGGCTCATAGGTCTCGGAAAATTCACCGATGTCAGAGGATGACAGTTGATTGACGTTGTGGGCTATTTTGCACAGCGTTCCACACAGCGCACCGAGGGCCATGACAATATCTGCAACACCGTCTCGGGCGTTTTGCCAATGCGGCTCGACGACATTCAGCCCCAGCGACGCCGCAACGCCCTGCTTAACTTGTTGCCCGGTCCCGTTCTCGTAACCGCGCAAATCCCCCACCGGGCCACCGATTTGAACATTTAATCCGCGCTCTGCCGCCTCTCTCAAAGCCCTTGATCGGCGTTCCAATTCCGAGCGCCAGACTTTGAACTTCGTCGCCAGATTGATTGGAACCGCGTGCTGACCGTTGGTTCGGCCCATCATCATCGTATCCTTGTGGGACGAGATATGATGATCAATTGCCGCGGTGACGCACTGGAGAGTGTGCTGGAGGCTCTCCAGCCCCAGTTTCATTTGCAACGCCATCGCAGTGTCCATGAGGTCCTGCGTCGTCGCGCGGAAATGCACGTGGGCGGCGTGGTCCGGCAACACGCTTCGCAGCTGCCTAACCAAACCGACGATGGGGCGGCCGACAAGCATCATCTCTGCCTGCAGTTCGGAACAGTCCAAGTCGCAGATCGAAACTGCCTTGATTGCCTCTGCCGCCTCTGCCGGAATCAGACCGGCGGCAGCTTGATGCGCGGCAAGAACCTGTTCAACCTTAAGCCATGCCGATAGTGTCGCGTGCTCGGACCAGATGGACCGCATCTCGGCACTGGAGAAACAATCCCGGTATATGGCGTAATCAAGCATCACCGAGCCCTCCTTCGGCGACGCGGCGCTCTTTGACGATACCGCGAATTCGGAAAGCCATGGCCGCTATCCCGACAAGCAGGAAGGCGAGCGCAATCGGACGTTCCACAAAGATCAGGGCTCCGCCGTCAGACATCAGTAGGGATTGGCGGAAGGTTTCCTCGGCCCCCTTGGCCAACACAAAAGAGATCACGAAAGCCGCTACATTGAAATCGTATTTCCGCATCAGCCAACCCGCAAAGCCGGCAACGGTCATAACGGTCACATCGAACATCGATCCGCGCGCGGAATAGGCAGCGACAAAAGACGTAAGGAAGATCAAGGGATACAAGACGTTGGTCGGTATCTTCAGGATCAGCCGCGCAACCTGCGTTGCCCCAAAATAGCCAATCAGACCATAAGCCAGAATTCCCAGCATGCCGCAGGCGAACAGTTTATAGACCAATTCCTTATCGGTCAGGAACAAGGTGGGGCCGACCTGAATGCCGTGGATCAGGAAGACCCCCAGCAGGATCGCGCCGATGGTTGAGCCCGGAATACCAAGGGTCAGCAGTGGCGCCATCGACGGTCCGGACACCGCGTTGTTGGCAGCCTCGGGCGCGGCAACGCCTTCCAGCGCGCCCCTGCCCCACATCTCGGGGTTCCTGGCACGGCGTTTGCCTTCACCGTAAGAGATGAAGGCCGCGATTGCCGAACCCAAGCCCGGCAGAACACCGATACCTGCGCCGATAAACCCGCCGCGCAACGCGTGTGGCAGACAGGGCTTGTATTCCTCCCAGGTCAGGCTGTTGCCATCTGCGGTACTCTCGTGTTCCTTGGTCTCACCAGTGACTTTGCTGCGGGATTCAAGCTGAGCAAACACTTCGCCCAGAACGAAAACACCAATCATCAGGGGCACAAGGCCGATCCCATTCGACAGGTCGAATGATCCGAACGTATAGCGTTCCTCGCTTGAGATTGGGTCCAGCCCGACCATGGCGATCAGGATACCCGTCAATGCCGACGCCAACCCTTTGACGATGGAGTTACCAATCACCGAACCGATAACGGCAAAGGCGGCAAAGTAGATGGCAAAGGTTTCCGGTGGGCCGAGTTTCAGCGCAATGGCCGCAATGAAACCGACTCCGATCACCAGCAGGATATCTCCCATCAGGTCTCCGATAATCGAGGAAATGGTCGCAACTTTCATCGCTTTACCTGCCTTGCCGGCACGGGCCAGCGGGTAACCATCAATCTGAGTTGCCGCGCTGGCCGCCGTTCCGGGCGTGTTGAACAGAATGGCTGCGATCGAGCCTCCGTACCGCCCGGATTTGCCGATTACGTACAGAAACGCGAGGGCAAAGATCGGCGGCATATAGAAGGTGATCGGTAGCAGCATCGCGATGGCCGCCGAAGCTGTCAGCCCGGGCGTCGCGCCAACCACCATGCCCACCGCCGCTGCGAGAACGATTGCCAATAGCAACGAGGGATCGGTGATCACCGAAAGAAGTGCGGGAAATATCTCCATGGTGTTTTACCCCTGAAGCCAGCTGAGTAGATCGAAAACCTCGCCATAGGGCGGGAATACGCCCAGCAGGACGAAAAAGATGAGATGGAAGACCAGCGGGCAAAAGACCATGGACAGGATCAGGCCGATCCGGCTGCGCACGCCGAAAAAATAGAGGACCACAGGGGCCACAATCGCCGTCGGCAACAGGTAGCCGAACCAGCGAAACGACTGTTGGTAGAGCAACGCGATGATGAACAGACCGATGATCTGCAGGGTCGCCCGATTATCCTGATCCTGCCCAGTGTCGCCCGCCGTCTGACGCGCAGCACCCGCCAGCATCAACCCGGACAGGAGCAGCAAGGCGACCGACGCCGAAAATGGCACGATCCCGGCCCAAGTATCCCCCGGAGATGCCGCAGGCACTTGCCAAGCACCCCAGAGGGCGAAAAGTGCGATGAGGGCAAGCACCAGACCTTCTGCATAGGCACGCATGTCGTTCCTCCCAGATTTCAACAGGTAGAAAGGGGCCAGACGACCATAGTCCGCCCGGCCCTGAGGACTTTAGTTGGTCAGGCTTTGGACCAAGGGAGTGGCGTCCTCTTTCATAGCGGACAGGGTCGCTTTGGCATCCGGACCATTTTGGTAGACCGGGCCGGTCCCGCGTGAGGCGAGAAGCTCCGCAAATTCGGGCTTTGCCGCGATCTTCTCCAACGCTGTTTCCATCGCGGAAATCACCTCTGTCGGAGTATCCTTCGGCGCAAACACGATGACCGGGGAGGAGACAGCGGCAAAGGGAATGCCCAGTTCACCAAACGAGGGGACATCTGTCATGATCCCATCCCGGTCCTGGCTATTTACCGCCAGCGCGCGTAGCTGTTCTTCGAAACCGGCCAGCTGCTGAACACCCAGGAACCCGAAATCCGCCTGCTCTCCGATCAGAGCAGCCCGAGTCGGCCCGCCCCCTTTGAACGGCACATCCTGCGCATCAATGTCGTTGCTGGCCAGAAAGCCCAGCCCGCCGACATGATGGAAGCCTCCGCGCCCCGAATGCGCCCAACGCAGTTCACCGGGATTGGCCTTGGCCGCGTCAATAACATCCTGAACGGTCTGATAGGGGCTGTTCACAGGTACCATAAGCGAGGTCTGCAACTGTCCGACCTGCGCGACGAAATCGAAACTCTCCAGCGCGTCAATGTCAGTATCCCGGGTCATGGTCGATAGCAGGAACGACCCTCCGGACGTCATCATCAGAGTATATCCATCTGGCCGTGCTCCAACGACGGCATTGGCGCCGTTCAAACCTCCCGACCCCGGTTTATTGACCACGACCACTGGCACATCCAACACCCCTTCCGCGGCAGCCGAGATAGCGCGGGCATAGGCGTCGGTCCCACCGCCGGCTTTATACGGTACAACCAGATTGATCGGCCGTTTTGGCCAGTCTTCGGCAAGGCTTGCGGTGGTCGTTGCGGTGACAGCAATTGCAGCAATTGCGGCACCAAGAAGCGTTCTGCGTTTCATGAGGTTCCTCCCAATTCAGCTTGGGAACAGACTACGCCAAAACTCCAATTGTAAAAAATGCAAAGGTGTTATCTACTCTTGCAAAATATGAAAGCATTGAGGAATGAACATCAAGGCCCTGCGCGCGTTTCGCGCGACCCTATCCGAAGGTTCGCTTGTCGCTGCATCCGACATCCTTCACCTCAGCCAGCCTGCGATCAGCAGGCTAATCTCGGGACTCGAGGCCGAACTTAGGCTGACGCTGTTTGATCGCAGCGGTCGCAATCTAACCCCGACACCAGAAGGGCTGGCCTTCTATAAAGAGGCCGGGCGGATACTCGATAACCTTGATGAGATCCCGCGCATCGCAGCGGAAATCAAAGCTGGCCGGACTGAGACACTGCGTATTGTCACCATGCCCAGAATTGCCCAGTCCCTTTCGGCTCCGGCTGTTGCACGCTTCCTGAAGAACAACCCAGACACAAATATCAACCTCGATGTTCGAGCGAGGCGCGAAGCGGGTAAATGGCTAGCCGGACGGGAGTACGACATCGGCATTGGAGCACTGCCGGTAGATCATCCTGGAATCGTCACCAAACCGTTGCTGAGAGTAAGAGCACAAGCCGTTTTGCCCCTAGGCCATCCCCTTTCATCCCGAAAGGAGCTGACTGCAGATGATCTTGTAGACGAGACGGTCATACGCCTGATGCACGGCCTTTTGCTACGCGACCAACTGGACGACTTTTTTCATTCGGCGGGTGCCACGCCCCGGCAAACATGCGAAGTCGCCGCATCTCAACTCGCGTGCTCGCTTGTTGCAGAGAGAGCCGGTGTTACAATCGCAGACGAATTGGTCGCCGCTCAGACCCAGTCGAGCAAACTTACACTTGTTCCTGTGACGCCTGAACGTTGGATGACATTTGGCATCCTTTACCCTTTGTCCGACACGAAGCCAGACGCCCTTCATCTGTTTGAAAATGCGCTGTTTGAAATTGTAGCTGAACTGGCGCAACAAAGCCCGACACTTGAATTAGCCTTTTAACTTCGCCTTGGTCATTTTCCCATAAGCTTGGGCATTCGCAAGACGTGCAGCGATGGTTTGGCTCCCGCCATTTCGATAAAACTTCAACGCCCGCCACTTTGGCAAACCTGTCTTTGAGACTCGTCAGGGTAAGAGTTTCAAGATACCCGACTTAGTAGTCCAATCAATGAACTGTCGAGCGCCCGCCTGACACCGAAATTCCGCCCCCTAGAAAATTTTCAAAACTGACTGATACTGCAGCCACCACCAATTTGTTTGTTTCAACAAGAACTTTGAAACAGAAACCTTCAGAAAGTTGGTAAAAGCGGTCTATTTTTCCCTCAGGTTTTCGGGCCGCAAAACCAAAGTTATTCAGCTCTGCTCGCCACCTGTTTCGTCAGGCCAAACTGCGTGAGGGTTGGCTTTCACCCCTTCCAACATTCTCAACACCTCGGCTTTCCAACCTGCTTTGATCTTCAGTGCCAATTGAGACGGTGGTCGGTGGTCGGGCTCAAGGAGCGCGTATTCATATCTAAGCGGTTTCTCGAAGGGTAGGAACGCAACTTTTCCATTGGACAGGTTTAGTTCTCGTTCAGTCGCTACGGTCAACGGATCCACGATCGAATAACACTGACCCGAGCTCACAAAGGGTATCAATGGTAGAAAGTACTGACAGGTCACCGTTGGATTGTAGTCAGCGGAAACATCCTGAAACTCTTTCCGAATTTTGCTTTGGAATGGATGCGTGGCATGCAATCCCCCCATTGGTGCCCCGTCGAGATCGGAAATGGTTACGGTCTTGCACAACGCAAGCGGGCTATTACGATCGACGGCACAAAAACAATCTGCCCGTATCAGTTCGGCCGAGTACTGAGGCTTTTTCCCGGTCGAATGTTCGAAATCCGCGAAGCCGAAATCTATGTTCTGCGTCCCGGCAAGTTCCATAATCTGGGGCGAGCTACGCGTTGATAATGTGATGCGTATCTCGGGGTTCTCACCAACCGATTGGCTGATAAACCGCGGGAACAAGAAGGCGGACGGGCCCGGCATTGTAGCGATATTGAGGCTGCCGGAATGACCTTTGATCAGCCCCTCCATTGTGCTGGAAATCGTCGCAAGGCGGTCCAGAATACCTGTGGTTTCGGCCAATAGGTAATGCGCTTCGGGAACAGGCACCAATCGCCGTCCTTTACGCTCAAACAGTGTCAGGCCCAGATTCTTTTCAAGGTTCTTCAAGGCCAGGCTGATCGCTGGCTGTGTGCGATTCAGCTTCTTGGCAGTTTGAGAGATAGAGCCGGTCTCCATCACCTCGCGAAAGACGGTGAGCTGCGTAAGGTTCATGGTCAATATATAAGCCAAACCTTAGTTTTGTGAAATATAACAAATTTGTATTTATGAAATTTACCATTACGCTTGCGGGATCGAAATTCGGCCAAACCGAATCCGACGATCCAACAAGGGAGATGAGATGATGAAATTCGTAAAATCCTTGACCGGACTGGCCCTGGCAGGCGCGCTTGCCGCCCCTGCGCTGGCTCAGGACCCAACCTTTTTCCGCATCGGGACCGGTGGAGCAGGTGGAACCTACTTCCCCATCGGCGGCACCATCGCAAACGGAATCTCCGCCCCTCCGGGCTCGCGTCCGTGTGAAGAAGGCGGCCAGTGCGGTGTTCCGGGCCTGATCGCAATCGCGCAATCCACCACCGCTTCGGTCTTCAACAACGCGGCTGTACAGAACGGAGAGCTTGAGGCCGGTCTGGCCGCAGCCGACGTCACCCGTTCGATGTATCTGGGTGAAGGCAAGTTCGAGGGCAAACCTCACCCCAAGCTGCGCATCGTGGCCAACCTTTTCCCTGAAGATCTGCACCTGGTTCTGCCAGCGGGTCAGACGATCAATGATCTGGGCGATCTGGAAGGCAAGCGCGTTGGTATCGCACAGGCGGGTTCGGGCACGCAGGTTGCCGTTCTGCAAATGCTGGATGCCTGGGGCGTCAACCGTGACAACATGGACGAAGCCGAGCTGAACAACAGCCAGAGCGCTGAACGTTTGGCCGACGGTCAGTTGGACGCCTATTTCTATGCCGCAGGTTGGCCGGTTGCCGCGATGGTTCAGCTGTCCTCGACCAAGGGCATGAACCTGCATTCCTTCAGCGAGGAAGATCTGGCAAAGATCAACGAGATCATCCCGGCCTATATCCCCTCGACCATTCCGGGCGGCGTTTATGAAGGCATCGACGGCGAAACCAAGACCCCTGCAGTCAGCGCGATGCTGGTTGTTTCTTCGGATCTGTCCGACGAACTGGTCTATGAACTGACCAAGGCGCTTTGGAACGACAACACCCGCAAGCTGCTGGACAACGGCCATGCCAAGGGCAAGCAGATCACCCCTGACACGGCGCTGGACGGCGTCGAAGCTCTGGGTGTTCCGCTGCATCCGGGGGCTGAGAAGTTCTACAAAGAAGCAGGTCTTCTCTAATCCACCACTCACTGAACTGACCTGCAGATGCGGTGCCCCAATAGGGGCATCGTAATCTCAAAGTGCACTAAAATAACAGGGAGGCCATCATGTCCGAGACCCAGAAACTTGATGACCACGAACTGACGGCCGAGGAACTGGCCGCCATTGAAGAACAGTTCGACGAAGGCGCCGCAGTCCGGCAAGTTACGCCCACAACGGGCAAGGTACTGCGCGTCGTTGCCCTGATCTTTGCATTTTATGAATTTTTCACGGCCGGGTTTGGACTGCCGGCAGATCATTGGCACATGGGCATCTATTTGGCCCTGCTGTTCATTCTGGTCTACGCGACGATCCCGATTATCGGAACCAAGAGCCTTTATGCGCTTAAGGTCAGCCGATTCCGCATCGGCAACATCCCTCTTTACGATCTGGTCTTCATGGCGTTGGGGATCATTGCGGCGCTGTATGTGGGCGTCGCCTGGCGCGGCATTCCGTTTCTGGGGATCGAGGAACAGACATTCCGCATGGGCAACCCCAACACTTACGACGTGGTCTTAGGCGTGATCATCATCCTGTTGGTGCTGGACATCGCGCGCCGCACCTTGGGTTGGGTGCTGCCGCTGATCATCTGTGTCTTCATCTCTTACGCCCTGCTCGGGCCCTATTTCCCCGGCCTGCTGCAACATCCCGGCGTGAATTTCAAAACCTTCGTGTCGTCGATGTATTTCCCGCAGGAAGGCATCTACGGCGTCACCCTTTGGGTTGTTTCGACCATCGTGTTCCATTTCGTGTTGTTCGGCGTAATCGCGCAGCGCACGGGTTTGGGACAGCTTTTCATCGATAACGCTACGATTTTGGCGGGCCGCTATACCGGCGGTCCGGCAAAAGTGTCGGTGGTATCCTCGGCCTTCTTCGGCACGATTTCGGGCTCTTCGGTGGCCAACACCGTTTCGACCGGCGCGCTGACAATTCCCAACATGAAGCGCCTTGGATACCCCGGCCATTTTGCAGGCGGGGTCGAAGCCGCGTCTTCAGCTGGTGGGCAGATCACTCCGCCGATCATGGGGGCCGCAGCCTTCATCATGGCCGAGTTCCTTGAAGTTCCCTACACTACCATCGTGATCGCAGCGATCTTCCCGGCCATCCTGCACTATGTCGGCGTCTTTGCTGTCGTGCACCTGATGGCACGCAAGCTGAACCTGAAAGGTCTGGCGAAAGAACAACTGCCGCAGCTCAAGGCCGTCTGGGCCGAAGGCTGGGCCAACATCGTGCCTCTGATCGGCCTGTTGGTGGTGCTGTTCACCGGTTACACGCCCTTCATGTCGGCCTTCTGCGGTATCTCGCTAGCCGTGATCGCTGGAATGTCGCGTTTGAAACAACCTCCGACACTGATCTATGCGGCGGCGTTCCTGGCCTTTGTGCTATGGAAATTTTCAGATGGCGGGTTTGACCTGGCCATGACGGCGATCCTGTGTGCTCTGTCCATGGTCGCGACGCTGAACCCGCAAAAACGGATCGAAGTGCCCGAAATGCTTCAGGCGGTCGAGTTGGGCGTAAAATACTCGCTGGCCGTGGGTGCTGCGGCCGCTGCTGTTGGCATCGTGGTGGGCGTGATCAACACGACCGGCATCGGCTTCCGCATCGGCTTTATGGTCACGCAAGGCGCGGGCAATCTGGCTGCTGATCTCTACAACATGATCTCGTTCGGCAGCTTCCAGCTGTTTGCAATGGAAGACCTGCAGCTGTTCATCTCGCTCGTCTTCATTGCTGTTGTCTGCATCCTGATGGGCGCAGGCATCCCGACGACTGCGCTGTACATCATGCTGGTTTCCGTCGCCCAGCCCGCGCTGGCGCAGTTGGGCGTTCCGCCGATCGCAAGCCACCTGTTCGTTCTTTATTACGGTGTGGTGTCCGAGATCACGCCCCCGGTCTGTACATCGGCCTACGCGGCTGCGGCCATTGCCAACTCGAACCCATTCCGAACCGGGCTATCCGCCTTTACGCTTGGACTGGGCAAGGTGATCGCGCCGATGGCTTTTGTCTACGCTCCGGTTCTACTGTTCGTGTCATCGACCGGGTTCAATCTTTGGGAGTTCACCTACACCGCAGCCAGCTGTATTGCAGGGGTGATCGCGCTGTCGGCCGCAGTGGTGGGCTATTGGCTGCAACCAATGAACATTGCATCGCGTGTTCTGATGGCAATCGCCGGGGTTATTTTCGTCGCACCAAGCCTGACTGCGGATCTGATCGCGCTGGCCGTGGCCTCGCCGGTCATCGTCACCCAGTTGATCGCCCGCAATCGCAGCCATTCTCCGGCGTGACACGATGACCGAACAAGTCACCATCATCGGCGCTGGGATCGTCGGCATCTGCTGCGCCCTGTCCCTGCAAGAACGCGGCATCCCGGTCCGGCTTATCGACCGGGGTGAGCCGGGGCAGGAAACCTCGTTCGGGAATGCGGGCGTGGTTTCGCCGTGGTCGATCATTCCGCAAGCGGTTCCGGGCATTTGGAAGAAGCTGCCGCAGATGCTGATGGACCCCAAAAGCGCGCTGTCGGTGCGGCCTGCCTTCTGGCCGAAGATGATACCGTGGGGGCTGCGCTTTCTGGGCAAGTCCGGCGAAAAGTCTGTGCGCGAAGTCTCGGATGCGATGGAGATTTTATGTCGCCCATCCATCGACCTATACCGTCGGCATCTGCTAGGTACCGGGCACGAAGACCTGATCGCAGACAGCTACTATATCCACGCGTTCCGTAACCCGGAAGAGGCCGACCTAGACGGGCTTGGTTATCTGATCCGCCGGGAAAAAGGCGGCGAGTTGGAGCGTGTCGACGGCGCGGAGTTACGGCGCCTTGAACCCGCGCTGTCGGAGGAGTTCAAGGCCGCGATTGTGATCAAAGGCCAGGCGCGTGCAACTTCTCCGGGACGGTTGGGCGCGGTTTTAGCCGAAAAAGCGCGTGCCCAAGGTGCTGAATTCGTTCGGACCGAAGTCACTAAGCTGAGCCGCGCCGAGGATAACGGGTGGCAGCTTGCCACGTCGCAAGACACGTTGCGTGCGCGCAATGTTGTCCTTGCGGCCGGAGTGTGGTCTGCCGATCTGCTGAAACCCCTCGGACTACCCGTGCCACTAGTTGCCGAACGGGGCTACCATGTTGAATTCCCAAGCCCTTCAGCTGTGCTGAACAATTCCGTCATGGATGTGGATGCAAAGGTCGTCGCAAGTTCGATGCAGGGCGGCCTGCGGGTTGCCGGCACTGCTGAATTTGGCAGCGTTGATGCCCCGGCCGATCCGCGAAAGGAAAAGATACTGACCGATCAGGCCAAATCCTTGGTACCGGACCTTAATACAGACGAAGCACAGTTCTGGATGGGACGGCGTCCCTCTTTTCCCGACAGCCTGCCCGCGATTGGACCGCTCAATGGCAAAGAGGGGCTCTACACTGCGTTCGGGCATTCTCACTATGGCCTGATGATGGCACCGAAGACCGGAGAGCTTGTGGCGGATCTCGTGTCTGATCGCAGCCCAAATATCAGTTTGGACCCATTCTCGCTGGCCCGATTCTAAATCTCCAATTCGAAAGGACCTAAGCACCATGCCAATATACGAAGGTGGTCAAAACATCTGCGGGGCTTCGATCGGGGTTTTGTGCCTAGAAAGCTATTTCCCAAAACCGCCCGGGCATATCAAGAACCCGTCCAGCCTTCCGTTTCCGGTGCTCTATGAAATGATCGACGGCATCACCGTCCCGACCCTGCTAAACAACCCCACGCCCGAACTGCTGGCCCCCTTTATCGAGGGCGCGCGGCGGCTTGAGGCCGAGGGCGTTCGAGCCATCACAGGAAGCTGCGGATTTCTGGCTTTGTTTCAAAAGGAACTGGCCGCGGCTGTTTCTGTGCCTATCTTTGCGTCCAGCCTGATCCAGGTGCCTCTGGCATTTCACATGACCGGAGCGAATGCTCCGGTGGGCGTTCTGACCGCTGATGCGTCAGCACTGACGCCGAGGCATTTCGAAGGTGTCGGAGCGGCTGGTATTCCCGTTGCGGTACAAGGGTTGGAGGATACCAGCGAATTCGCTGAGGTGATCTTGCGGAACACACGGACCCGCATGGACACCGATCTGATCGAGGCCGAAGTTCTAGAGGCGGCGCGGCGACTAAAACACCAAACACCTGAAATTCGGTCGCTGGTACTGGAGTGTACCGATTTGCCGCCATATGCCGCGCGCCTTCAGGCAGAGCTGCAACTTCCAGTCTTCGATTTGACGACACTGGCGCAGATGGCGCATACCGTTGCGACGCGCCAAGCCTATGGCGGCATTATGCCTTGGGCGTAAAGGGATAGTAGTATCGCGCGGGACGTGGGGGATTTTAGTGTCCGTTGACTTTGCCATCCTGATGGCTGCCATCGGTCTTGGCGCAATGCTGCAAGTCGGCGTTGGCATTGGGTTTAGCATCATTGCGGGGCCACCGATGATGATCCTGCTTGGGACATCGACGGCGGTTCCCGTACTGCTGCTGTTGAACACCGTTGTATCGGCGGTGGCGACTGACCGGCACGTGCTCAAGGCCGACAGACCGACAATTCGAACAGCAATCATCGGATGCCTCATTGGAGTGGTTGCAGGCCTCGCCGTCTACCCCTTGTTGAGCGAGGCGTTTGTTCTTGGCTTGACGGCCAGCCTGTTGCTGATCGGGCTTCTTACAACCTTGCTGCCCTTGCGCCGCTCAATTGGAACCGGGGGATTTTCAGCTGTCTCTGGATTGTCTGGACTGGCAACCGTTTGGGCGGCGACCCCCGGCCCTCTTATGGTTTTCGGATTGATTGCGAAAGGCCGCTCAGCCAAAGAGGTTGCAAAGCTGGTTCAACCCATTGCGCTGGTGGCGTACGGCATCGCATTTCTTTTGCACAGCCTGTCAGAGGCGCAGGCGTTCACTTATGGACCGCAACTATGGGGCTTCGTTGCACTCACACTGATAGGTAGCCTCCTTGGTCGCGTCATAGGCCCGTACTTGCCACAATCGCTCGTCACAGCAGCTATCCGCGTGGTCTCTTTGATAGCCTGCTGTGTTCTCTTTCATCGCGCATTTACGATCGCGTAAAATCGAAGGGCAGACGATGACACAAAGTAACAACTTGGACAAATTTCCACGAGCCCAACTCATGTCTGGTGCAACACCCTTGGAACAGTTGGACAGATTGTCTTCGGAATTGGGGATAGACCTTTGGCTGAAACGCGATGACCTGACCGGGTTGGGGTTCGGTGGAAATAAAACGCGGCAGCTCGAGTTCTATTTTGGGGATGCACTTCAGCAAGGTGCCGATACCATTCTGATCACTGGCGCTGTTCAGTCCAACTTCGTTCGGACCGCGGCAGCCGCTGCCGCCAAATTGGGCATGCAATCCGTGCTGCAACTGGAAGAGCGTGTGCCGGATATGGGCGAGGAATACTACAGTTCCGGTAATGTCTTGTTGGCACAGATACTGGGCGCCGAACATATGAGCTATCCCGAGGGTGAAGACGAAACCGGCGCGGACGCTGCGTTACACGCGCGCGCCGAGGAACTGAAAGCTCAAGGGCGCAAACCCTATGTCATTCACCTGGGGTTGAACCATCCCCCCTTGGGTGCCTTGGGCTATGTCGTCGCCGGACAGGAATTGTGCCAGCAGATGCCAGACTTCGATGCGGTCGTCGTCCCGTCTGGTAGCGGAGCCACACATGGAGGCTTGTTGACGGGAATAGCCCTGGAAGATAACGCCGGTTCTGTGTTTGGGGTCTGCGTGCGCAGGAATCGCGAAAAGCAACAGGCCCGAATGAGTACCGTCCTGCAGAAACTGGCGGATTTGCTAGGTATCGACGCAGCGCCTTTGCAGGACAGGATCAACGTACTGGATGAAGCGTTGCCCCCCGGTTACGGCAAAGTAAGCGGAATGACTCGCGCTGCATTGGAAAAAATGGCGCGCACCGAAGGAATATTCCTTGATCCAGTCTATTCCGCGAAAACCTTCGCGGGGTTACTGCATCTGGTGAGTGCAGGAGAAATTCAACCCGGGCAGAAAGTCGTCATGTTGCACACGGGTGGGTTGCCTGCGCTCTTCGGGTATCAAAACGAGTTGGTAGACAACCTATCGTAAAACCAACCAAAACAGTCCCGAAACCCTACCTACTTGCGCCTTGGGTTTTTTATCGCAGGACGCGAAAAAAACCTTATCTGCCAATCGCTATTTTGGCGTCAACGAAAATCACCGCAAGTTTCCCAAACTGGAAAGATACAAGACATGACTATCACCCGAATTGAAACCGGCCAGCGCATGAGCAGGATCGTCAAGCATAACGGCGTCGCCTATCTGTGCGGCCAGATTTCGGACGCATCTACAGTCGCTGAACAAACACGCGACATCCTGGCTAAGGTTGAAGACCTGTTGACCAAAGCCGGCAGTGACAAGACGCGGATTCTGAAATGCGAAATCTGGCTGGCCGACATGGCAGACTTTGCTGAGATGAACGCCGTTTGGGACGCCTGGGTGCCCGAAGGCCACGCTCCAGCCCGTGCCTGCGGAGAGTCCAAGCTCGCGCGCAATGTACTGAAGGTTGAGATGATTGTGACGGCTGCCTACGACTGAACCACCTCCGACTGGCGTTGGATCAATCGGTTAGAGAACTGTTTCAATTCCGCTCTCTGTTTCTTCGCGAAGCCAGTTTAAAAAGGCTTCGCGTGCAGGGGTCATTGCATGCGGAGACGGCGGAAACAGATAGTACCCTTCGGCTAGCTTTACCTCAGCCTCAAAGGGCCGAACCAATTGCCCTTTTTCCAGCAAATCGGACACCAGTGAATCGTGGGCCATTGCCATTCCTGCGTTGTTCAGTGCCGCATTGACAGAAATTACGTAGGTGGACGCCAGATTGATATGTCCGGACCTGTTAAATTTCAGACCTCCGGCCTGACACCAGGCCTCCCATGTGCCAGTTGTTCCGGCGCAATCGAACAAAATTGCCGTTTCCAGATTCACGTTGCCGTTTTGATAATCCGGCGTGCAAACGGGAAAGAAGTTGTCCGTGGTCAATCTCTCGGCTGACTCAGGCATTTCTTCGGGGCGACCAAAGCGAATTTCCATCGCCGCCTGCGACGCGTGTCGTTCTGGATCCCAGATCGGAGTAACGATGTCGAGAACAAGCCAGGGATACCGTGCATAAAGCCGGTGAAGGCGCGGTGTCAGCCAAAAGACGGAAAACGCCATATTGCACTGCACCCGGACGATCTCGCCGCTGGGGGAACCGGTAAAAGCGCGGGTGCCGCTGGCAATCAGGGCAAAGGCCTCACGGATACTGGGCAAATAGTTCGCACCGTCCTCGGTCAACTCTAACATTCTGGTTTTGCGAACAAATAAATCTCGCCCAAGATAGGCTTCGAGGTTCCGCACATGCTGGCTGACGGCGGATTGAGTCAATCCAAGCTCATTTGCCGCCCGGGTAAAACTCAGGTGGCGGGCGCTTTCTTCAAAGGCACGCAGCCAGGTCAAAGGAGGCAATCCCGACGCTGGGTCAATCATGCATGATTACTCCATTAATTTTTTTAATGGCATAACCAAAGATTCATCATTTGTCACCAAACCACATCGTGGGGCATCTCTTTTTGAAATCTGGAGGAGATGCCAAATGCTGCAAACCGCGCATTCCGAGAACCTGACTCATTGGTCGGAAAGAACAGATCTGGCCGCGACTTTTCGCTGGACCGCTCGGCTGAACATGCACGAAGCGGTCGCCAACCACTTTTCCTTGGCAGTCAACGATGACGGCACACAATTCCTGATGAATCCCAATCAGATGCATTTCAGCCGTATCCGGGCCTCAGATCTGTTGTTGCTGGACGCGAACGATCCCGATACGCTGGATCGCCCTGGCGCGCCGGACCCGACCGCTTGGGGGCTGCACGGCTCGGTCCATCGCCACTGTCCGCATCACCGCTGCCTGATGCATGTACATTCTATCCATTCCACCGTTTTGGCTTGCCTGGCGGACAGTACCCTGCCGCCGATCGACCAGAATACTGCGACCTTTTTCAACCGCTATGTAGTCGACGAGCAATTCGGCGGGCTGGCCTTTGACGAAGAGGGCGAGCGCTGCGCCGCAGCCCTTCAGGACCCGAAAAAGAAGGTCATGATTATGGGCAACCATGGCGTTCTGGTCATGGGCAACAGCGTCGCGGACACGTTCAACCGCCTCTACTACTTCGAGCGCGCTGCCGAGACCTATATCCGCGCGCTGCAATGCAACGTGCCGCTGCGCGTCCTGTCGGACGAGATCGCCGAGAAGACCGCGCAGGAACTGGAAGATTACCCCGATCAGGCCGACCGCCACCTGGCCGAGCTGAAGGCCATTCTCGACCACGAAAACGACGATTACGCGAGCTGAGATCATGCCAGACTACGTCCCCACGAATGCGGCTTCTTCCGGTGTGAAGCTGGACAAGAAAACCCTGAAGTCCATCGCCGCCCGGTCTGATCGCCCGGGTCTGATCTATCTAGCCAAATGGGCGGTGGCCCTTGGCCTGACCGGTACGCTGGTCTGGCTGAGCCTTGGCATGCTCTGGGTCTGGCCTGCCATGTTCGTCCATGGCGTCGTGCTGACGGTGCCTGCCTATTCCTTCAGTCACGAAGCGGCGCATGGCACTGCCTTCCGCACCCGCTGGCTGAACGAGACCGTTCTGTGGGTCACATCGCTGCTGTATATGGAAGAACCGTTGCACCGGCGTTACACCCACACCAATCACCACACGCACACATGGCATGTGGGCAAAGACAGCCAGATGCCGTTTGACACGCCGATGGGTTTCGGCGGCTGGCTGACTGAGATCACCGGCTTTGGACTGCTGCGCTTTCATATGCAGGTATTCTGGCATCTGGCCATCGGTCACTACACCGACACCATGAAAATGGTGACGCCCGAGAACGAGTTCGCGAAAATGACCCGCAATGCGCGGATCATGCTGGTGATTTACGCGGTGATCGCGGTGGCTCCGTTTGCGGGCATCTGGTGGCCGGTCTGGTTCATCGTGATCCCGCGCATCATGGGCGCACCTGTTATGTTGCTGTTTACGCTTATCCAGCATGTCGAACTGCAGGAGAATTCGCCCTCGATCCTGGAAAGCACACGGTCTTTCCGCGGGCACTGGCTGGCCAACTTCCTATACATGAACATGAACAACCACGTCGAACATCACCTCTATCCGCAGGTGCCGTTCCACGCCCTGCCCAAGCTGGCCAAAGCGGTGCAGGACCAGCTGCCCGAACCCGATCCCGGATTTCTCTGCACCAACTGGGAGGTCTTCGTTGTCACGCTCCGCCGTTCGCTGGGCTTATCGACCAAGGCAGGATCAATCAGGCAGGCGCCCCACATGATTACTGACGGCGGGCCGATTGAGCGTGTTGCAGAAAGGACAATGTAAATGAAGCGGATCTATGATTTCAGCCGCAACCCGGCGGTCCGCAACTATACGGTCGCCGATCTGAAGGCACTGAAAGGCTCGGGCAAAAAATTGTCGATGGCCAATCCGGCGGACCGGGACCAGATTACAGCTTGCGTTGAGGCTGGCATCGACTTGTTCGTGGTTGGCACCGATCAGATGGAAGACGTGCGCGAACTGGCCCCGGCCCATTTCACCGGTGCCGGATCCAGCTGGGCCCAGTTCGGGTCGGACGATGAAATCGTTGCCCATGCTTTTGAAGCGATGCGGCGTGGGGCCGACATGTACTACACTCTGCGGTCCTTCGACGTGATGGAGCGTATGGCCCGCGAAGGTATTCCAGTACAAAGCCATATCGGTCTGATCCCCACCTTCAGCCATCACTGCGGCGGCCTCCGCGCCTTTGGCCGCAAGGCGGACGAGGCGATGGAAATCTGGACCACGCTGAAGCGCATGGAAGACGTCGGCGTCTTTGCGGTCGAAGCTGAGTGTATCGCCGAAGAAGTCCTTGCGGCGGTGAACGACAAGACTACGGTCGTCACGTTTTCCCTAGGCTCGGGCATGGCCGGGGACGCCATCTTCTCGTTCCTGGCCGACGTCTGCGGTGAGACGAGCGAAGAAGACAAACCACCGAAACACGCCTACGCCTTTGGTCAGGTCGGTCGCCTGCACAAGCAGATTCACACTGAACGCGTCGCCGCACTGGGAAAGTTCCACGTTGAAGTCACCGCAGGTAACTTCCCCTATCCGCAGACCAATATCTCGATGCATGCAGCCGAGAAGGAAAAGTTCCTCGAAGCCCTCGATAAATGGACACCGACGCACCAATGAACGACGCCACCGACTATAGCCAGGCCTTTGCCGCCAAGCCCCAGCCATTGACGCTTGAACAGGCTGCCTGGATTACACCGCCAATGCAGGCCGTCGATACCGAAGGGATGATCGACGTGCCGCGCATGCGCAGGTTTCGCCAGAACCGGTTGCGGGAACAGATCAGGGCGCAGGGCTTCGACGCGATCATCCTGGTCGAGCCGCTATCAATCCGCTACGCAACCGGCGTGCGCAACTGCACCCTGTTTCAGATGCATATTCAGGCCGGGTATCTGTTCATGCCCGCTGATGGTCCGGTGGTTTATTTCGACTCCGAGCCCGGAAGAAACACCGGCAGCACGTTGGAAACCATCGACGAGATCCGCGACGACCTGTTGCCGCTGTCTTACATGTTTGCGGGCCCGCGCCATGACGAGTGGACGCGCAAATGGGCCGATCAGATGGATGATCTGATCCAGAAGCACTGCGGTCAGGGCAAAAAGAAAATCGCCGTCGAGCGCGCCGGGTTCCATGCCGAGCAGGCTTTGGTCGAAAAGGGCCACGTGGTTTCGGATGTCGCCCCGGTTCTGGCCCATGCCCGTAAGATCAAGTCTCCCGAGGAAATCCTTGCCATGAACCTGACCATCGCGGTGGCTGAGGATGGCATGACCCGGATGCGCGACAATCTTCGCAATGGCGTGATGGAGCAAGAGCTGTGGGCGCATATGTGGTCGGCCCTGATCGAGGGCGGCGGAGAATGGCTGGATTACCGCCTGTTGGCCTCGGGCGAGCGGACGAACCCGTGGCAGCAAGAGGCGTCATCCCGCATGATCCGTGCCGGTGATCTGGTCGTGTTTGATTGCGGCATGGTTGGGCCGTTCAGCTATGGCGCCGATATCTCACGCGCCTTCCGCTGCGGGCCGGGACGACCGTCTGACTATCAAAAAAGCCTGTACACTATGGCGCATACCGAGGTGATGGAGAATACAAAGCTGGTCCAGAGCGGTGCGGCGTATTCCGACATCGCGCTGAACCGCCATCTTCCGCCTGCGGGTTTTGGCGATCAACCTTACCCCTGCATGATGCATGGTCTGGGCATGGCCGATGAATGGCCGGTGATCCTGCATTCCCCTGATCACCCGGAATTCTACGACGGCCAGCTTGAGCCCGGCATGGTGATTTGCGTCGAAAGCTATATCGGCGAGATCGGCGGGGTCGAGGGTGTGAAACTCGAAGACATGGTACTGGTCACGGAAAGCGGCCCGATCACCCTGTCACGATATCCCTTTGAAGAAGAACTGATGACGAAAGAGGTCTAGGCACATGAGCGACTGGATACAGGCATGCAGCACCGATGACATCGACGAAGAGGACCTGATCCGCTGGGATCACGGTGGTCAAACCTATGCGATCTACAACACCGAAAAAGGCTTCTTTGCCACTGACGGCCATTGCACCCACGAAGAGCAGCATCTGGAAGACGGGCTGGTCATTGATTGCATCATCGAATGCCCCTTGCATGGCGGCCGGTTCGACATCTGCACCGGCAAAGCGCTGTCGGCTCCTTGCACCGAAGATCTGAGAACCTATCCGGTCAGGATCGAGGAGGGCCAGGTTTTCATTCAGCTCGGCTGACATCACCACCCAACACAACCAGCTCCCAAAGCAGATGCGTGGCAATTGCATTTACTGATTATGTGTCCTGAGCCCAACTTGCATACGAAAACTCGGGACACGTGCATGGTCGCAGTGGGGCTGCGGTGCCGTGCGCCAATTCCAAGGTCAGCTAGCGCCCAGGCTCAGGTGTATTTAATGTAGGTTTGACCCAGAAAACTGAACCTGAGGGACAAGCGGAAATGAACCGAAACAAAGTAAACGTGATCGGGGCAGGTCGGGTCGGGCAAACTTTCCTGACCTTGCTGAACGCTTCTGCGGATTGCCAGATACAGGATGTGCTGAGCGCAAATTACGCTTCTGCGCAACAAGTTGTTCAACAGCTTGGCGCAGGTCGGGCTGTGGAACATATATCCGATCTGCGGCGCGCCGATCTTTGGATCATTGCAGTTCCGGATACTCAGATTTCAGCCGTTGCATCTGCACTTGCAAAAACACTGGCTGGGGCGGATGCGGACCAACCGTCAATTGCGTTTCACTGCAGCGGATTTTTTCCGGCCGACGAGATGATGCCTCTGCGCCAGTTGAATTGGTGCCTGGCCAGCGTTCACCCAGTCTTGTCCTTTGCTCACCCCGACAAGGCAAAAGACCAGTTCAAGGGTGCGCTTTGTGGTCTCGAAGGAGATGAGGATGCCATCGCATTCCTTCAACCAGTGCTGGAAAGCTTGGGCGCCTCATGTTTTTCAATCCATTCGGAAGGAAAAAGCCTCTATCACGCGGCGGCTGTAATCTCGAACAATTTCACCGTCGTGTTGCAGGCGATTGCACGTGAAGCTTGGGCCAAAGCAGGTGTGGCGGATGACATTATTCCCTTACTGAACGCAAAACTGCTGGAAAGTACCGTTGAGAATGTCATTGCCCTTGGGCCGCAAGACGCCCTGACAGGCCCGGCAGCCCGGGGAGACGAAAAGGTTGTTACCTCTCAAGGCAATGATGTTGCGCGCTGGCATCCCGAGGCAGGTGACGTCTACCGAACCTTGAGCACTCTGGCCAAAACATTGAAAAAAGACGGTGCAACCGGACGTTCATGATAGGTCAGAATCCATGTTGCAAACGCCAGGAAAACTTGACGGGCTCAAAACTATCCACCCTGACTTATGTAGGCATCGTTTTGCGGGTCAGACGCAATGTTTACAATTTACCGATCAACCAGATTAATACGTTTTAGTTCAGGCTGTGACGACAACCCGGTCGGTTTTGGTTTGTTTGCGCATTCGGTAAACACGCGTAATTTGCATCTACTGCAAATATCAAGGTCAACCTGATCTGTTGCTGCTTGTATGGCGTGACCCTTTGCGACATGCAGATGGTCTTTGCCAAGCTTTTCAACAACATGCATGCGATGTAATGCGCGCAGCAGGCTTGGATACATGGCAACCACATGAAAATCGCCGCCTGATTGACGGGCTTCTTTGATTTGCTGAATCAGAAAGTCCGCACCCGCCAAGTCCAACTTGCCCACGCCCTTGAGGGAAAACACCTTGATCTTCTGGTCTGGACCGCGTTCTTCGGCTTTTTCAAATGCGGCTTCCAACTGCTCGACAGACCCGAAGAACAATGGCCCTTCCATTCTTTGAACGCGAATCTGAGGGCATTCTGGCAAGTCATAGAGCTGCACATTACGAAAGCTGCGCTGACCCTTTTCAAGAGCCGGCGCTAAAACCGCCACGAAGGGAGCTGAACTCTGACGCAGGAACACAGTAAGCGAGGTGATGGTTCCGACCACGATGGCGGTATCCAAATGGGTGGTAATCCCGGTCAGAAAGGTGATGACCAGAATGAGCGTGTCACTGCGGCTGTTATCCAGAATGTGCCGGATTTCTCCGACATGTATAAGCTTGAACGCCACATACATGATAATGCCTGCCATCACCGGCACTGGGACATAGGTGACCCACGGCGACACAACCAGCAACAGAAGCAGCAAGAATACTGCAGCAAATATGGCTGACAGCGGTGTTCGTGCCCCCGATTCAGCGTTTAGCCCCGACCGCGTGAACGACCCAGACCCCGCATAGGCCTGCACAAAACCTCCAACCGCGTTAGACAGACCCTGCCCCACAATTTCCTGGTTGGAGTCGTATTTCTCACCCCTCCGTATCGCAAATGCGCGTCCGATCGATATTGCCTCGAGCAGTCCGATAAAGGCGACGGTGGCCGCTCCCGGCGCGAGGGTGGACAGCATGTCCAGATCAAAATCCGGCACTGCAAAGGACGGAATGACTGAAGGCAGGGCGCTGAACATCGCTATACCTTTTTCCGATGCGTTCAGCAGCCATCCAAGGCCAGAACCGAAGACAAGCGCCAGAAAATATGCCGGAAGCCGCCTATTCAGTCTGGATATGAGGAAAATACTCAGAAAGGTGGCAATCGCCAGAACTGCTGCCAGCGGGCTCACCTGATGAGTGTTTTCGAAAACATGAGAGATCCGGTCGATCACGCCATCTCCGCCACGCTCAACGCCGAGGGCATTGCTGATTTGCGAGACGGCGATCAGAACCGCAGCTGCGGCGGTAAAGCCAACCATGACTGAGTGTGAGATAAATGAGATCAGCGCACCCAAACGCATCAAGCCAGCTACAATCTGGAACAGGCCGACCAGGATCGTCAGGGTCAGGGCCAAGGTGACGTAGTCGGGTGTTCCGGGTGGGGCCATTCCCGATAGGGTCGCGAACATAACAGCCGAAATGGCCGTGGTCGGCCCCGACACCATTACCATCGAAGCGCCCCAGATTGCCGCGATGACCGGTGTGATCATCGCGGTATAGAGGCCGTATTCCGGTGGAAGGCCTGCAATAACCGCAAATGCTACCCCCTGCGGCAAAACAATCGCTGCATTGGTAAAGCCTGCAATTGCATCTTTCCCTATCGACTCTCGTTTCAATCCGCTCATCCACGGACGAATAGGGGAAAATGCATTAAAGATGTGCAGGACTCTGCCGGGCATTGCGTTCTCCAGGGGAGTGAGGTGCCAAGTTTGCGAATCAATTCGCTACTTATGCGTCAGTCCTATATAGGTTATGGGAATTTTTGCCAGATATATGTTGTTTATACTGGACGACAAGAAGCTGAGTAACCACCAGCTAGGGATCGGCACCCCCTTCCTGCAATTCCGCGCAATATTGCCAAAGACGCCCCTAACACATTAATAAAAATTGGTATTTTCAAGATCAATTGCCCCAAAAAGTCGAGCGCGCACCTCCCATTAATGCTAAAGTCGAAGGAGTCGAAATCAAATGTTGTGAGATATTCACAACTCCTATATAGGTATTTGCAACAGGAGCCCGACCATGTCCCCAAACGATTCTGTTTCGCGCACAAAAACCAAGTATCAGGTGATAGCCGATACGCTGATGGCTGATATCGAGAATGGTAAGCTACGTCCCGGTGACCGGCTGCCTTCCGAAGATCAACTGGCATCGGAACTTGGATACAGCCTTGGTACGGTACAGCGGGCTCTGCGCAATCTCGCCAATCAAGGTGTTGTGGTTCGCGTTCATGGTTCGGGCACATTTGTTTCCGGTGCTCGCCCACCAGAGGAGCATTTGCGCCACTTCCGATTCCGCAGTGACGACGGCGAAACTCTTTTACCTGTGTTCTTTGAGACGGAAAGTCTGGAGCACACAGCGGATACCGGCCCGTGGACGCAATCACTGGGTGATGATCCAAAAGGCTATGTGAAAATACGCCGGCTGATCAGCGTCAACCGCGAGTTTGAAATCTTCAGTGAGCTTTATCTGCCCGCAACCCGGTTCGCACCTCTGTTGGAGATGGAATTTGCGGATCTGGATGGCGTGTCAGTCCGGGACATGTTGGCAGATAAAATGAACGTTCCGACCGTACACACGAAACAGACAATGTTATGCGGAACTTTCCCGCCGCGTGTGGCGCGCCTGATCAACATGCCGATCGGTATGTTCGGGCTGATCCTTACGATTCAAAGCGAAACCTTCCGTCGCGCACCGATCATCTGGCAGCGGATGTTCATCCCGCCCAGCGATCGGGAAATGGAAATGCTGACGGAACCACTTCACTCACACAGCAGATAACTCAGCCCTGATGCGGGTCGGAGCGAGTATGCCAATAACAATATCCCGCACTTCAAATCCAGGAGAGGACAAAAATGTACGAACCCATCAAGCCCCACATTCTGACCCGGGTTGGGCACACAGCGCGCGCGCTGGCAACCGCAGTGTTTGC
Source organism: Ruegeria sp. SCP11 (assembly GCF_040329455.1). Lineage (NCBI taxonomy): Bacteria > Pseudomonadati > Pseudomonadota > Alphaproteobacteria > Rhodobacterales > Roseobacteraceae > Ruegeria > Ruegeria sp. SCP11. The sequence goes on along the minus strand of NZ_JBDZYG010000011.1, from coordinate 106,304 downwards.
CAGCGCACTGGTCTTTTCGACAAGCGGTGACGCGGTCGCACAGGACTATCCCGAGATGACCCTGAAATTCGGGCATCCCTATAACGAAGCGCATCCTTTGGCTCTTGGCGCTCAGAAATTCGCCGACACAGTTAATGAACGCAGCGGTGGCAACATCACCATACAATTGTTCCCGAACGGCACCATCGGGTCATCGCGCGATCTGGTTGAACAGATGCGCATCAAAGTTGTCGACATCGCGCTGGTGCCGACCACCAATGTCGCAAGCTTCTATCCGAAGCTCGACATCTTCTATCTGCCTTTCATTTTCCGCGACCGCGAGCACGCCTATGCCGTTTCCGACGGCGAAGTCGGGCAGGGTCTGTTCGAGGACATGCGCGGTCAGATCGGCATCCGGACGCTGGGCATGTATGAAAGCGGTTTCCGCACCATCACCACCCGCGACAAAAAAATCGAAACGCCAGATGACATGAAAGGCGTCAAGTTCCGCGTGGTCAACAACCCACTGAATGTAGCCACCTTTGCCGCGCTGGGTGCAAACCCGACCCCTATGGCTCTGTCCGAGGTGTTCACCGGCCTACAACAGGGCACAGTCGACGGTCAGGATAACCCGGTCGGCAACGTCAAGGCGTTTGGGTTCGACAAGGTGCAGAACAACATCACACTGTCCAACCATCAGTGGGCTGGCATCATGTTCCTGGTAAACGACAAGAAATTCTCTGATTTCCCGCCTGAGGTCCAGGAGTTGCTGGTCACCGTGGCCAAGGAAACCCAAGACTGGGAACGTGAAGAGATCAACCGTGTCGAAGCACAGTACCTGACCGAGATGGAAGCAGACGGCATGACCGTGACTCGTCTGTCGCCGGAACAGGCCAAAGCGTTTCAGGACAAGATGGCGACAGTCTGGGAAGAATACAGCGACAAGCTGGGCCCGGACCTGATCGAAGCTGTTGTGAACACACAGTAAATCAATCCGTCGCCAGAACATGAAAGGCTTTCCAAAATGACCTTCGTAAAGTCCCTCATGAACCAAATCGAAAGAGTTCTGGCGGCGGCCTGCGTGCTGGCCTTCGCCATCATGCTCGGGCTTGGCGTGCTGACAGTGCTGTTCCGCTTTGTCATCCAAAGTTCGCTTGCCTTCCCCGACGAGATGATCCGTTATCTGTTCGTGTGGTTGATCGCCATCGGCTCGGCCATCGGACTGCGCCGCAACATCCACGCCGCAATCGGCATTCTGGTCAAGGCAATGCCCGACGGGCTGAAACGGGCCGCACTGGTCTTTGCATCGGTAGTGACAGTGGTGTTCCTGGCCATTCTCATCGAAACCGGCTTGGCTTCGACCATCAGCGCCCTCAGCCAGATCTCGCCCGCGATGCAAATATCTATGGCCTGGGTCTTTGCGGCTGTACCGGTTGGTGCCCTGTTCGGGCTGCTGTTCACGGTCGAGACTTTGGTTTCCCAACTTACGCTGCCGGTCTCTGAACTGGCCGTCGACGACCACTGAAGTCGCTCGATATGCACAGAATGAAAGAGAGCCAGCAATGATCATTGCATCCATCTTTGTCACTCTTGTCGTCCTGATGATCCTGCGTGTACCGATTGCGGTCGCATTGGGCATGTCGACGGTCGCAGGCCTCCTGGTCAGTGACATCACCCTCGAAATCATCGCTCAGAAGATCGCGCATTCGAACAACTCGTTCCCGCTGCTCGCGATCCCGTTCTTCATCCTGGCCGGCGAGGTTATGTCGACTGGCGGTATGTCGCGACGACTAGTGAACTTCGCCCAGTCGCTGGTGGGTCACGTCAGCGGTGGCCTCGGGGCCGTTGCGATCTTGGCGTCCAGCTTCTTTGCTGCGCTGTCGGGATCGAACGCAGCCACCGTGGCAGCCATCGGCGGCGTCATGAATGAGCCGATGACTGAAAAGGGCTATCGCCCCGCCTTCATCGCCGCCACTATCGCGGCTGCGGGAGTGACGGGAATGATCATTCCACCCTCGATCCTGCTGATCCTTTACGGCGTTGTTACTGGCGTTTCGATCTCAGACTTGTTTCTCGCCGGCTTCCTGCCTGGAATCGTGATCTGCGTCAGCATGCTGATCCTGAACTACTTCCTGACCAGCAGAGAACCCACTATCGAAAAAGTCGAGTTCCAAGGTAGCGACGCTGTGCTGGCTTCTCTGAAACAAGCCTTCTGGCCCCTGATGATGCCGGTCATCATCCTTACCGGCATCTATGGCGGTATCTTCACCCCCACCGAGGCGGCCATCGTGGCTGTCGCCTATGGCCTGCTGGTCGGCTTCGCCTTTCGTGAGTTGTCCGGCAAGGCACTGTACAACGCCTTCTTCAAGGCGGTGTTGTCCTCGTCAGTGGTGATGTTCATCATGAACAGCGCGCATGTTTTCGCCTGGCTGCTGACCATCAACCAGATTCCGCAAGGCATCTCCCAATACCTCGCAGATACCGCCAGCAATCAGATCATCTATATCCTGTTCGTCAACATCTTCCTGTTGGTCGTTGGATGCATGATGAACGCGGCGGCGGCCATCGTGATCTTCACCTCGATTTTGTATCCAGCCGCGATGAGCTTTGGCATTGACCCCCTCGTCTTTGGCATCATCATGGTTGTGAACTTGAGCATCGGCACCGTCACACCGCCCCTGGGTGTTGACCTGTTCATTGCTTCGGCAATTACCAAAGTGTCGATTGAGGACATCGTCAGAAACGTGTGGCCGTTCATCCTGGTGCTGATCTTCGACCTGTTGCTGATCAGCTACTACCCACCGCTCTCAACCTTCCTGGTCAACGCCTTCGGGTGAGGCGCTGGCCCCGATCCACCTTTCCTAAACTTCAGATACGAAAAGGACTGAACCATGTCTGCCAAAGACACTGATACCGTCTTGCCTAATCACAGTTCTGACACTCCCTGGACCGACATCAACAGCGGTGTTGTCCGCCACGCAATCCCGGTCGATCAGTTGGGCAAAGCCTCGATCACCCCGGACGGGGATTTCGAAGCCGGCTCCTACGCCTCGTTCACGCTGACCTACACCGCAGGTCTCTACGGCATCGACGACTCAGGCAGCCTGCGCGTATGCTTCCGCTTCGCCTCGGACCAGAGCAGCCCGCAATTCGATGATCCCAAGGGGGCCAACTACACCACGGTCGAGGCATCGAACGGTGCCGTGCTACAGGTACGCTGGGACCCCAAGGCCAATGTGCGCCCGTGGGATCGCACTCTTTGGATCAAGGTGGTCAAAGGCTACCTGACCGAAGGCGAAACCATCACCATCCGCTTCGGTGTCACCGATCACGGCGGACCGGGCATGCGCCTGCAGACTTTCTGCGAGGACACGTTCGAGTTCCGCGTACTGGCCGACCCCATCGCGACCTACAACTTCCAGCCGCTGCCGGATCAGCCGATGATCTCGATCGTGCCCGGCACGCCTGAACGCTTTATCGCCGTGCTGCCCACCCGTCGCCGTGTGGGTCAGGAGTTCGCCCTGAAGATGAAAGGCGAAGACAAGTGGGGCAACCCGTCCGACAAATGTGACACCACGCTGACCATCGAGGCGGACGGTCAGGTCGACGGTCTGCCGGACAGCGTCACCTTCACCCCCGGTCAGCGCGCCGTGCAGATTCCCGGCCTGTCGGTGTCTGCACCGGGCCGTGTCTCGCTGCGTCTGAAAGATGCCAGCGGTGCGGTTGTGGCGGAATCGAACCCGCTGGTGGTTGAGGATACCGATCTGATCCATTTCTGGGGAGACATGCATGGCCAGTCCGAGGAAACCATCGGCACCGGTTCGGCAGATCAGTACTTCACCTTTGCGCGCGAGCTGGCCTTTGTCGACGCCTGCGCCCACCAAGGCAACGACTTCCAGATCACCGACGAGTTCTGGGCCGAGTTGAACCGTCTGACAACTGAACATGACCGTCCGGGCGAATACGTCGCGTTGCCGGGTTATGAATGGTCGGGCAACACCTCGCTGGGCGGTGACCGCAACGTCTTCTTCCCCACCGATGACCGCATCATCCGCCGCTCGTCACACGCGTTGATCGAAGGTGGCGACACCGACGGCACTGACGCGCTGACCTGCAATGAACTGTTCGCGGCATTGGAAAAGAACGAGGAATGGGACGTTGTAATGTACGCCCATTGCGGCGGTCGCTATGCCGATATCTCGGTCTCGCACGATGGCCGGTTCGAAAAATCGGTCGAAGTGCATTCCTCGTGGGGCAGCTTCGAATGGATCCTGCACGATGCGTTCCGCTTGGGCTATCGCGTCGGTGTGGTCACCAACTCGGACGGTCACAAGGGCCGCCCCGGCGCGTCTTACCCGGGCGCGGGCAAGTTCGGAGCCATCGGTGGCCTGACCTGCTTCCTGATGGACAAGCTGGACCGGGAATCCCTATTGGATTGTCAGCGCAAGCGTCGCCACTACGGTTCGACCGGTGGCCCGAACGGCCGGATGATCATTGATCTGAAAGGCCAGTTCTCGGAAACCGGCACACTGTATCACGACGACCCGGCACTGTTCGACAATGCCGAAGGCAAAGCAGCGACCGAGGCGCTGATGGGTGACATCGTGCATCTGCCATCGGGCGAGATGGAGCTGAACGTCTCGGTCGAGACCACTGCCCCTATCGAGCGGGTTGACATCTTCAATGGTGAAGAGCTGATCGAGACCGTGCGCCCCTATACCGAGGACGAGCTGGGCTATCGCATCCGCGTTCACTGGGAGGGTGCCGAATACCGTGGCCGATTCCGCGAAGTGATCTGGGACGGTGGCGCCGAAGTGACCGGTAACAGCGTGGTCAGTGCCGCGCCCCTGAACTTCTTGAACCGCGACAAAACGCTGGAACGCGAGGGCAATAACCTGTCGTGGAAAGCGTTGACTACCGGCAACTTCGGCGGTTTCGACGTGACGCTGGCATATGGCGACAAGGGTACACTGAAGCTGGACACGCCACTGGTAAAATTCGAAAAGCCGATTGCCGAGATCGGGCTGGAGGACACGGTTTTTGACGAATCCGGCGAACTGCCGCGCTTTGTCAAAGTGTTCCGCCTGCCGACCGAAAACACTCACCGGTCGTTGAAGTTCACTCGCAAGATCGCGCTGAAAGATACCGGCGATAACCCAATCTATATCCGCCTGACGCAGGAAGATGGCTGTCGCACCTGGACAAGCCCGATCTACGTCTATCGCTGATCAACTGTTCCCTCCCAACCTCCTCGAACCAATAGTTTGGGGGGGGTCTTCTGCCGGTTACCCCTCTAACAACGGCCGAGTAGGAGATGACCCAAGCCTGAATAAGGCTTGGGTCGGTCTGTTTGGACGGTTGAGACGCTGAACACTTCAAGTTCCAGACTAAGAAGTCGACCGCCGCGAAATTCAACGCGACCAATCAGCCTTCCTTGGCAAACCGCTAGCGACTCAAGTCGCGCAAACCTTGACCAGACCGAGGTGCACTCAGCCTCCGCAAGGGCCAACTCGTTTCCGGACCTTGTCCTTTCCAACACTTCGCTGGGCTGGTGCCAAAATGTGTTGCAAGCACCCAAACAACTCGGCGTATTTGGTACTTTGCAACTCGGCCGAGGCTCAGCCTCCTGTAGTAACACAGAACAGTCAGGTCACGTGGTCTGTTGCACACCCACATCCGGCAAATTCATTGATCTAATTGAATATGTGCGCCTATCATTGCCAAATATCGTTTGGAAAACGGGGGCGCCGATGGAAAGTTCTATTTCTGATGAGGCCTTGGCCCGGCTGCCTTTTTGGGTCACGCCGCCTGGCGAAACCGATGGTTTTCTGATCACAGTCGGAGTGTTTCTCGTCCTTGTACTGCTGGGGTTCGGGGCGCTTTATTTCACGATTCAAGCCATCCCCGACCGAATGGCTGCCGGAGCGCACAAAGTGCAAATGCAGCTGGTTGGTGTCTTGGGCCTGATTTCCCTGTTCACACTGAACAACGCGTTCTGGATTGCTGCCATTCTGATCGCCGCCGTTCCGCTACACGAAATCTTCCCCTTGCACGTCAAGGCGGGACAGGACGATGCTTGAACTTATCTTCTCAGCCCTGATCACGATCGTGCCGGACTACCTCTATCGTCGCTATAAACAGGGCAAACGGTGGGGCCATGAGATTACTCTGTTCAATATCTGGTACGAATTGCGGTGGGGTCTGACCTCTTGTGCCATCCTGGCCGTAACCCTGATAACCGTCATCTTCTATTTCCACCCTTCCACACGGAACGTCTCAGCTGCCTTTCGAACAATCACCATTCTCTCCGACCGTGGTGGGCGCGTGGCCGAGGTCTATGTGACCAACAACGAAAATGTGACAGCCGGGCAGGCCATTTTCCGGCTGGATACCACCCGGCAAGAGGCGGCCGTGGAAACTGCCCGCCGCCGGATCGACGAGATCGACGCCGCCCTCGGCGTGATCGTTACTGATATTGCCGCGGCTCAGGCGCAGGTCGAGGCGGCCGAGGCAGATTTCCGTCAGGCCTCGGATGATCTGAACCGCCGCCAGTCGCTGGCCGAGCGCAATGATGCGACTGTCAGCGAACAGGAGCTTGAACGGTTGCAAACGGCGGTCTCTCGCGCAGACGGCCAGCGTACTGCCGCAATTGCGGCACTCGACGGGATCAAGCTGCGCCAGAGCACCTTGCTGCCAGCGCAACGCGAAAGTGCGCGCGCTGTTTTAGTGGAAGCCGAGGCTGAAATCGCTAAATCCACTGTCGTTGCCGAGGTCAATGGCACCGTCACGCAGTTTCTACTGAAGCCGGGCGACATCGTGAATCCCATCCTGCGGCCCGCAGGCATTCTGGTGCCGGACGTCACGGGCCAAGGACGCTTCGTGGCTGCGTTCGGACAAATCTCGGTAAGTGTTCTGAAACCTGGAATGCTGGTGGAAATCACCTGCCCCGCCAAGCCTCTGGTTATTATCCCGATGGTCGTTGATGAGGTACAGGACGCCATTGCGGCCGGACAATTCCGCCCCGGAGATGCATTGGTTGATCAACAGGACCGCGCGCGTCCTGGCACCGTGACAGCTTTCCTTATGCCGATCTTTCCGGCGCATCTGGATCACATCCCACCCGGCAGCGCCTGCGTCGGGGTTGCCTATACCAGCCGCGCGCAAGAAATCGAGGACGGAGACATCACCGGATTCTCCGCATTTATAGCGCGGATCGTTGATGGCATGGGAATCGCAAACGCCATTGTTCTAAGGGCGCAGGCGATCCTGCTGCCGGTCAAGGAGCTGGTGTTTTCCTGACAGGTAGTTGAACGCTGCGTCGGAAAAAAATCAGGCCGGTTCAATTTGAACCGGCCTGAAAAATTTTAGAAGTGCGCCGACTTGGTGTTCTCCGGCACCACAGGCGGGGCGAACTTGGTCAGGTCAATGCCTTCGACCGCCGCCTTGTACTCTTCGATCTTTGGCGTCCGGCCCAGAATCGCCGACAGTACGACAACCGGGGTCGATGCCAGCAGGGATTCGCCTTTCTTGTCCGGCGCATCCGCCACGACGCGGCCTTGGAACAGACGGGTCGATGTGGCCAGAACCGTGTCGCCCTTGGCGGCTTTCTCCTGGTTACCCATGCAGAGGTTACAGCCGGGACGCTCAAGATAGAGAATGTTCTCGTACTCGGTGCGTGCCTTCTCTTTCGGGAACAGGTCGTCAAACTCGAAGCCCGAGTATTTCTCGAGAACTTCCCAGTCGCCCTCTTCCTTCAACTCGTCGATGATGTTGTAGGTGGGGGCGGCCACAACCAGCGGTGCTTTGAATTCGACCTTTCCGGTTTCCTTCTCGAGGTTCTTCAGCATCTGGGCGACGATCTTGATGTCCCCCTTGTGCACCATGCACGAACCAACAAAGCCCAGATCGACGTGCTTTTCGGCATTGTAGTACGAGATCGGACGGATCGTATCGTGGGTGTAGCGCTTGGAGACGTCGGCATTGTTGACATCCGGGTCGGCGATCATCGGCTCAACGATCTGATCCAGATCGACAACAACCTCCGCGAAATATTTCGCGTTGTCATCGGGGCGCAGAGCGGATTTTGCGCCCGACTTGATCTCGGCAATGCGCGCATCAGCGATGTTGATCAGCTTCTGCAGCATGCCGTTTTCGTGCTCCATGCCCTTGTCGATCATGATCTGGATGCGCGACTTGGCCAGTTCCAGCGAACCGATCAAGGTCTCGTCATTTGAGATACAGACCGAGGCCTTGGCCTTCATTTCGGCGGTCCAGTCGGTGAAGGTAAAGGCCTGGTCCGCCAGCAGCGTGCCAATGTGCACTTCGATGACGCGGCCCTGGAACACGTTGTCGCCATGCTGTTCCAGCATCTGCGCCTGAGTCGCGTGCACCACGTCGCGGAAGTCCATGTGCTCGGCCATTTTGCCTTTGAAGGTCACCTTGACCGATTCCGGGATCGGCATCGAGGCTTCACCGGTTGCCAGCGCCAGCGCCACGGTGCCCGAGTCAGCCCCGAAGGCGACGCCCTTGGACATGCGAGTGTGGCTGTCGCCGCCGATGATGACCGACCAGTCGTCCACGGTGATGTCGTTCAGCACCTTGTGGATTACGTCCGTCATCGAATGATAGACGCCTTTCGGGTCACGACCGGTGACAAGGCCGAAGTCATTCATGAACTTCATCAGACGAGGTGTGTTTGCCTGCGCCTTGGCATCCCAGACCGATGCGGTGTGGCAGCCCGACTGATAGGCGCCGTCCACGCTGGGCGACACAACCGTCGCGGCCATTGCCTCAAGCTCCTGCATGGTCATCAGACCGGTGGTGTCCTGCGAGCCAACGATGTTGACCTTCACACGCACATCGGAACCAGCGTGCAGGGTCTTGCCAGGAGTTGTACCCACGGCGTTCTTGTTGAAGATTTTCTCGACCGCGGTCAGGCCCTGACCGTCGTGGCTGACTTCTTTCGACGGGGCAAAGACCAGAGGTGCTTCGACACCCAGCGTCTCAGCCGCAAATGTCTGTAGTTTTTTGCCGAAAACGATGGCGTAGGAACCGCCCGCCTTCATGAATTCCACTTTCTGCGGCGTGAAGGACGAGGACACGTCCACAAGTTCCTCGCCATCTTCGCTCAGGAGCTTGTGGTCTTTGGTGTTGATCTTCAGAACTGTACCGGTTGCAACCGAATACTTCTCTTCAAGGATCGGATTGCCGTCATTGTTCAGTATGGCATTGCCGTCTTCATCCACCTTTTTGACCCAGTTTTTCAGGTCCAGACCTATACCGCCGGTCACCCCCACGGTGGTCAGGAAGATCGGCGAGATACCATTGGTGCCCGCAACAATCGGTGCGAAGTTTACGAAGGGCACGTAGGGGCTGGCCTGCTTACCAGTCCACAGCGCCACGTTGTTCACGCCCGACATCCGTGACGACCCCACGCCCATGGTGCCTTTTTCGGCGATCAGCATTACACGCTTGTTAGGGTGCTGGATTTTCAGATCTTGGATTTCCTGTTGCGCCTTCTCCGAGATCAGGCATTTGCCGTGCAGTTCGCGGTCGGCACGCGAGTGCGCCTGGTTGCCGGGCGACAGTAGGTCGGTCGAAATGTCTCCCTCAGCTGCAACGTAGGTCACAACCTCGATCTCTTCGTCAACCTCGGGCAGCTTGGTGAAGAACTCAGCCTTGGCATAGCTTTCCAGAATGTCTTTCGCGACTGCGCTGCCAGCTTCATAAGCCGCTTTCAGGCGATCAGTGTCAGCGTCGTACAAGAAGACTTGAGATTTCAGAACTTCTGCGGCTTGCTCGGCAATCGCTGCATCCTCACCCAGCGCCAGATCCAGCAGAACCTCGACCGAAGGACCGCCTTTCATGTGGGACAGCAGTTCAAATGCGAAGGGAACCGAAATCTCCTCGACCTCTGCCTCGCCAAGAATGATCTCTTTAAGAAACTTCGCCTTTACACCTGCGGCGCTGGTTGTGCCGGGCAGCGTGTTGTAGATGAAGAAATTCAGCGACTCGTCACGGTGTTCGTTCCCTGCATCCTTGATTTGAGCGACGATCTCTTTCACAAGAGCACCATCGTCAATGGGCTTGGGATGCAGCCCTTGTTCTTTGCGGGTTTCGATCTCGCTGAGGTAGTCTGTATAAAGGCTCATGGCTGTTCCGGCTATCTGCTTTTGGTGGCGTTTTGCTCCGGGTTCACGACGGTTTGACCAATCCCGGCATTTCTTTGTATGCGGCGGTATACTAATTCGGCGAGAGTTTCAATAGACCATCTGCGCGCACCTGCCCGGCATCTTCCCATTCCGCCGGATTGTCGGTAAGTGCAAAATATGGATTTCAGCGCCGCCCCTGCGATGGGAACACACATTCTGATTGATGTTTTCGGCGGTTATGCGCTGGACGATACCGCGCGGATCGAAGCCGCCCTGATGCACGCGGCCAAAGCTGCCGGGGCCACGGTGCTGATGTGCAAATTGCACAAATTCGGCGGTCACGGTGGGGTGACAGGTGTTCTGCTGCTGGCCGAGTCGCATATCTCGATCCATACTTGGCCCGAGAAAGCCTATGCCGCCATCGACATCTTCATGTGCGGCAACGCACGCCCGGACGAAGCGGCCGCGGTCCTGGAACAAGAGCTGCGCCCGGACCGGGTCGAAATCACCCGCGTCAGCCGAGGCTCAACGGAACCAGTAATCCCAGCCGTCTAGATAATACCCCGCAAGCACATGGGTCTGGAGTGTGTTCGGCTTGGCCTCAATGCGGTCCATATCCGCTCCAAATACCTGCGCGGCCTGCCAAGCGTCATTAGTCAGGAAACTCAGCCCGTCCGGCAAGTCTAAATCCCGCCTTGGAAGCGGAGCGAGTGAGGCCATCACGAACCCCCATTCCCCGAAGCTGGGCACATAGCTGTGATAGGGCATGGCATACAGCCCCTGCCCCCGTTGTTGCGGGTTACGGCTGCTTTCCAACGTATTCACCACAGACCAGAACGCCTGGCGGGCAAAAAATGGTGATCCGGCCTGCGTGACCAAAACCCCCTGCCCGCTCAACCGCTCGGCCAATAGACCATAGAACTGACGGGTATAGAGCCGCGACAGCGCGATGGATTTCGGGTCCGGCAAGTCAATGATGACCACGTCATAAATCCGGGTGTCTAACTCCAGACGTTTCCAAGCGTCCTCGTTGACGAGGGTAACGCGAGGATCGGACAAGGCACCGTCGTTCAACTCGGACAGATCGGGATGCTCGCGGAAAATCTGCGTCACACGCGGATCAAGATCCACCAGTGTCACATTTTCGACGTCGTCATAACGCAGCAGCTCGCGCACGGCCATGCCGTCACCGCCGCCCAGCACCAAAATATCCGCGCGTCTTGGGGCCAGCGCCATCGCCGGATGAACCAGCGGTTCATGATACCGATGCTCGTCCAACGTATCGAACTGGATCGAGTGATCCAGAAACAGCCGCACCCGGTCGCGATACCGCGTCACCGTGATCTGCTGATACGGCGTCGCCTCGGACAGGATAACATCATCCTCGAACAACTCGGCCTCGGTGACAGATACCAGTTTTTCCGATTGCCACAACGCAACCAATGTCGCTGCAAAGGCCAGCGCCCAGACAACCACCTGCAAACGGCTGGACCAGTGCCGAAACAACAGCAACGACAGTCCGGCGACGGCCAGGTTCAACCCACCAAACGCGAGGCTGGCCGACATCAACCCCAAATGTGGGATAACCAACAATGGAAAAGCCAACGAGGCCACAAGCGCGCCCACATAATCTACACTAAGGACGTTTTCGAACCGGAACTTCATCGCGCCGATCTCTTCCAGGACCCGCGCAATCAGGGGAATCTCCATCCCCGACAGCACACCTATGGTCATTAGTGCTGCATATAAGGGCGTCGTGACGTGCCCCATCCACGCGTAGTTCAAAAACAGCAGCGGCGCCATGAAGCCGCCCACGACTCCCAACAGGATTTGCGCCCAGACAAAGCCCGAAAACGCATGGGTCACGAAACGCGACAACCAAGCCCCCAACCCCATGGCCGAAAGAAAGATGCCGATGACCAGTGAAAACTGCCTCACTGAGTCCCCGAGCAAATAGCTGGACAGGGTGGCGGCGATAAGTTCGTAGATCAGACCGGCGATGGCGACCAGAAACGTCGCGACCAGCAGCCACGCAGCGCGGGCTTCAACCGCGCGGGCCGGTGTCATGACAGGATGACGGCGGCGATGATAATTGCGACCGAGACGAACAGCAGCCCGATCAGGATGGACAATGCGATATTCTGATCGTGCTCGATCTCGCGGACGATAGAAAACGGAGTCAGCCAGTCGATCACCTTCCAGACCACCCACATCAGCGTGACGCCCAGGAAAGTGTAAAAGATCGTACTGATAATCTCTGCAATCTGAATGGCTGCAAAATATTCCATAAAGTCCCCGCTATTTTACGCGATTTGCCCGATAGTATCCGCCGCCGCCACTGCCGACGCGAACGGATGTGTCCAGGTCACGGCTTTCCGCCCCGTAACCGTGATATGATACGTACCCCGTAGCCCCGACAGCTGCGGTTGAGATCAGAAGAAAGATGATCCGAAAGGCTGTCACGTTAGTCCTCGTCTACCCAGTCAGACCCGGACCACCGTGCCTTTCGATGTAGCCATTTACGCCCGAACTGAAACAGGAACAACGCCCCGAATACCCCGCCCAGCACTGTCATCCATTTGCCGGTGAACAAACCGGCCCGGACATCCAATGACAAACGCGAGACAGGTCGGTCAGGCACATGCCCAACGCCCTGCCCGCGCCACAACCCCTGCTCGGCCACCGCCAGCGCCAGGGTATAGGTCCCGCTGATTTCCGGTCGAAACCGCAAACTGGTAACCGGAGACCCTTCGCTCCAGCGCCCATCGGAATCTCGGCCCGAATAGGATTCAATGGTACGACCCGCTTCGAACAATGGCTCACCGTCCGGGTCCAGCATCTCCATTTCAAGATAGGCCCAACTGTTCTGCACATCCCCGACAAGCGAGATCGACGCCAGCTTGTTGTCGGCCTCAAGCGGAATGGCAATCTCGACTGGCAAATCAAGCACGTCCACCCTGTAATTGCGCAAGACGTCACGCCCGCTGTGCAGGCTGAAAACCGAGGCCATCACCAGACAAAGCGTCGCAAAGACAAACGAGCTTATCAGCAGGAAGCGATAGTTCGGCCCCTCTACAAAGGTCTGCAACGGATGAATGCGAAACGGGTTCAGGTCCAGCGCGACGCCAAAGGCCGCCTCGGCCTCAGCCTTGGGAACATAGACCGAGCGATAAGCCTCGCGCTCATTTCCCGTCTGCGAGAATCCCAGCATCGCCGTGTTCGACATGGCCGAAACGGTCACAGTTCGCTCGCCCATCTTTGGGCTCCAGGTAAACTCGCCCTCGACATAGGTGATCGCACTGTGCGTGGTTTCGAAATACCGGAAGGACTCTCCGTCTATTCGAATAGTGGGTTGACGTGCCGCACTCTCAACCACGCGTTCCGACAACCAACCAGTTCCCCGATAGCGCCGTGAAAATACCAGATGATCATTTTCCAACGTCAGCCAGGCATACCCGTGTGTTGGCGAATAGAGCTGATGATCGATCCAGGTATAGACGCGCCCTGCCCACCGTTCGGTGTGCTCGACAAGACCGATGATGACAAATTCAACACCATAAAGCGTGCCGCGCATCCCGATCGACAACGGCGTGCCGGGTCGCTTCAGTTCGGTGAACTTGCGCAGAACCTTATAGTTGTCCAGCATATCCAGTTCTGATCCGCAAAATTCGCAGATTTTGACTATTACCCGCCCACCGCCGAGAACGTCCAATCCGGCCCCGCAAGAAATACAGTTGATAGAGGTAAGCTCAGGCGTCCTGGTCATGCGTGCCGATTTACCTTCACACCGAACGGATCGAACCAGCGTCCCTCGTACCAAATTGCCCCGTCGCCCCAGAACTCCCCGGACAGAAGTCTGTATCCATCAGCCGCGGCATTGACGAAGGCATAGGTCTCGCCCACTTGCAGTTCCTCGTCGAATTGCCCGCTCAGGGCGATACACTCGGCCTTTTCCACTTCAGTGACGGTGTAGGTGGTACTTTTGAACTCCAGCGCTTCACCGGGTTTGAACGGAGGGCGGGCTTTGGGCATCTGCGCGTCAGAGATACGAACCTGTTCGACCACGTCGCCCTCATCAACCGATATCCACGAAATTGTGCCCTTCTGAGATACTCCGCAGAACTCATCCCAGAACCCGCGACCATAGGAGTATCGCGCGTGGCCAAGGATCTGAATGGATTTTCGCCCCAACTCGATTGTGTCGCCAAGTTCGAACAGCAGCGGTGCGTCGTGCATAACACCTTGCTTCCCAGCCATCGCAATATGGTCGCCCTTCAAGAAAAGCGTGGTGTTGCATGAGGGGCAAGTCACAACTTTCGCGTCAATCAAAGTGACCGGGCAAAATGACCCGCAATTGGGACAGTTGAATTTATTCATACCTTCAGGTCGCGTATAGTCGAGAAAAATTCAAGCTGTGATTGAACGTTGGCTACTCTGCTGCCTCAAAGCGCACACTGCGCACAGCGGGGTCAACGCGACTGTATGCTGCTAGCAGCCGCCCGGTCCATTTCTGTGCGATGTAGTCCGCCATGAACCGAGAAGGTGCCATCAGCGTGACCACCCCCCCTGCCCGATCAGCCTCGGACAGATGCCGGAACCAACTGGCCCATAACTCAGGATCGCGCCCATGCAGGATGGCCTGTACCCGTGTCCAAACATCGCCCTCGGATTCATCAAGCGGGGGTGGCTTGACTTTGAAGGGCACAATATTGGTATCCTCCGTAGGCTCGTCCGACATACGTGCCTGAAAATCCGAGCCAATTACGGGCCAGATCTCGGACGTGTCGATCATTATCTGTTTCAGGTCCAGTTCATAAACCGCGACCCGCCCGCGCGCTGCGGGTCGTTTAACCGAAACCCAACCCATCGCCCGAAGCTTTGACATCTCGCGTTTGACAGTGCGCTCATTCACCGACCAAAGGCGGGAGATCTCTTCCCGTCCGATCGATAGCTCGTTGCTGCGCCAGTTGTAACGGGTGGTAATCAATGCAATGACACGGAGTACAATGCGCTGTCGGTGTTTGTCTCCGGACAGGGCATGCACGGTCAACGCCGATAGAATGTCATACTTGATGGCGGGCGCATTTCGCCCAACCGGTTTTGCAACCTGCATTCCCGTTCTCACCGCTCTGTCTGCCTCTGACGGATGATACCGCCACTGATGCGTTGTTTGCCAACGCTTTTCGTAATGATGCCCTGATTAGCGTCCAAAGCTTCGATTCTGTCAAGAAGAGAGTGGTTTGTGGCCCGTTTGAGGCTAAATCCAAATCAAATTTAAAAAGAAAATAGGTGAAGTATTGGTGATGGGGGACATGCTGAGTGTCCCCTTATTGACGCCACTTGTCCCCCTAAATGGGGTGTTTAGATAATTACTGTCCCCCCAAGTCTTGAGATGACAGCCAGTTATTCTGAGGTCTTCGAATCGCGTGGCGCCCGAATCGGTAACGGCCCTCTAGCCCCTTGTTTTCTTACCCGTGGGTAAGATTGCACTCTCATCATATTTTCTTTTGCGTAAAGCGCAAATCAAGCGTAAATAAGAAAACTATATAAAATAGCGTCCGAAACAAAGAGACCCGAGGCATGTACACGCACGAAGACCTGAACGCATTGCGCAATCAGTCCCTCAAACTGCAGGGCTGGATTCGCCAACAAACCTTTAGCCCAGAGATGGAGAAGACCCTCCGCCGCTTTTCAAGCTGGGAGGTGTCCGAGCTTATCTTTCGCGTCAACCAGTCGACCTTTCGCGGCAAGTTGGCCGCCGACCCCACCCTGCCCGGCGGTGAGGTTGAGCCTGACGGTCGTCAGCGCTGGTTCAGCCTGGAAGAGGTGAACGAGTTGCGCCGGCGGCTCAAAGTGAATCGCCAGTCCCTGATGCCTCCTCGGCCTGCGGGCAAGCGCGCCATTCGTGCGGCGGTCGCTAACTTCAAGGGCGGCGCGGGTAAGTCGACCGTTGCTCTCCATCTCGCCCATGCTGCGGCGTTGGATGGTTATCGCGTGCTGGTGGTGGATTTCGATCCTCAGGCCACGCTGAGCCACTCCATGGGGCTGACAGACGTGGCCGAAGATTTCACCGTCTGGGGCATCATGGCCCGCGACTTGATCCGCGAGACCGAGCGTATGAATAACCGCCCCGCGGCCGCCGAGTCCGGAATCGCCCTGCCCCGCCGCGAGTTGCCGCCCTCGATCACCGATATGGGTCTGGGCGACCTGAGAATTGCCGACTTTATCAAGCAGAGTTCCTGGTCAACTATCGACGTCATTCCATCCTGTGCCAATGCGGCCTTCGTCGAATTCGCTTCGGCCCAGTATCGTCACCTGAACCCCGAATGGTCGTTCTTTGCAGCTGTGTCGCGGTACCTCGATCAGATTCCGGATGATGCCTATGATTTGATCCTCTTCGACTGTCCGCCTGCGATTGGGTACCAATCGATGAACGCGGTCTTCGCAGCTGACATGCTCTATGTCCCTTCTGGGCCTGGGTATTGGGAGTACGACTCGACGACCTCATTTATCGGACAGCTGGCAGAGGCGTTGGAGGACCTTGCCTATGGCTTCGACAAGACCTTACCCACGGGTAAGATCGGGTTACCCAAAACGTTTTGCGAAATGCGCTTCCTGCTTACACGCTACGAGCCGGGTAACGCATTGCACACCGCAATGTTCGATGCGTTCAAGAAAGTTTTCGGTGAACACGTGGCCGAACACCCGGTTGAGATGACCCGAGCCGTTGAACAGTCTGGACGGTTTCTGAGTTCGGTCTATGAGATGGATTACCGCGAGATGACGCGCGAAACCTGGCGCCGGGCACGCTCGACCTTTGACAATGTGTATGAGGAATTCCGGGGCGTGATGCTTTCAGCCTGGGATAAGCTGGAGGATGACGTATGAGCCGTAAACGCAGAATGTTCGACATCGACATGCCGGCCATGGACAACGTCCCGGTTGGTAAGGTTCCAGACAAGGTGTTGGAGAAACGGCGCGGCCCGATGGCCACTGCCATTTCCGAGAACGCCGACGCACTGCGGGATCAGCAATCTACTGAGGAAACCATTCGGGCCGAAAATGATCGTCTGGCGCACGAGCTAGTACGGCTGCGTTCCGAAGGTCTGGTGACCGAGCACGTGTCGCTCTCGGATGTGGTTACTGAAAAGCTTACCCGGGATCGCAAGCCCGGCCCGGATCCCGAGTTGGCCGAACTGATAGACTCGATCCGCGATATCGGACTGTCCAACCCAATTCGGTTGGAGCGTCGTTCTGATGGTCGGTTTGATCTGATTCAGGGTATGCGTCGCCTTTCAGCCTATCGGGCCTTGCACCAAGAATCTGGTGACGATCTTTACGCGCGCATTCCGGCAGGGATTTCTGCGGCAACTGACCTGAATGACAGTTATCGCCGCATGGTGGACGAAAACCTGATCCGAAAAGATATCTCCTTCGCCGAGATGGGCGCGCTGGCTCGGTCCTATGCTGAAGACCCGGCGAATGACTGCCCGGACGTGGATAAGGCGGTGGGGATTTTGTTCAAATCTGCAAGCTATACCAAGCGCAGCTATATTCGCGCCTTTGCCAGTTTGCTGATGATGCTAGATAAGGTGTTGATGCATGCCAATGACATACCGCGCAATTTGGGGGTTGAGTTGAAACGGAAACTCGACGCTAACCCCGGATTGATCCGCCAGGTCAGCACAGCGGTGATGAGCGAACCCGACCGCGATGGCCCGCGCGAAGTG
Organism: Ruegeria sp. SCP11; assembly: GCF_040329455.1. Taxonomy (NCBI): domain Bacteria; kingdom Pseudomonadati; phylum Pseudomonadota; class Alphaproteobacteria; order Rhodobacterales; family Roseobacteraceae; genus Ruegeria; species Ruegeria sp. SCP11. The sequence goes on along the minus strand of NZ_JBDZYG010000011.1, from coordinate 88,444 downwards.
GCCATCCTGCGAACCTTCGTCGAGCCGACCGTAAGCGTGACAAGGAAGTCGGTCGCATCGAGTGGAGGAAAAACCCGCCGCGCAAAAACGACGTTTCAGGTGTCGGGCACAGCCGGGGTTGCAAAGTGTTCGGCCTCAAGCGGTCGGATCGAACTGCGGTATGATTTGGACTTTACTCGTGTGGATCGCGCCAAGCTGGAACAAGCGATCACGACATTGATCGACGCTTTGCAGGAAGAAGAAGATCTTACCCACGGGTAAGATTAAACGCGAGACATCGCCAGAGCAAAACGCCGGGTCAGCAGCCCGGCGTTTTCTTGTCTAACGGTCTGATGATTGCGTTGATCAAAGGCGGGCTTTTTGGCACCCGGTATGTCTTGGAGACGGGGTGCAGCACGCCTTGTCATTGACCTGCTGACTTTGATCCAATGTAGCAGCGCATGATCCTCGTGATCCTTCCACATCAGTTGCGGGCTGTTTGCATTGCTCGTGGTTATGGCCTCCGGCAGGGAGAGGATTATCTACTTGGCGATTTCGAACGTCATCAGTCATCGCTATCCCGGTCGAACAACAGCAACGCTGAACCGAAGAAACCTTGATGCGACTTACGGCAGGTGGCAGCAGCATTTAGAGATTGTCTCAGGGTATCGCGTAGGATGGTCTGGGGCAGGGCGCAGGCTTGGGGTGATCAACCTCTCAGTTGTTTTACAGGCGCGGTCCTCAGTGGGACACTGCAGTGTTCGCGGACGTGATATTGAAGGAGAGTAGGGGATTTTCCAACGTTCTGGCCATACACGCGGTTTCTTGAAGGCGCGTGAATACAGGTGGTGATGCAGAGTATACTACACTCATAAACCCGAAGGGTATTGGCAGCTATATCGTGGATGTAGTAACCGGTGAAAACCTCTTGGTACGTTCGAGAAAGGGTAGGGGGCACGTAGGGTTCGGATAGTTTCAAGCCTGCAATTCTGGGTTGGTTTAGGCGCAAATTCAGGCATAGATAAAGAGTGTCGACTATGAAGTTAAGTTTCGAGTTCAAATTGTTGTCAATATAGTGTGCAAAAGTATCTGAAAAAGAGTATTAAAAGAGGAGGCGCTTGACACTATGTCGCTTTACCGGTTTGAGGTTGTATCGGATCTGTTGCAAACTTTTAGTCATTGACGCTCGCGCCACCAACGGGTGAATGACCTTCGAAATTACCAAGTCGAACTTCGGATCATGATCTTGTTTAAAGGCGCGCAATACCCGAAGGGTGTGATCTTGTTCGCTGTGTTCTTTTATTTCCGGTACGGCGTTTCATACCGAGACCTGGAAGAGATTATGAGTGAACGAGCATATCAGTAGATCACGCTACGCTGAGCCGTTTGGTTGCTCGATACTCTTGCGCCATTGCAGAAGCTGCGCGCCGACGCAAAGCAATATGCGACCGCTCTTGGGGAATGGATGAGACCTACATCAAGGTGAAAGGCACGTGGGTCTATCTCTAGCGTGCAGTCGAAAAGCAGGGAAAGCACCAGCCCACAATACGTATCCCGTCCAAGCCAGATCGGCACGGGGACGTGTGGCTTGAAGTGCAGGAGAACGATGAACCATCTTATCATTTACCGGCGTGTGCGGTTTATATCCGCCACCGTGCTCTCGAGCTCCCGAAGTCTCACGAGCGTCGTTTCCGACAGTCTTCGGTTTGTTGCAATGATATCGCTGAGAAAAGCTACCAGTACGGTAACATAACCCATTATGAGAAAGACGGCGCCTAGGACCAGCGATTGAATGTGACCGTCCCCATCCCCAATTGCGAAGAAGTAGAGAAAGCGCGCTACTGGAATCAACCCGATAGCCAAAATAACCAATCCCGCCAGTAGAAAGCTGCGCAAAGGCATATACATCGCGCAGCTGCGGATTATCGTCACCAGTTGCTTTCGGATGAATTGCCCTGTGGACTGGAACAAGCGCGAGGACCGTGTCGCCGCATTCGTCTTTACAGGAACCGATCGGATTGTCATGCCAGCCCGTCCTGCGTGAATTAGGGTCTCAACTGTGTAACTGAACCGTGTCATTACATTGATCTGCTGCGCCGCGTGTCGGGAATAGGCTCGAGAACCCGTTACGGCATCTTGCACCGGGATCCCGGCCAATGAACGGATCACCCGGCTGCCGACACGCTGCAGCAGTCGTTTTGTCGGGGGAAACTCAAGGTTGCGCCCTGGATCCCGGTCTCCCAGAACGATGTCAGCCTCCCCAGCGATACTGGGTTGGACAAGATCAGCTATAGAGCTTCCACTGTATTGATTGTCGCCATCGGTGTTGACGATAATGTCTGCGCCATTCGCCAACGCGTGCTCAATCCCGGTTTGAAAACTGCGCGCGAGGCCCTTGTTCTCCTTGTTGCGTACTATGTGATCAACACCCAACGCGCGTGCGATCTCGACGGTTTCGTCGGTTGAGCCATCATCGATAACCTGAATTTCGACGCAGGCGATACCCGGAATCTGCCTGGGAACTCCGGCGATGACATCGGGAAGCGTCGTCTCCTCGTTGTAGCATGGGATCTGGACAATCAGATACGGCGCTGCCTCACTATCCTTTGCTATCCGACCAAGCGCCTCATGACCTTGCTGCCAATCGCCAGTTCTTTTGATGTTCATTGTTCTACTGCGGCCTTTACACCTTCTTTTATGAACAATCTTTGATATTTGAGCGTACTGTGCGAGAAAGCCGTGACGGCAATGAGCAAAAACAACGGTCAAAGTGAGGCAAGGTAAGGGTTCTGTCGCAAACTCAGCTCCCGACTGTCGCTCCGATTGCGGTTCTGATAGCGCGCGCTAGGCTCAGGACTCATAGCCTGTAAATGACGAGGCCAGCGAGGGCGATTGCTGACAGGAAGACTTTAGGGCATATGTCATATTGAGTTGCCACGCGTCGCTAGTCTTTGAGACTACCAAACATGATCTCAATCCGGTTCCGGCGTTTGTAACGGCGCTTGTCATACCGGACAGTTGTCTTGCGCCGCTTCCGACCAGGGATACAAGCGCGTATCCCTTCATCTTTCAACGCTTCTCTGAACCAATCAGCATCATAACCACGGTCCCCGATCAATCAATCGACCTTTGGCAAGCTGCCCACCAAAGCCCTTGCGCCGATGTAATCGCTGACCTGCCCGGCGGTAACGCACAGGTTCAGAGGGCCTCCTTGGCTGTTACAGATCGCGTGAAGTTTCGTGTTCATTCCGTCCTTGGTGCGCCCAATCAGACGTCCGCGCCCCCTTTTTCACCGCAAGGCTGGAAGCCGTGTGGTGTGCTTTGAGGTGTGTGGCATCGATCATGACAGTCTTCCATTCGCCATGATCTGTCGTCAAACCTACCGGCATCTCAGCAAAGATGCCTTTATCGCTCCACTGTTTCCAGCGGTTGTAGAGCGTCTTGTGTGGGCCGTATTCCTTTGGCGCATCGCGCCACCGTAATCTGGGTCAACCGGACCACACCGGATGGTCCCGAACCATTGCGCGCACTGATCCAGGCCGGATTAAGCCATCTGTATTTCGAGAGCATTCACCCCTTTGAAGACGGCAATGGCCGGTTGGGTAGGGCGCTGGCTGAAGCAGACCTTCGCTGCACCGTTCATCGAGGTCCGCAAAAGGAGCTAAGCAGACGTTTGATCATGCTCGGAGAGGGCGTATGAGGTGCGCCAAGCGTGATGTCTGTGACAGAAGGACTGGCTCAATGCATTTCCAACCCAAACTTTCTGCACTGTTGTTGGTCAAAAGAGATAGGGTGAGGCTTCAAGTGGTGTAGCTGTTATTGGGGGATCGTGTTTTGAGCCTCGTCTACCTATGGGCATTTCTCGTCACGCTTGCGCAAGTGTCTTTAGCCTTCGGAGTCACTGTGCACGCTGTTCTCAATAAGCGGGATACTCGCGCGGCTATCGGCTGGTCAGCCCTTGCTTGGCTCGCGCCGTTTGTAGGCTCGTTGGCGTACATCGTTCTGGGCGTTAATCGCATCAACCGGGCCGGAACACGGATGGGCCTATCAGACACTATCCGTCAAATTCCAAGTTTCTTGCTCTCGGACAGCGAGAGAGTGTTGTTTGAAGAGTCCAATGTTCAACTTCCTCACATTGCCGGGTTAGCCCGCGCTGGGGAAGCTCTTAGCGCAAAGCCGCTCCTACCAGGAAACACGGTCCGTTGTCTGCGGGACGGTGATGAAGCCTATCCAGAAATGATTGCGGCAATCGATGCCGCCAAGTTTTCCGTTGGCTTGCTGAGCTATATTTTTGACAGCGACCGAGCGGGAGAGGAGTTCCTAAATGCTCTTATCCGCGCCAAGGATCGCGGCGTGGAGGTGCGCGTTCTTATCGACGATGTTGGTGCGCGCTACAGCAAGGAGAACATGATTACTCAGTTGAAAGAGGTGGGGATTGAGGCAGCGAGTTTTCTTCCGACAAGCGGGTTTTCCTCACGTCGCTTCTCAAACTTGAGAAACCACAGAAAAATCCTCGTTGTAGACGGCTGCATAGGCTTCACAGGCGGAACCAATATTCGCGAAGCTCATTGCCTGAACCTCAACCCCGAGGGGCCGACACAATGCCTGCATTTCAAGTTTGAGGGGCCAGTGGTGAGCCATTTCAAGCAAGTATTTGTTACGGATTGGGCCTTTACCACTGGGGAGCAGTTGAGCGGCTCTGCGTGGTTTCCCGATCTTTCCCGACACGGTTCAGTCTGGTCGCGCGGAATTTCACACGGACCAGACGAAGATTTCGAGACACTTAGCAAACTCATTTTCGCCGGACTGTCGGCTGCGCGGGAACGTGTTCGCATAGTCAGCCCGTATTTCCTTCCGGACTCTCGCTTGATTGAAGCGCTTTCGGTGGCGGCCCTCCGTGGCATAAAGGTCGAAATCTATCTTCCTTCCGACAACAACGTGAAGATCGTCGAGTGGGCGGCCATGGGTCAGATCGGGCAAATTATGGAGCATGGTTGCCGCGTTATTTTCACCAAGCCACCGTTCGATCACACGAAACTCATGCTGGTGGACGACGTGTGGGCTCTGGTCGGAAGCACCAATTGGGATCCCCGGAGCCTGCGATTGAATTTTGAGTTCAATGTTGAATGCTATCATCGGGCACTGTCGGAAGAACTTCATGCTATCCTTGACGAAAAAACACTCGGTGCACGAGAAATGAGTCTCGAAGAGATCAATGATCTCCCGCTTTGGGCCAAATTGCGTAACGGCTTGGCGCGGTTGCTCTCTCCCTACCTGTAGCAACGACAAATATGGCTAAGAACCATATTCCGCTACATGGCCAAGAAATACGGTTACTAAGGTTTCAGTTCTCTTCCAGTTGGCTCGGCTCGTCGAGTGTCCACCGTGTGGTGTTCATGAGAGACAGGCAATTTTCTGACGGCGTCTTAGTTGCACGGGGGTTGGTTCTGTCCACCGCAAACGTTTGCACCAATTTGAGCACCAGCAGCCGCACCTACAAGAGTGGCAGCTGTTCGTCCGCTACCCGACCCGATTTGGTTTCCCACTGCTGCGCCGACTAGAGCACCTGAGGCAGCGTTGACGCCTTGATTATTTGTGCAAGCTGAAAGAAATGCGCCGCAACAAGTCATCACCACTGCAATCTTCATAAACCTATTCATCAGAGTCTCCATTTGCTGAACGTATCACAGTTTTTGGTAGGAAAAATGTAGTCCAGCTCTCGATCAACTTCAAACACGATGCTGAACTAGAAATTTTTGTGAATACTCAAGTTTGATCTTTCTCTTTAGTTGAATTTTGTCAATCTTAGTGATCGCAGAGTTGCGATCTCACCTGCCATGCGTTGCTCAAGCCACTTGAAAGTCGTCAGTAAGGGAACAAAATCGGCGCGATCGCCACGGCTGCGATCCCGGTCAGGATGGTCAGTGGCACACCGAGTTTTAGAAAGTCGGAAAAGCTGTAGCCTCCAGGTGCAACAACCAATGTGACTACCGGGGTTGATATGGGCGTGGAAAAGGACGCCGACGTAGCAATCAGAACGCAAAGCGCCACCGGGTAGGGTGAAATTCTAAGCGCCTCAGCCGCAGAGATCGCGATCGGTGCCACGAGCACGGCAGAAGCCATGTTGGAAAGAACCAAACCCAACAAAGCGGTCAAAACGAAGATCGCCGACATAACGGCCCTTGGGCTGGCATCGCCGACAAGGTGCAGCAATTGCTCGACGATAAGATCGGAACCTCCGGTGACTTGCAAAGCGTCCGCCAAGGGCAGCATCCCTGCAATCAGTACAAGGCTTGGAAGCTTGACGGCACGATAGGCGTCTTCAGCAGATAGTGTGCGAAACACAACTGCAGCAACAGCGGCTGTCAGGACCGCGGCTGTAATCGAAACGAGCTCAAACAGCGTCGCTGCGATCATTCCGGCCATAATTATTATTGCGGCCCAGAACCCCGACGCAGCGGGTGGTATGGATTGCCGTTCCTGAGGAAAGGACAGCAGCACGAGCGAGTCGTGCCGTTTGACAGCTCGATCCAACGCGTCCCAAGGTCCGACGATCAACACTCGATCCCCGGATTGCAACGTTGTCCCCGTTATATCCTCGACGGGTTCGCCATCTCTGACTAACGCGACGACCTCGACGTCTTTCGCCTCCACGCCAAGTCCATTGCTCACGGCCCTGCCAATCAACGGGGACTCTGGGTGAACCAAAACATCCGAGAACCCAATCTCGTCGATCCACGTGTCGATCTTGTTTGCAGGGTCGATCCTTTCAGAGAACTCAGGTCTCTGCGCGAGGGTCTTTAGTGACTCTTCCGGACCGCGCACGAATACACGATCCCCGCGTAGCAACTCCATTCCATTGCGGAACATCGCCGGGATGAATTTGCCTTTTGCACCTGACCTCAATCGGATCACAATGTTAGATTCGTCTCCGATCAACTCGGCGACGTCTTCCGCAGGAACTTTCTTGGCGACCACGAGAATTTCAGACTGAACATGGAGATCAAATGATCTCCACATCCCTGCAAGGGTTGTTCCGGTTGTCGCCAAGTCCTCTTCCTGGGTATCCGTGACAGACCGAAGACGGTGCCGGCCCCAAAACAGGATGAAAACAACTGCAACCAAAAGAACAAGCGCGCCGATCAGGAAAAAGGAAAACAGACCCAAAGGCTGATAGCCCTGAGCAACCAGTTCATCGCTGACGACCAAATTTGGGGGCGTGGCGATAAGGGTCAGCATGCCGCTGATCAACGCGGCATAGGACATCGGCATCAGAAGCCGCGCCTTTCCGCTAGGCAGTTGCGATAAGTTTGGAACCCGCGAATTCTCGAAAGAACAACGGCTTTGATTTGGTTTTGCGTGCTTGGGGAAGGTCGCTGCTCCCGAGTTTGGGTCTTGCGCAGCCATGCCAACTGCTGTGCAAATCCTCTACTCTAACCCTCAAGTGCAGGTCTCGGATCGCACGCCCCACCCACCTGTATATTTGATTATTTGCATATTTTTTCCTACACTGCTGCTTCAGATTTTCTGCTTGGGGGGGCAGTCATGAGAACTCATTTTGAACCGTCGATTTTATTACATGCTACAACTGCGTTAGCGCTTTCATTGGGAATTCGCCGATGCTGGTCCTTCCAATCGTTTGCGACACAACCTGGAAGCCTGGGATCAGAGCGCATCAGATAGCTCTTTCGCCAGTTCGCGCCAGGTTGAAGAGTCTTGATAATCAAAAACAGTTGCCGCCGGGAGTTTTCCAAATCGCTCTTCAATATTGAGCATGAGTATAAGGCTCAGGATAGAATCCAGAAATGGATGCGCATCGTCCGGGTTAAATCTCGAACAGGGAGCCAAACCTTCTTGATTTGCGAAGTCTTGCATTACTTCCAGCATTGGGGTCAGGCGAGTATCTGAAGCTATCGATTTCGAAAACGGCCGATTGGGTACGCCAGACGTTCCCGTGTTCCTGCTTTCAAGGATTGTCTGAAGTTTACTGCGATCTAGTTTCCCGCTTGGCAAACGCGGCAATCCCTCCAGAAACAAGCATCGCAGAGGCGTGGCTGCGGCGAAGAATTTCTGAGTGATGACACGCCGCAATTCGCTTTCAAGGGCGTTCACGTCAATTCGTTTTGTTTCCACCACAATTGCCACGGCATTGATGTCGCGAACCAGTATTGTTGAGACAAACACCCGCGTCACCCCGGCGATTTTTTCCGCAGCTTCTGCGACGTCGTTAAGCGACAGCCGGCGCCCACGAATGTTGATGACATCGTCAACACGCCCCAGGATATCCAGGCTCCCATCGGGCAGAACGGTTACCCAGTCATCAAGTAGAATTGGATCCTTTAGCGGGTCGAGCATCCTTTCCCCTGAGAGAAGGTCCTCGAAATTACCAAGGGTCCGGTCATATCCGATTGCCTCGACACGGCCGATTTCGCCCGGTTTCAGGCAATCGCCTTCAACGTTGACCGCTCTTGTTCCCGGCAAGAGCCTCCCACCCGGAGACCCCTGATACCTGGAAAGTTCTTCGGCTGACAGTTTCCCGTAGGACACATCAATGAACTCAGTAGCACCGTAAGATGCATTTAACTCAGCCTGCGGGAAGCGGTCGACAAGGTCAAGAATGAGGCGTTCGCGGCTTGGTTCTCCCCATGGAAAAAAGATGTTCAAACGTGGCAGAAATTCCGGGGAAAATTCGGGATTCTGCAACATTCCGTGCAGTATGCTGCAAGGCGCAGACAATGCTGTTGCAGATGTTGCAATCATTAGATCGCAAAGCTGTTTCAGATCGGAAAACCCATTGATTGGCGGTAGGATTATCGAGTGTTTTTCCACAAATGCGGGCAATGACTCCAGCGCAGTTGCCGTGTCCCAACGCGCGACTGTGAGCAACGTTTGTGGTGTGTCATAGTTAAATACAAGCATACGCGAGGCCATGCCCGCCGCCAAGACAACACCCTTGGGTTCCCCGGAGCTACCAGAGGTGTATACGACGTAAGCTGGACGGCTTAGGTCCAGCGGCGGCAGCGCAGGCACTTCGGTAAAGCTCTGCAATAAAGATTCCAGAGCAGGTTCGCTGCAATCATCCCCGATAATCAAAGCGTTCCGGCTGTTCAGCTCTGGATTCGAAGCAATTAATCGGCTCCAAAGCGAAACCGTAACAATGACCAAATCCGGATCAAATGCTTTCAGACGGGCGGCCAGCTGACTATCCGAGTCCTCTGGCAATCCGAGGCACAGAAGACTGCCAGCTGCAGTCGAGGCCAGTTGTGTAACAACCGCGGCCGGGCTGGCAGGCAACAAACCCAACACCCGGTGCTGATCACCAAATTTACGATCCGGACGTGTGTGGTATGGCGCAGTATCCTGAAAATGCAGGAGCATTTGGGACATACGAAGAGTCAGGCCGGCCAAGCTCTCATAAGTCATGCATTCGGATGCCATGCGAATGGCGATGCGGTCCCGTTCGTAATCCGCAAGCCAACACAATTTGCTTTCGCGTACCGCATCGCTTTGCAGCCAAGAGTCAATTGGCACCAATTCGCGCTTGGGTAACAGGCCACCGTAGCCGGTAAACAAGCGTTGCGGAATCGGCATTCTGTGCGCGAAGGCAAAATCCCTACAAGTCCGTGCAAGTTGCTGCATAAACCATATGGCCCGAACCTTGGCTGAACCCTCTTGGGGGGGGAGTTCAAGGGGGATGAGATCTATTACCTGCGCCCCGTCCTCGTTAATCCATGTTGCGGAAAAGCAGACATTCGCACCGCTGGAAATCGCGAGCTGAGCGGGAAATCCAGGCAGCTTCACAGGACGGAGATACCAAGGTGCGAACACCCTTTTCCCCGGAGCCAATAGAGAATCGATATAGATATGGAGCACACCGCCCGAACGTACAAAGTTCAGATACTGGCTTGAAAACAAGTTGCGATTCGACGAATGCCGACCTGACATAGTTACGTCGTAACCGTCGTTTCGCGCGGCCTCTAAGAAATCTGAATGCAGCAGGGGGTCGCCGGTTTCAGGTGCATTTAAGACAGTTGTCTGGACCGGCTTCCCCATACCCGCAAGCGCGACCTGCAAGCGCCCCTCTGCATAGCGAAATTGTTGTGTGTGGGGTGAGAGCACAATTAGCCCTCGAGATTTTTTTGCCTCGTCCTCGAGCCATTCTTTTGCGCGGTTCGTCAACGCGGCCTCGACACCACCTACCGGCCCCTGAGGAGAATTTATGTATTCCTGATCCGCCAAGAAAACAGCTGCGGTTGATGATCGTGGTTCGACCAAACGAAGGCCAAGAGCCTCAGCGTAGTCTGCCAGAGAAGTGAGTCCAAACTCTGCTTTTCCTGTCGCAAGAAGAAGAAGCTTTTCAAATAAATGCCGTTCCGAACTATCCTTAGGTGGCAGAGAAAGACGACCAAACATCGCGCGCATGAGGGACTTCTCAACTTTGTAAGTATCCCCCGCCGCTATTGCTTCCTCCAGTGCATTGGCCATCAATTCGCCGTCCACCCATGGCCAATCTGAAAATACCTCGAAACGCGCCATCGGAGCCAATGTTAGAGTCAGCTTGATCAATTGGTCTCTGTAGCTGCTATCTAGATTATTATTCAGAGACCTAAGAAGGGACCGAGCACGTGAGGGATCAGATGAAACCTCGGAAAGCAACGCATCAAGTGATCCCTCATTTCCCGCGTCGGTGTCCTCTAGAACGAAGCCCAATATCTGTTGTTCAGCTGTCCGCAATTCGGTCTCAGAGAACTGCTCGACAACGTTCTTGCCGTCAGAACTCCCAACCTGACGCTTAACAAGCCCATAACCTGATACTGAGGCCAGAATTCCATTTTCCAGAGTGTTCAATCTTTCATGCAGGTTCTCAAAGTGATCGCCCAACTTGGCCTTGTGGAGCTCAAATAGTTCGCGAGCCTTATCCTCTGCGTGCAAGCCGATAAGACGTCGAATCCTCTGGGCAATTAGGTCTTCGCTGTCGGGTACGCCAGTCATTGCCTCGTTGATTTCAAACGCACTCGTTTCCTTCATTGTCCCAACGGCGTTGTCGATCGCTTGCGACAACTTTTGACGACGGATCAAAGCACTATCAGCCACTCGCCACCAGGCCCGACGGCGAATTCTTCCAAGCTCTGAAAGCGGAAGTGTGTCAAGGATAACACGGCCAATATCTTTGTTTGACAATGTTCCGAACAAATACAGCAACCAACCGATGGCGCAGATCTGATTGCGGCGTACCTGAAAGTCGAATTTTGGCCTAGCGGTCTTCGAATTTGGGTGCCGAGGTGAAGACTCTGCTTGGCACGCCAAGCCTTCGCCGATGGCAGCCACGATTTTCTGCAATGCGTTCATAATGTTATCAGTGATGTGTTTTCTGCGTTCCGGGGGCTGCACCTCTGCTGTGAACACTATAAACACACACCGAAACCGGTGCCTAGCGGGGCGCCGACTTGGGTCAGATAAGGACCACCTGAACTACATTTGGCTCAAGCAAGATACACTCGCCGGTAATCCCAGGACTGCGCCGGAAAAAGCGGAGACCTAACGATCCAAATATCAGCGATATGCCACGGATGAGATTTCGCTAGTATCGAGTACGGGTTATTCGGTCGCCTATGCGTTTTACAGACCGGATTTAACGCGCGTCCACATTCGTGTGACAAGGCGTTGCGTCTCTGAATCCCAAGGCGATTTCATGTAGAGGTTTCCCAGCTCCTCTTCAGAGGGGTAGAGGCCCGGATCGTTCAAAATCTCTGGGTTCAAAAATTCCTGTGAGGCGAGATTACCGTTTGCGTACCAAACAAAGTTGGAAATCGCGGCCGTATTTTCAGGCTCCATCAGAAAGTTGATGAATTTATGAGCTGCCTCAGGGTTCGGTGCATCCGACGGGACCGCAATCTGATCAAACCACATGGCTGACCCTTCCAAGAATGCCCCATACTGAATCTCGATCCCGTTGTTTGCCTCGGCAGCTCGGTCACGCGCTTGCAGCGCATCGCCCGACCAGGCGATCGAGACACAAACCTCACCTGTAGCAAGGTCCGTGATATAGCCCGTTGAGTTGAATTTCTTGATATAAGGGCGTACCGCGCTGAGGACCGGTTCAGCTTTCGCAATTACATCAGCATCTTGAGAATTCGGATCTTCGCCGATATAGGTCAATGCGGCTGGCACCAATTCCGAGGGTGCATCCAGAAAATTCACGCCACACTCCGCCAGTTTGGATACGTATTCCGGGTTGAATAGCAAACCCATCGTGTTCAGGGGAACATCGTTCCCGAGTGCTTCACGGACTTTCCCTACATTAACCGCTATGCCTGTCGACCCCCACATATAGTTGACCGAGTACTTATTTTCCGGGTCGAATGTCGCGGTTCGTTCCTGGATGATATTCCACAAATGGATAGAGTTTGGCAGCAGATCCATATCGAGTGGCTGGAACACGCCTGCTTCAATCTGACGTTGTAAGAAAGAGCCTGACGGGAATACTACATCGTAGCCTGAGTTACCTGCGAGCATTTTGGTTTCCAGCAGGTCATTGGAGTCGAAGTTATCATAGACGACTTCAATCCCGGTTTCGTCTGTGAACTTTTCCAGCAAAGATACATCAATGTAATCCGCCCAATTATATACATACACTGTTTCCTCGGCACTCACTGTCGATGCCGCAAACCAAACAAGTACTGCCGTTCTCAAAACTGACTTCATCGGGCTCTCCCAAAAATAGACCGCGTCGCGACGACTGGCCGAATGCGACACATTTTCCCGGGACTATGGCAATGTGGTTGCTTCAACAAGTCCCTAAAAAGCGAGATATTGCTATGGATGGCCGTTTTTTTGATGTGCCTCCCGCTCCATGGTTTCTTGTTTCTGTCTTGCATCGGATTGACCAATGCGAAGTCTTCTACACCGTGCACGAGGCTCAAATTCTGATTGAGCATATTAGGAACCACCACCACGCACAGTGGCCGCACCGCACTTTGGTTATCGCTTGTCAGCGCCTGTGCCCGTCAGCCCGATGGCCACAGACTAATGATGCAATTTTAGTCAGCTTGAGCCAGTCAAATACGGTTGCGTACAGCCATCGACAAGCCAGCTACACCTCGATGGCCGTTGGTGTCTGAACGACTGCAAAGACAAATAGGCTAATAGTAGCTATGGGAACAGAAAGGCAGATTTCCGGACACCTCTACTGTCTGCGATTGCTGGCACGTTTGCATCCGCAAAAAGCTATGTTACGGTCTACAATTGCTTCAGGTGTCCAAGACTTCACTGAGCGCCAACCGAAACCTTGAATTGTCTGAGTCCATGACCGCTAGGAAACGTGCCATATTGCACATCGGCACAGAAAAGACTGGCACCACTTCTCTGCAACATTATTTGGCGCAAAACCGTTCAGAGCTACGGTCCAACGGTGTGCTTCTGCCAAAGACGGCTGGCCCAGCTAACCATACGCGATTGGTTGCAGCTTCGCTCGATGATGGCGTGATCGACAATGTTAAGGCGCACATTATGGCCTCACGGGGCGAAGGCGAGGCGCGCTTGCGTGAAAATTTTGCCGAAGAGTTCAGTCACGAACTAACTGAAGGTTCGGACTGGAACACTTTGCTTTTGACTTCCGAATTGATTCATAGTCGGCTTCACACGCCGAGTGAGATCACGCGTCTGTTTTCGTATTTTGAGGACCACGTAGCCGAAGTCCAAATTGTTGCCGTGTTACGCCGTCAAGACGAGCTTGCAGCTAGCCGCTTCAGCACCGCTATCCGCGCAGGTCACACGGGATTTGACGATGTGTTTGGCGATCTGCATGATCATGCTTACCTAGCCCTGCCTGATGAACGCCAGATTTCTGATTTCGTTCATTATTATGACTATGCCGCGCTACTACGACGCTTTGTAGGTCGCGTACCCGCAGATCATATTCATGTTTGGCTATATGAGTATGGTGGGCAAAAATTAGAGTCCTCAACCCAACTGGCTAAGCTCCTCGGTACTCCTTTGGCCAAGGCTGAAGACTCACCAAATCTCAACAGTGCGATGAGTTTCGCTGCGCAATACCTCATCGCAACTCTAAATACAGAAAGGCACTCGCATCTTCCGTCAGGCGCACGCAACAAAGCGTATGTTGATCTGAAGCGCAAAATCGAAGCCGAGGTCACTGGCGCCCGCCGTCAGATAACCCGATCCGACGCTGCTGCTTTTCTTGCGCGCTTTTCAGATAGCAATGCTGAAGTGGCTACCATGCTTGGAAGGGAAACCCTGTTTGACGAGGACGTCAGTCGCTATCCCAGAACGGCTCACAACAATCTTCCGGACGACATCGAAAATACACTTGCTCACTACCGTTCATTTCAGATCACTTCTAAAAAACCAAACGCTTTAAAACGCTTGAAGCAGTTGATGTTCAGTTAACGAAGGAAGCGCGATGTCTCGACGAAAACGTTTCAGAAAGTATCGTCGGAATCTCGATGCGCGAGCTCAGCGGTTCCGCCGGGAGCTCAATCTAAAAATTCGACACAATATAGCAATAATGCGCGCCAAGTCGCGACCCGAGGTGCCTGCGGGTCTTCGCGACACCTTCATGATTGCGCGGGTGATGGGTAATGATCTCCATCCTCGTCATAGTGATGGGCAAATGCTGAAAAACCTTCGTTTCATCCTTGAGAACGAACCCGAGTTTGAAGGGGTGACTAAGCTTTTTGTTCTAAACCATATATTTAATCCAGATTGCCATAGCGCGGCGCTGGAATTGATCGAAGCGCACAACGCGAAAGTTATCGATCAGCCATTTATTCCCGAAGAGTATGCAGCTCTTGGGTGGGACTTAAGCGCTTTCGGGTCAGCTGATTACTTTACATCCAACGAGTTCCTGTCCATGGCAGAAGGAAACCAGTTGCGAGCAAAAATCATGGCATGCGGACCAAAGCTGCGCTATGCCATGGGGGTCAACGGCGCGCGGAATGCCGCAATCCAGGCGGGCAGAACCCAAGCCGAATGGACTGCGGTTTTGGACGGCAACTGCATATTTACAAAGTCTAGCTTTGAGCGTTTTCGTGAGAGTTGCGCGCAAAAGCCGTTCATGCCGTACATGGTTCTCCCTATGCACCGGCTTGAAGAAAATTCCGACTATTTTAGGCAACAGCCGAACCTACGCAGCATGGAAGAACCTCAAATCGCGTTTCACTTTTCTGCGAATGGTGAATTTGATGAGCGCTTTCCCTACGGCATGCGCGACAAAACGGCTCTGTTGAAGTCTCTGGGGCTTCCGGGAAATTGGCAACACTGGCCTACACTAGCCTGGATCCCAGATGAGAACCTCCGAATGGCAGAGCGATTTCAGTATCGTTATAGCCGTGGCGGCGTATTCCGGCTGTCTTCGGGGGGAAGCGGTCTGGAAAACAAAACAGCGCAACAAGAACGCTACCGATCGCGCAATATTGCCATCCTTACGACCATTAGCAAACTCAATGAACTTCATGGTAGTGCTGCCCCCCACCTGTCTGCGCTAATTTCCAATGTCCAGGCGTCGAGCCAACAGAAAGGAAATCCTGTTTCAATGTGCAAAAGACCCAGCTTTGATGTGGCTAAAGCACCCGACATTTCGCAACTTAACGGTAGAGTATTGTTCATTGGTCTAGGTGCGATGAAGTCTGGAACCAGCTGGGTTTCAGACTATTTGCACAGCCATCCCGATGTATTTCATTCACCTATCAAAGAAATGAATTTCTGGAACAAGCTCGACCCCAATCAAATGCAAAAGTTTGGGTCAGATTTCCGACTGCATCGGATGAAGAAAATTTTGCTAAAAGACCGGACAAGCTATCCTCCCAGCGTCCGAGATTGGGAAAAACTTCTAACACTCGCCGAGCTCGATAATCTTAACACAACAGAAGAATATCTATCATATTTCGCCCGTCGCATTGGTTCTGAAACTCATTTTGGGGAAATTTGCCCGCAATACTCCTTGATGCCTGCTAGAACATATCAACGCATTGCGGAACTTGGCTTTGATACTCGGCTAATGTTTTTTATGCGCGATCCAACAGAGCGTGCTGCTTCAAATATCCAGCATCTGCTGCGTCGCAGAAGTTTTGATGTAGACCAATTTATCGAACAATTGTCCCCCGAGTCCAGAGAGTATCAGCGCTCCGACTATACTATGACGCTTGAGGCATATCGCCAGTCTGGAGTGAAAATCCCGCTGAAGACGTTTTTTTATGAGGACCTTTTCAATGACAATTCAATCCACGAGATTTGCGAATTCATGAACCTGGAGTTTCGTCAGGCCAATTTTGAAAAACGTGTAAATGAGGCCAAGGCGTACAAGGTCACGCAAGAGCAAAAACAACGAATACGTGAAAGACTTGATCCAATCTACTTGAAATTGGCCGACTATCTGAGCGACAAGCCCGCTGCTTGGCAATGGTAAAGTGCTGGGTCGCGACCAATTGGCTTTCGGCTTTCCGCAAAGCGCAAAATTCAAAACGAATGGTGGAATTTCGTCGGCGACTTTTATGCTCATCAGATCATAGCCGCGCAGCTTGCTGTCGATTCCATGTTGAACAACGCGAGATCACGGTGGTTCTGGGCCAATTCAAGTCGCACGCAGATCGCCCAGCCATGTTTTGGCTTCGGCGGTCGCTTCTGCCCGACGATACGTCCTTTGCTCCAAGTTAGACGAAGCACGCGAATGGCAGGTAAATCTAGTTTTTCAATGACTGATCTTCCGATCCGCCATACCCTCCCTCACCGACAACCCGATGTTGACGAGGGACGGTATCCCAGGATGCTGCGTCGCCTCCAATATTCGAATTGGCAATAAGAATGTCCCGCTTGGCTTCATGTTCGACAAAGCGGTTTATTAGCCCCCGACAATTGCTTTGTCGGTAGTCCACAGCGCTCTACGTCATCAAAGATAAGCGTATCTGGCAGGCGATTTAGCGCAACTTCGGTTAAGTTTACCTTGGTTAGACTCAGTGAGAATCCAAAGGCTGCAATCAACTGAAGGCTTCCTTGGCCCGCCCGCCCAAATTCCTCGCCGTGCTTTCAGTCCAAGGGTTCTCAGCCCGGACCAACGCCCAGTCGAATTCTTCGGCGCTATGCACATTGTAGAGTGACATATAGAGCCGGGTCTTATCCGCCTTACAATTGCTGGCTCGCTCGATGAAATGCGTTTTACCGCTGCCCCAAACCGCCGGTAAAAGTGTCGTCAAACTTGGTCCCTCTAATCCTTCCGATCCCGGTGTAGGTTCCGGAGGCAACGAGCTGTCTATTCCTAAAGAAAATTGAACCCCGCCAAATTAAAACGTATTTAAAGCCTTAGATTCATTTACTCATTCAGAATTTCTTTCCAATTTGAAACCGCTCAACCATGCCTTCGCCAAGCGCTCCGCGTCCGGTCCGGCGCGATGCGGGCTCTTGAATATGCAGTGAGTGGTAGACGCGCTCAACGGCTGCTTCGTCATTCAAGCTCATCCGCACAAAGCTGTCGAAGTCCAAAAGTTGAACTTTCGGAAATGGAAGGTCCGTTTCCAGAAGACGTATGAACCATTTCTGTTCGAATTCTGGACAGTCTGCAACTGCAATTCCGTTGTTTTCCGCTTTGAACCATTTCGCGACTTTTCGGTCGTTTTCGCCCTCAGCCTGAAAGTAATCGTGGCTTAGCCCATGGATTTCAGCACTTTCTTCTGACCAGGCTGCTTTGTTCCAGCTGGGATGCGGCTTCCCGTCGATTGCCAATCTCTCCGAAGGTGCCAGCCTGGGGGATCGTATATACCGTACATTCCTGCCGGCGCTGACCCAGACGCTGATCGTGACGGCGCATATGATGCGTATGACGAGGGCGTCGCTGATCAACCTGCTGGCCCTTCCCTATGTCGAGATGGCAAAGCTCAAGGGTGCCAGTCAGCGGCGATTGATCGTGATCCACGCGCTGCCCAATGCGATTGCCCCCATCGTGACCGTGATTGCCATCAACCTCGCCTATCTGATTGTCGGCGTAGCGATCGTTGAGGTGGTGTTCGTCTATCCGGGCATGGGGCAATTGCTTGTGGATAGTGTCGCCAAACGTGACTTTACCGTGGTCCAAACCGCCTGCCTGATCTTTGCGGCCACCTACATACTCTTCAATCTGGCGTCCGATCTGATCTCGATCGCGTCCAACCCGCGCCTGCTGCACAGGAAATGACGATGAACGGGTTCCTCTATGAACTGCGCAAGGCGCCCCTGACCGCGAAATTCGGCTGTGTTGTTGTCGTAGGCTACATTTTGGTGGCCATCTTCGCGCCGGTCCTCGCCCCTTTTGGAGAAAGCGAGGTCGTAGGTTACGAATATCAACCCTGGAGCACCGACAACTGGCTGGGCACTGACAGTCTGGGCCGCGACATGGCTACGCGCATGATCTATGGTGCGTGCAACACGATCGGGATCGCCCTGCTGACGACCATGATCGCTTTTCTGGCCGGCAGCATCGCCGGGTTCTTCGCCGCCGTGTTGCAGGGCTGGGTTGATCAGCTTCTGTCGCGGGCGGTGGACGTTGTGATCTCGATCCCGACGCTGATCTTTGCGTTGTTGCTGCTGACCATCTTCGGTGCGTCGGTGACCAGCCTGATCGGAGTGATTGCGCTGATCTATGCCACCTTCGTCTACCGGATCGCCCGAGCCGTGGCGATGGGGATCGTGGTTATGGACTATGTCGAGGCCGCGCAGATCCGGGGTGAAGGGCTTTGGTGGATCATGCGCAAAGAGACCCTACCCAACGCTGCGCCGCCTCTGGTGGCCGAATTCGGGCTGCGGTTCTGCTTTGTGTTCCTGACGATCTCGGGCCTGTCCTTTCTGGGTCTGGGTATCCAGCCCCCAGCAGCGGATTGGGGGTCGATGGTGCGGGAGAACGCCTCGCTTATCACCTTTGGCGACCTGACGCCTCTAATCCCGGCGGCGGCCATTGGTCTGCTGACCGTGGCGGTAAACTTCATTGTCGACTGGATGCTACACAAGGCCAGCGGTTTGAAAACCTAAGGGGACGCGAGGATGACAGATACGAATACGCCACTGCTGACGATGCAGAATCTGCAGATCGAAGGACAATCCGAAGATCGCTGGAAGTCCATCGTGAAAGGCGTGAATCTGTCCCTTGGCAAGGGAGAGGTGTTTGGCTTGATCGGTGAGAGCGGTGCTGGCAAATCCACCATCGGCCTAGGCGCCATGGGCTATGTCCGCGACGGGTGCCGGTTCTCGGGCGGCAGCGTGCATTTCGACGGGATTGAGTTGACCCGCGCCGATCGTGACACCCGTCGCAACCTGCGCTCGACCCGGATTGCCTATGTTGCACAATCCGCCGCAGCCAGCTTCAACCCCGCGTTCAAGCTGATCAATCAGCACACAGAATTCCCGGTTCGTCGAGGCCTGATGTCGCGTGAGGAAGCGCGCAAGGACGCCATCGAACTGTATCGGCAGTTGCAGTTGCCCAACCCGGAAGAGATCGGCTTTCGCTACCCGCATCAGGTGTCCGGAGGGCAGTTGCAGCGGGCCATGACAGCGATGGCGATGGCCTGCCGCCCTGACCTGATCATTTTTGACGAACCTACCACCGCGCTGGACGTTACCACCCAGATTGAAGTTCTGGCGGCTATCCGGAACATTGTTGAAGAATTCCGCACCTCGGCCATTTACATCACCCATGACCTTGCTGTTGTGGCGCAGATGGCGGACCGGATCATGGTGTTGCGCCACGGCGAGGAAGTCGAGGCTGCCGACACGGCAACCATGCGGGCCGCGCCGCAGCAGGAGTACACCAAGTCCTTGTGGGCGGTGCGCTCGTTCAAGTCTGCAGAGAAAGCGCCGGTTGCTGCGGATTCGGTTCCGGTAGTGGCACTGCGCGGCGTCACCGCGCAATACCCTGCGATGCAGACACCTGTTCTGAAGGATGTCTCGATTGAATTCCATGCCGGACGCACAGTGGCCGTTGTCGGGGAAAGCGGATCGGGCAAATCTACCACGGCCCGCAGCCTGATGGGGCTGCTGCCGCCCGTGCAGGGTGACATGCTGTTGAACGGCGCCCCACTGTCACCTGCGTTCCGCAAGCGCAGCAAGGACGAGTTGCAGGCGGTGCAGATGATTTACCAGATGGCCGACACCGCGCTGAACCCCAAGCAGCGCATCCATGATATCATCGGGCGGCCCATGACCTATTACCGGGGTTTGAAAGGCCGCCAGCTGACCGAGGAAATCCGGGCCTTGCTGGACGACATTGAACTTGAACCGGATCAGTACATCAACCGCTTGCCTTCGGAACTGTCGGGCGGGCAGAAGCAGCGCATTGGAATTGCCCGAGCCTTAGCGGCCGGCCCTAAGCTGGTTATCTGTGACGAAGTGACCTCTGCGCTGGATCAGTTGGTGGCCGAAGGCATCTTGCGGTTGCTGGACAAGCTGCAACACGAACATAGCCTGGCGTATATGTTCATCACGCATGATATTTCGACCTTTCGTGCCATCGTGGATGAGGTGGTGGTGATGCAGCATGGCAAGATTGTCGAGCAAGGGCCAAAGGCTCAGATCTTCTCGCCGCCCTTCCAGCCCTATACTGATCTGTTTTTGTCTTCGGTCCCGGAAATGGATCCCGGCTGGCTGAACCGAGTGTTGGCTGAGAGTGTCGCAAAGTCCGCCTAGCATATCCTAAGTGAAACTGTTACACAAAAATTAGAAAATAACGGATTTGAGCTAATTCAAATCCCCTCCTAAGATGCGCGGGAAAACACTTCATTGCGGACGCGCTGATGCGGCGAACAAGAAAAAAGCGGGTTGCCAAGACCGCTAGGCCACAGATGAAATTGCCACCTGCAGGCGGCTGTTTCATGCCGCTGGATTGACGGCAAGCTGGCTCAAAAAACCGAGGTTGAGCCGCGAATTTATGGAAAGACCGGAAACGTCCGTTCGCTGGACACACTTATCCCGCGACGACAGCAAATTGGCGAAACCCAGAAATCCACGGCAAATCGAATTGCTTCTTTCGGATCATGTTGACGCCACTCTTGTCGATCGCGATCTTGCTCGGGATTCCGTTTCACGAGAGCGTCTTTGCAAAGAACCTGCTTGCAGCGGGGCCAATTCTTCTCTCAGACAGCATAAAATCAGGGGTTTATCCCGCTTTGTCGACCGCTCGATACAGGTACATACATTCGCTGCGCACACGAATGTAAGTTTCGTCCTTGCGCCAAGACATCTGAGTGACACGCATAATCAATTGTGCGCGTGCCGCAATCAGCGGCGAGTATTTCCAACCCACCAGTTGAGAGTTGCGTGATCAACCTGCACACCGCGATCCGCCATGATCTCCTCAAGATCTCGGTAGAAAACATCTTAGCGGATACAAAATAAGACCGCGAACAGGATCAAATCCTTTGGATACTGCGCACCTTTGAAAGAAGTCACAGGCCAACCTTCAATTGAATAATGCCTTCGCCACACAGGCGCTAACGCCATGAAGGTCAAGGGTCAAAAGTTTGCAACAGATCCCATTTCAAGCACGCTCTATCAGACCTGCGCTGGAACTGACAGGTGGGGGCGGAGTTTGCGACAGAATTGAAATTCTTGTTAAAATCGGCCGTTTGAGGCACAATTCTAGGGTACATTGAACATTACCACAATCCGAATTCCGGCTGTATCAGGCCGGATTGAAAACGTACGTCGGGAGTCGACGTCGATGGAACAGGGGTTTTTTCTGGTATTTGCAATTGGGGCTGTTGCCGCGGCCCTGGGAATGGTTTTGGCACGCAATCCGATCCACAGCGCGGTGGCATTGATGGCCTGTTTCGTCAATGTATCGGCAATTTTTGTAATGCTTGAGGCACCACTTCTCGCGGTTATCCAAATCTTTGTCTATGTTGGCGCGATTCTGGTCCTTTTCCTGTTCGTGACCATGATGCTGGATATTCGCGACGCGACCCTTCAGCGGTTCCTGCCGGGAAGCAACTTTGCCGCTTTCGGACTGGTGGCGTTGTTAGGGATTGAGATGCTGGTTCTAGTCCTGATGGGCAAGCAGTTCCCGGAAACCGCCGCGGGGACCACAACCGGCGGCGAGATCCGCGAACTGGGAACCACGCTGTTCGCCGATTATCTGCTGCCCTTCGAAGTAGCCTCGGTCATCCTCCTTGTGGCTCTGGTCGGTGCCATCGTTTTGGCGCAGAAGGAGACGCGCTAATGGTGCCGCTGTCGTGGTATATCATTCTGGGTGTGATCCTTTTCGTCGTCGGTGCAGCCGGGGTGCTTGTACGGCGCAACGTTCTGGTGGTGTTGATGTCGCTGGAACTGCTGCTCAATTCAGTCAACATCAACTTCATCGCCTTCGCCCATTTCCATGACGATTTTCGCGGTCGTATTTTCGCGATCTTCATCATCGCGATCACCGCAGCTGAAGTTGCCATCGCTCTCGGTATCCTTGTTGCTTTGGTGCGGAACAAGGCCACGTTGAAGGTCGATGAAATCACGATCATGCGGGGGTAGGGGTGGAGGCGGTACTTTCCATAAGGCCTCTTCTGGCCATCGCAGTCGCCGGCCTGGCATCCGGGCTGGTTCTTTATCTACGTGATCGCATTGGACCAAGAGACCTCGTGTCACCTGTCGCGTCCGTGGTGCTTTTCACCCTTGTGGCTTCAATGGCGCCCCGGGTTTTGTCGGGCGGAACCTATGAGCTTGTTCTGTTCCAAATCCTGCCGGGGGTAGATTTCGCATTCCGCGTGGATGCGCTGGGGATGGTATTTGCCACCATATCCTCATTGCTGTGGATTTTTGCATCGATCTATACCATCGGGTATATGCGCAGCCTCGGTGAACATGCGCAGACCAGGTTCTACATTTGCTTTGCCGCCAGCCTTGCCGCCGCCGTTGGAGGGGCGTTTGCGGCCAATCTCTTTACGCTGGTGATCTTCTACGAAGTGCTGAGCCTCGTGACCTACCCACTGGTCTATCATCACGAAGACGACGAAGCCTGGGAGGGCAGCCGTAAATACCTCGTCTACCTGATGGGCGCATCAAAAAGTGCTTTGCTGGCAGCTATTGCGCTGACCTACCATTTGGCAGGCACGCTCGATTTCGTGCCGGGTGGACTGCTGGCCGGGGTCGAAGCCGCGCCGATCCTGCTGACCGTCGTTTATTTCTGCTACCTCTTCGGCTTCGCAAAGGCGGCGTTGATGCCGTTACATGCCTGGCTGCCCGCAGCAATGGTGGCCCCAACCCCGGTCAGCGCGCTTCTGCATGCCGTGGCGGTGGTGAAAATGGGCGTCTTCTGCGTACTGCGTGTGGTGTTCGATGTTTTCGGCACCGGGCTCATGGAGGCGCTGGGGCTGGCGATCGCCACGGCCTATTTGGCCTCTTTCACCATTCTGACCGCGTCGATCTACGCGCTGACCCGTGACGATCTAAAGGCGCGGCTGGCGTATTCCACGGTCAGTCAGCTGTCCTACATAATCCTGGGGGCGGTTCTGTTTTCGCCTGTCGCAATGGTGGGCGGTATTATCCATATCGCCGCGCATGCCTTCTCGAAGATCACGTTGTTCTTTTGCGCGGGTTCGATCTATTGCGCCACGGGTAAACGGAAGATCAGCGAGATGGGCGGCATCGGGCGACAACTGCCCTGGACCATGGCTGCATTCTTCGTGGGGTCGCTCGGTATGATCGGCGTGCCGCCAGCCGGAGGATTTGTATCCAAGTGGTATTTGGCATGGGGTTCGGTCGAAGCGGGGCAATTCGTATTTCTAGTCGTGCTGTTGGTCAGCTCAATCCTGAATGCGGCCTATTTTCTACCGGTCAGCTATTTTGCCTTTTTTGGTAAAGAACCGGATGGGGAAAACCACGTCCGTGAAATTCCACTGATCGCGGTGCCGCTTGTCGCCACGGCGATCCTGTCGCTCTTAATGGGCATTTTTCCGGGTTATTTCATCACATTGGCAGAGGAGGTGGTCAGATGATCGCGCGTGTCGTCAGTTTCTTTGGAGACTCGAATTATGCCAATCTCCGCCTTCGCCTGTTCTATCTGGTGCTGGCTCTGATCGTCGCGGTGGATTTTGTGGTGCCCCGTGAACATGTTGAATTCCTGTGGGAACATTTGCCGGGCTGGTCGGCCGTTTATGGGTTTGGCTCCTGCGTGGCGATCATTTTCGTTTCCAAGTTCCTCGGGCATCAGGGCGGGCTCATGCGGCCTGAAGACTATTATGACTGAGTTCGTGCACCCAACCATTCTGTTCTTCGCCGGAGCCCTGGTGATCCCGTTTCTGAGCGGAATGGTCCGCAAGCTCTGGTTGCTGTTAATCCCGGCCCTTGCCGTTGTCGTCGTAGCGATATCCCATTCAGGCTCTTATGGCGCGGTCCGGTTTCTGGGACAGGAGCTATTGATTGCGCGGGTCGACAAGCTGAGCCTCGTCTTTGCCACCGTTTTCACGATCATGGCGCTGATCAGCATGATCTATGCGCTGCACTTGAAACGCCCCGGCCAACATGTCGCGGCCTTCCTCTATGTCGGCAGCGCGCTGGGGGTAGTGTTTGCTGGTGATTACCTGACACTCTTCGTATTCTGGGAGGGCATGGCCTTTGCCTCGTCCTATCTGATTTTCGCCGCAGGCGGTGAAAAATCGATGCAGGCCGGGTTCCGCTATCTGATGGTGCATCTCACTGGCGGTATCGCACTATTAGGTGGTGTAATCCTGCACGGAGCGGCGACAGGGTCGGTTTTGTTTGGACCCATCGAGGGACCGCTGGGTGCTGCCGCCTACCTGATCCTAATTGGCTTCACCCTGAACGCCGCCGTGCCGCCATTGAATGCCTGGCTGACGGATGCCTATCCAGAGGCCACTGTCACGGGTGCGGTGTTCTTGAGCGCATTCACCACCAAGACCGCCGTCTATGTGCTGGCTCGTGGCTTTCCCGGAACCGAACTACTAGTCTGGTTCGGAACCGCCATGGCGATCTACGGGGTGATCTATGCGGTGATGGAAAACGATTGCCGCCGCCTGCTGGCCTATCACATTGTCAGTCAGGTGGGATACATGGTGGCCGGAATCGGTATTGGAACCGAGATGGCGGTGAATGGCGCAACCAGCCACGCCTTTGCGCATATCCTGTACAAGGCACTGCTGTTCATGGGGGCAGGCGCGGTGATTTATGTCACCGGGCGGCGCAAACTGACCGAACTTGGCGGGCTCTACCGGACTATGCCGCTGACTGTGACGCTCTACATGATCGGGGCATTCGCAATTTCCGCCTTTCCCTTCTTTTCTGGCTTTGTCACCAAGTCGATGGTGGTGTCCGCAGCTGGCTACGATCACCGGGCAGCTGTGATGCTGCTGCTGACGCTGGCGTCGTCGGGGACGTTTCTGCATACCGGTCTGAAGCTGCCCTATTACATGTTCTTTGGTCGCGATTGCGGCCTGCGTCCACCCGAGCCGCCGCGCAACATGCTGATCGCTATGTCCATCGCCGCGGCACTGTGTATCGGCATCGGCGTCTATCCTGCGCCGCTTTATGCGCTGCTGCCCTATGAGGTCGATTATCACCCCTATACCTGGGCGCATGTGAGCGAAAGCCTTGGCATTCTGATGTTCACGGCTCTTGGCTTTGTCCTGTTCCTGAAGGCGCTGGATCCCGAGGATACGATCAGCATCGACACCGATTGGTTCTATCGCAAGGGCGCGCGGGCGTTCATGCGTTTCGCCGAAAAGCCGTTCGCGCGCTACGAGCAGGCGGTAAGTTCGGTGTCGGAAAAAACGCTGCTGCCCTTCATGCATCGTTCGGCCCAGTTAGGATTACGAGCCGATCTCGGCGTGATTGATGCGGTCGTGAATGGCGTTGCCCGCAAGGTCCTGCGCAACGGGGAGCGATTGCGCAGGGTCCAGACCGGAATTGTGACTCACTATGCCTTGGGAATGGTTGCGGGCGTAATCGCAGCCATCACCATTTTCGCCGTCGTGTGGCTTTAGGGGGTGGTATGGGGTTTCCACTGCTCAGCCTCATCATCTTCCTGCCGGCGGCGGGGGCTGTTGCTATTCTGTTCCTGCGGGACCCAAAGACGATTAAATGGACCGCGCTTGTTGTCACGCTTATAGATTTTAGCCTCTGTCTGCTTTTGCTGCTGGGTTTCGACTCCGCCACGTACGAGATGCAATTCGCCGAAGAACGGAACTGGATACCGGCGCTGGGGATCAAGTATGCGGTCGCGGTTGACGGTATATCGGTTCTTTTTGTCTTTCTCACCGCGCTTCTTGGCTGGATCTGCGTTCTTGCATCGTGGAACGCCATCGAGACGATGATCAAAGCCTTTATGGTCAGCCTGCTTGCGATGCAGACACTGATGCTGGGCGTCTTTTCGGCGCTTGATCTGTTTCTGTTCTACGTGTTCTGGGAGGCGATGCTGGTGCCGATGTACGCAATCATCGGCATTTGGGGCGGAGAGCGGCGCGTGTATGCTGCGTTCAAATTTTTCCTCTACACATTGGCCGGCAGTGTCCTGTTTCTGATCGGAATCATAGTGCTGTATTTTCAGGGCGGCAGGACCTTCGACATTCTCGCCCTGATGAATGCGGATCTGAGTTTCGTGACGCAAGCCTGGTTGTTCTTTGCCTTCCTCATCGCCTTTGCCGTGAAAGTGCCGATGGTACCGGTGCACACCTGGCTACCCGATGCCCATGTCGAGGCACCCACTGCCGGGAGCATTATTCTGGCGGGTGTTCTGCTGAAGATGGGCGCCTACGGTTTTCTGCGCTTTTCACTACCGATGCTGCCCGAGGCGTCTGTCTATTTTTCGACCCTCATGTTGATCCTTTCCGCCATTGCAATTGTCTATGGGGGGTTGCTGGCACTGGCGCAGGACGACCTGAAAAAACTGGTGGCCTATTCCAGCATCTCCCATATGGGCTTTGTCACGCTCGGGATTTTTGCACTGAACAGCCAAGGTATGGCGGGTGGAATCTTGCAGATGTTCAACCACGGCGTCACCACTGGGGCGCTGTTTCTGTTTGTCGGGCTGATGTACGAGCGAACGCATAGCCGCAGTATCGCTGATTACGGCGGGCTGATGAAAATCGCACCGCTGTGCTCCATCTTCCTCGGGTTGTTTACGCTGTCATCAATGGCGCTGCCCGGGTTGAATTCTTTTGTTGGCGAATTGCTTATCCTGTCGGGTGCCTTTGCTGCCAATCCACTGCTGGCGGGCATTTCGATCCTTGGCGCTGTTCTTGCAGCTGCATATTTGCTGAGCATGTTCCGGCGTGTGGCCCTGGGCACCGCGACCGTGGGCGAGCGGTTTGATTTCTGGGATCTCAATCGACGTGAGCTTGCCGCGATCCTGCCTCTTGCCGTTCTGGTGATCTGGATTGGGCTTTATCCAAAACCGTTCCTTAACGTCATCCAGATTTCGGCCGATCATTTGCTGACACAGGTGCATGACAAGGGAGGGGCAGAGTGAATCAGGCGCAACTCCTCCAGTCGGTTCTGGCCAGTCTGCCCGAGATCGTGGTGATCACCGGGGCCTGCGTTCTGTTGATCCTGAGTCTGTTTGTCCGGCCCGAGCGCGGGTATTTTCTGGATCTGGCCGCGATTGCCGTGGTTCTTGTCGCCGCTACACTGACCTGGGCATCGGCAGACAATGACCTGCTGGTCTATTCCGGTATGTTCGCGTCCGATCGCTTTTCTGCCTTTTTCAAGGTCATCTTCTACATCGCGACCGTGCTGACTTTCTTACTGTCGCGCCGATATGTCGAGATCGAACGAGTTCAGCGCGGCGAATACAATGTGCTGCTGCTGTTTTCGCTTTCCGGCATGATGATCATGGCCTCGGCCACCGATCTGCTGTCAATCTATGTCGGGCTCGAGCTGATGGCGCTTTGCACCTATGTTCTGACGGGGCTTCTGCGACGCGAGGTGCGCTCGAACGAAGCGGCGCTTAAATACGTGATCCTGGGCGCTGTTTCGACGGGCGTGTTCTTGTACGGCGTGTCGTTGATCTATGGGTTGACCGGCACCACAGAGCTCAACGGTATCGCTGCCGCTGTCACAGGGACTCAACGCGATCCCGGTCTGTTGTTGGCGGTCGTGTTTATCGTTGCCGGATTGGTTTTCAAGGTCGGCGCGGTGCCATTTCATATGTGGGTCCCCGATGTCTATGAGGGCGCACCCACCCCTATTACCGCCTTCATGTCCGTGGGACCCAAGGCCGCCGGTTTCGCTGTAATCCTGCGGGTTGTCCTGAACCCGCTATTGGCTGCGACGGAGGTCTGGATTGTCGTTGCAGTGATTGCCGTCTTCACAATGGCGCTCGGCAGTTTCGTGGCACTGGTACAGGACAACATCAAACGCCTGCTAGCCTATTCCAGCATCGCCCATTTCGGCTTTGTGCTGCTGGGCATCGTGGCGGGCGGCCCGGATGGGGCAGCGAGTATAATGTTATACCTGCTCATCTACACCTTCATGAGTATCGGTATGTTTGCCGCCGTCATCGCGATGCGGTCCGAGGCGAGCCGGGGAGAAGCCATCGATGACTATTCGGGCCTTTCCAGATCACACCCCGCGCTTGCCCTGTCGATGCTGCTGTTTTTGTTTGCTTTGGCCGGCATCCCGCCGACGGCGGGGTTCTTTGCAAAATTTTATGTACTGGTCGCGTTGATTGAAGGGGGCCATGTCGCGATTTCTGTCATTGCAGTATTGTTGAGCGTGGTTGCCGCCTATTTCTACATCCGCATCGTCATGGTGATCTACATGCGCAATCCGGCAGGAAAATTCGACCTGGCGCTTACGCCCGGTCTGAAACTGGCGCTTGCGATTGCCGCGCTGGGGACCATCGTGATCGGCCTGCTACCAGCGTGGTTCCTGGAACTGGCGCAATCGTCGGTGTTGGCGGGTTAGGCGGCCGCGTCACTGCCCCTGAAAACTGGAATCGACGTGCTGTTTGTGGTAGAATGCGCAATAATACGTTCAAGTTATTGGTGAATATCCGGAGCGAGGGGCCGCTTTTATAAGGAGGATATTCCAATGAATGTCTTAGAGCATATCTATACTCTGGAAAAACACCTGAACACGTTGGAACAATCCGCCGACAACCCGTCGAAGGACGCGTTTGCGGCGGTTCGTTCCGCAGTTGACGATGCCAAGTCGCATGATGGACACGCTACCCGGGTGATTGCCGATCTGTCGCGCCTGGACAGCGCGCTGGCATCGTTCGGCGCTCTGCACGGAGGCGGTGAAAAGGGCGACGCCGAGTTGCAGGCTCTGACGCATGAGGCGCAGGCGGCGCTGACTCGCGACCTTTCGAAACGCCGGGCGGAACTGATGGCGTATGTCGGGCGCAAGATGGCTGACGACGGAAACACTGCATATGTCCGCGAGATCAGGGACCGCGATGCGTTCGGGCCTCCTGTCGTCTCTGATGGCGCCCTGCAGGTTTATGTCGGCGCGGACGGGGCTGGCGATCCGGATGACGGAATCGACGACCTGACTGTAACATGTGGCGTCTGGGTCTGTATCTTTGACCGTTGTGCGTGTGTCGAGTGGGAATGCAGCGGCAACGGGCCGCGTGGTAGCTTCCCCTAGAGCCTGCCACGCACAAGTTTGCGGGTCGGAGAGCCCCCTCAGACAGGTTTTAAGTTGAAAAACATGCGCCCGCGTTTATCCTTATTGGTAGGCAGGAAGGGCACAGAACCCTTCCGGGGGCACGAATGTACGCGTATGCCGGGGCAGGTATCGCCCACGCAAGATCCGTCGAGCAATGGGATTTCGCGGTATGACCGGACTTGAATTTCTGCCTGTTCTCATCATGGTTGCCGGGGTTGTCCTCGTGGTGACCGCGACACTTTTTGTCTCGTCAATGCTGCGCCCATCCAACCCTTACCCGGCCAAGAACATGCCCTATGAGTGCGGCATGGATCCTGCGGGTGAGGCCGCGGCGGGTCAGTTCAAGGCGCAGTTCTTCCTGATCGCGATCCTGTTCGTCGTTTTTGACGTTGAGGCGATGTTTCTCTTCCCTTGGGCCGTCGTGCTGAAAGAGATCGGCATCGTCGGCTATATCGAGATGTTCGTTTTCATTGTCCTGCTGTTGGTAGGGTTTGCTTACGCCTGGTTGAAAGGAGCGTTGGAATGGGAAACGTAATCCGAGACAGCGTGCTGTTCACCACAACCGACCAGATCGTCCGCTGGAGCCGCAAATCGGCACTCTGGCCCGAGACCTTCGGTATCGCCTGTTGTGCGATCGAGATGATCTCGGCCGGATGCGCGCGCTATGACTTGGACCGGTTCGGAGTTGTTTTCCGGCCATCACCGCGGCAGTCCGACGTGATGATCATCGCCGGAACGGTGACACGGAAATTCGCCCCGGTGATACGCCGCCTATACGACCAGATGCCCGAGCCACGCTGGGTTATTGCCATGGGCACCTGCGCAATTTCCGGTGGAGTTTATAACACTTATGCGGTCGTACAGGGGTCCGAGACCTTTGTGCCGGTGGACGTGCATGTACCCGGTTGCCCGCCGCGCCCCGAGGCGCTGATGCATGGATTTCTTCTGTTGCAGGAGAAAATCAAGAAATCCGAGGCGCTTGCAGATACGCCGCTTGGCCGGGCTGCGGGTCCATGACCGGTGCTGCGGTCCCCTTCATTGCCCGCCTCGAAAAGAGTTTCGGCGATACGGTTTCCTACACCGGTGTGTCACATGGCATCCACGTTTTCACCGCTTCACCCAAAATCATCGTCGATCTCTGCCGGTTTCTGAAAGACGAATTGGGCTTCAATTTTCTCTCCGACATATGCGGGGTCGATTACCTGCCGGACACTCCCAGATTCGAGGTTGTCTACCATTTGTATTCGCTGTCCGACAAATGGCGCATACGTTTGAAATGCCGGTTAGAGGACCCGCCGCATATCGCCAGTGTCGCCGGTGTCTGGCGAACGGCTAACTGGCACGAGCGCGAAGCGTGGGACATGTATGGCATTACCTTCGACGGCCACCCGGATTTGCGCCGCATTTATATGTGGGAGGGGTTCGAAGGTTTCCCTCAGCGTAAAGACTTTCCTCTAAGGGGCTACCGGGACGAGTTGAATCCCTTTGGCGCCGAGGGGGTGCCGCCAACGCGGCCGGACCTTGAGACCAAGGACATCCCGGGTGGTACCGGAGGAAAATCATGACCGAAGCTACGGAACTCAGGCCGCCTGCGGGCGGGTCGCCGGATACCAAGGAGGTGCTGCTGAACCTCGGGCCGCAGCATCCCAGTACGCACGGGGTTCTGCGGCTGGTGCTGGAAATGGATGGCGAATATGTCGAGCGGGTCGATCCGCATATCGGCTATCTGCATCGCGGGACGGAAAAGCTGTCCGAGAATTTCACCTACACTCAGATTTTTCCGCTGACGGACCGGCTGGATTATGTCTGCCCGCCGTCCAACAATCTGGCTTTTGCGCTGGCGGTGGAAAAGCTTCTGGAAATTGAGGCACCTGTTCGCGCGCAATATATCCGGGTCATCATGGCCGAGCTTGCGCGGTTGTCAGGGCATCTGCTGATCACCGGCGCGTTGCCGATGGATTTGGGCGCGATGACTGCGTTGCTTTATGCGATGCGCGAACGGGAAATGATCATGGACCTGATGGAGATGGTCACGGGCGCGCGGATGCATACTTCTTACTGTAGGGTGGGCGGTGTGCGCGAGGACCTGCCCGAGGAATTCGCGGGCAAGATCAGAGAATTCTGCGATATCTTCCCCAATCGAATCCGCGATTACGAACGTCTGGTTGAAAAGAACCGGATGTTCATCAAGCGCACCAGGGGCATCGGCGTGATTGAGCCCGAGGATGCGATCGACCTTGGGCTCAGCGGTCCAAATTTAAGGGCATCGGGGGTGGATTGGGACATTCGCCGAGATGAACCCTATGAGATTTACGATCAGGTCGAATTTGATGTGATTACCCGTAAGGAAGGCGATTGCTACGCCCGTTGGCGCTGCCGGGTGGAAGAGATGCGCGAAAGCGTCAGGATCATTGAACAATGCCTCAAGCAGATGCCCGAAGGCCGTTTTCTGGCGGATATTCCCACAGTAGCCTTCCCTGTCGACAAGGACCGCGTGCACAACTCGATGGAGGCGCTGATCCAGCATTTCGACCTTTCGGCCTATGGCTTCAAAGTACCGGCGGGCGAGGTCTATTCCGCCATCGAGGCCCCGAAGGGGGAACTTGGGTTCTATATCGTCAGCGATGGCAGCCCGAAGCCGTTCCGGATGAAGGTTCGTGCGCCATCCTTTGTCAATCTCCAGGCGCTCTATGGCACGAAAAACGCCCGCTACCTTGCCGACATGATCGCGGTGCTGGGCAGTCTGGACCCGGTGATGGCGGAGGTGGATAAGTGAACGCGCCAATGGACATGCGTACACGGATCGAGGCGGCGGCGGCGCGGTATCCCGACCAGCGTTCGGCCATCATGCCGGCGCTTTACATCGCGCAGAAAGAGCGCGGTGTGTTGACTGGTGAGGTGCTGGAAGAGGTGTCCGAAATCCTTGGTGTGGAACGGATCTGGGTCTATGAGTTGGCCACTTTCTACACACTCTATCACACCGAACCGGTGGGTCGGTTCCACCTGCAGCTTTGCAACAACCTGTCCTGCATGTTGTGTGGCGCAGAGGCATTGCAGGCGCACATGGAACAGGTTCTGGGCATTACAAAAGGCGACACTACCAACGACGGTTTGTTCACGCTGTCCACAGTGGAGTGCCTGGGGGCCTGCGAAATGGCACCCGTAATGCAGATTGGCGACGATTACTACGGTAATCTGGATACAGCACGGATTGACGACTTGCTGGCGGCCTTTCGAAATGCAGAGAGGGCGGATGATGACTGAGGCTGTCCTTCTCAGGAATGTCGGTATCCCCGACAGCCAACTGTTGAGCGTCTACGAAAAAACTGGTGGATATAGCGCGCTGTCCAAGGTGTTGAAGGAATACACCCCCGAAGAGCTTATCGAAACGGTCAAGGACTCGGGCCTGCGCGGGCGCGGCGGGGCGGGGTTTCCAACCGGGGTGAAGTGGAGCTTCGTACCGAAGGGGGCGGAGACGCCAAAATACCTCTGCTGCAATGCGGATGAGGGTGAGCCGGGCACATTCAAGGACCGGATCATCATGGAGGAAGATCCGCATCTGCTGATTGAGGGGATGGCCATCTGCGCCTACGCGATTGGGGCCGAGACGGCCTATGTCTACGTTCGCGGTGAATATGTGAAGGCGATCCGGACTTTGCAGGCGGCGATCTCAGGGGCGCAGGAACAGGGGTATCTCGGGCGCCACATATTGGGATCGGAGTTCAGTTTCGACGTCCATATTCATGAGGGCGCAGGCGCCTATATCTGCGGAGAAGAAACCGCGATGCTGGAGTCACTGCAAGGCCGGCGTGCGCAACCGAAACTGAAGCCACCTTTCCCGGCTGTGGCCGGGCTTTATGACAGTCCAACCGTCATCAACAATGTCGAGACGCTGGCTTGCCTGCCTGCCATTGTCGAACGCGGCGCACACTGGTTTCACGGGATCGGGCCGGAAAAAAGCCCGGGACCCAAGCTCTATTGTCTGTCCGGACAATTGCGAAAGCCCGGCCTATACGAACTGCCAATGGGCATTCCACTGCGTGAACTGATCGAAGAGTATGGGGGCGGACCACCCGAAGGCCGCCGGATCAAGGCAGTTATCCCCGGAGGTGTTTCGGCGCCTCTGATCCCCGAATGTGGGCTGGATGTGGGAATGGACTTTGATTCACTGGCCGCCGCCGGTTCCATGCTGGGTTCGGCGGGGGTTATCGCGATTGATGACAGCACCTGCATCGTCAAGGTTGCGACACGTATCATCGAGTTTTTTCACCACGAAAGCTGCGGGAAATGT
This sequence comes from Ruegeria sp. SCP11, assembly GCF_040329455.1. Taxonomy (NCBI): domain Bacteria; kingdom Pseudomonadati; phylum Pseudomonadota; class Alphaproteobacteria; order Rhodobacterales; family Roseobacteraceae; genus Ruegeria; species Ruegeria sp. SCP11. Next base: position 54,585 of record NZ_JBDZYG010000011.1, on the reverse strand, counting down.
ACGCCCTGTCGCGAAGGGTTGGACTGGGTGGTCAAGATTTTGCGCCGGATCGAAGCGGGTGAGGGCGCACCCAGTGACCTCGATCAACTCGAGGGGCTTTGCAACGGCATTTTCGGCAACACGTTTTGCGCTCTGGGTGATGGCGCGGCGATGGGACTGCGTGCGTCGCTGAAACATTTCCGGGACGAGTTTGTCACCCACATCGACGAAGGGAGGTGCCCGTTCCATTGAGCGATACCAGCGATATCACCACCCTGACCGTCACCATCGACGGACACGAGTTACAGGTGCAGCCGGGAACCACCATCCTGAGCGCTGCGGAAGGATTGGGCATCGATATTCCCACCTTCTGCTTCCAGAAGCGGCTGCCGGTGCTGGCTTCGTGTCGAATGTGTCTTGTTGAGATTGAAGGACAGGGCAAGTTGCAGCCCGCCTGCGCTACGGCGGTCATGGACGGGATGGTGGTACGGACGACAACCAAGCAAGTCGCTGAAACCCGCTCGGTCATGCTCGACATGCTGCTGGCCAATCACCCGCTCGACTGCCCGATCTGCGACAAGGGTGGGGAATGTGAATTGCAGGATATGGTGATGGAATACGGCCCTCGGGAAAGCATGTTCCGTGATCCCAAGCGGGTGTTTCATTCCAAGGACATCCAACTTAGCCCGGTTGTCATTATGAACGTCAACCGCTGCATCCAATGCCAACGATGCGTGCGCATGTGCGAAGAGGTGGTCGGCGCGGTGGCTTTGGGGACTGTCGAAAAAGGTATGGACACCGCAGTAACCGGGTTCGAAGGCAGCCTTGCCAGTTGCGATCAATGTGGCAACTGCATCGAGGTCTGCCCAGTCGGTGCGCTGATGAGCTTTCCTTACCGCTACAAATCGCGACCTTGGGACTTGGTTGAGACCGATACGATCTGTGCCCATTGCGGTACCGGTTGTCATTTGACGGTGGGTACGCGGGACGTTGAATTCATGCGGGTGCGATCGCAATGGGACAAGGGGCTGAACCTGGAAACCCTGTGCGTGCGTGGGCGGTTCGGAATGGATGTCTTTGCCAGCCCAGACCGGATCAAGCGCCCGATGATCCGGCAGGGCGACGCCTTGACGCCGGTATCCTGGGAGGACGCTGCCACCTATCTGTGTGCGCAGTTGTCCCGGACCAGCGGCCGGGCGGCAGGAATAGCCTCCCCTCGGCTAACAAATGAGGCGCTGTTTCAGTTCAGGAAGCTGATGCTGGGTGCTTTTGACAGTGGTCTTGTCGCGATATCCTCGCGTTTCGATTTCCCGGGTGCGCTTGGACCGCTGCTGCGCGATTTCTATATGCGCGCGCCCTTCGAGGAGGTCATTCGGAGCGATTTCACTTTGGTCATCGGCAGTAATGTGACCGAGGAAAATCCGGTGAGCGAGTACCTTCTGCGCAGTGCGGTTCGAAACGGGCGGATGCAACTGTATCTGTTGTCGGCGCGCCCGTCCCGGCTTGATGCAGATGCTCGCGTTGCAATGCGGATGCTTCCGGGAACCGAGGCCTTCGTTTTGTCGGAGCTGCTCGAAAGTCTCTTCGACCAGCGCGTGCGACCGTTTGAACCGGCGGGTTCCGAGCTTAAAACGGAGTACGCGCGAGGTCAGGACGAGGAAATAAAAGAAGGATTGAACGGTCTGATTGCCGCACTGTCGGCTGCCCCGAGTATAACGGTTCTGATTGGTATGGACCTGTTCAGAACATCGGATGCCGAGGCGGTGCTTTCCCTGCTTCATTGCCTTTTGCATCGCCTGCAAACCCTTGGAAAAAACGTTGCGCTGCAGGGGCTTTTTGATCGTCCTAACCAGATGGGCGCGCTGGACATAACACTAGGCATGGAAGGTAAAGCGCTTGTAACGGTCGGTGAGGTGCTCGATCTGTGCGCCAAGGGAGAGATCGGAACGCTTTATGTTGCGGGTGCCGATCCCATCAGCTCCTACCCGGATCGCTCTCGTGTTGTTGAAGCGCTGAAGAAAGTGGACCTCCTGATCGTTCAGGATTGGGTGCAGACGGACATTACTGAACTGGCTAACGTGGTGTTGCCTTCGGCAGCACATGGCGAAGAATCCGGAACTTTCACCAATAACGAAGGTCGGGTTCAGATGGTCCGAAAGTTCCGTACTCCGATATTCGCAGCGCGAAGCAACATCGAGATATTCGAGTGGTTTGCGGCACTAGGGGATGCTGTTCTGAAACATTCAGATCAAGCGGAGATTTTTAGCGAAATTGCAGCGGTATACTGCGCTTATTCCGGCCTTTCGATTGATCAGATTGGGCCTGACGGAGCGTTTACGTCTGTCCCGAAACGGCCCTTGGACGAGTCGTTCAAGGCGTCAGAACCGGTCAAACAGACGATCAGGGATGGGCTGGTGCTGATTACGGGCAACGGGCTGTTTTATGGAGGGAAATTCTCCGAACATTCGGCCACGCTCGCTACCGTGGCGGAAGAGCCTTACGTGGAGATGAATGCTACGGATGCCAAAGAACGGGGGCTTGCAGCCAATCAAATGGTGGTTGTGACTTCTACCTCTGGGCACCTGACGGCCCGTCTTAAAATTAACCCGCAGTTTCCCGAAAGGCTGGTGTTTGTTCCGGAAAGCTATCGGAGCTTGCAGTTTAATAACCTGATGAAGAAAGGTGAATATCCGTGTCACGTCGAGGTCCGCAAAGCTGACGGCTAAATCTCGTGCGACTTGATATGGTTCAGTGATATCCGGTTCCTGCAATATACTCATGCAGTTCTTTTTGTGTCCTCAATGCTTCGTCCAACCGCGCCTTGACCACGTCGCCGATGCTGACCACCCCGACAAGAATTTCACCGTCCATCACCAGAACGTGTCGCGTCCGCTCTTGGGTCATTGTCGCCGAAACCCTTGGCAGCAAGTCACCTTTCGAACAGGTGGAGATGTTGCTGAGCATGATATCCGAAACCGGCAAATTGGCGACCATGGCACCGCGTTGCGCCACTGCATTGCAAAAATCACGCTCCGACACCGTGCCTAGAACATGTGTCGGTTCCGTACTCACGATGGCCAGGCCGATCTGTTTTTCATGGAAGAGCTTCAGGACCTCGACCATCGTGGTTTCGGGGCGCACCGAAATAACTGCCGAGCCTTTCGAGTTCAATATGTCAGAAACGAACATCCACACCTCCTTGGCGGGGTTCCCGCCAGTTGCCAAATGCGCATTTCCTTTTTCCTGTAACCGGTACTGCGGGATTTTAATTGCGCCGAATGTTCCGCCACCAATTGTATCCCGCATCCTGCGCGGTCTCCACGCGTACTCCATCTACGGTTTCCAGACGTGCGTTGACCACACCGCCACCAGTTTCAGCCTTGCCAGGCATTGTCAGGAGCGTGTCCCGATCCACCACCAAATTGGCTGAGTTGTAGCTGGAGAATTCATACTGTTGTCCCAACGCGATGGCGTCTGCCGGGCACGCGTCCTCGCAAAGCCCGCAAAACAGGCACCTCGCAGTATCGATGTCGAAGACTTTGGGGTGGCGCGCCCCGTTTTCATCCTCGTAAGGAACCACGGTGATGCAGTCGCAGGGGCAGATCTTGGCGCAAAGCTCACAGGCGACGCAGTTTATCTCACCTTCTTCGTTACGCTTGAGGAAATGGTGGCCGCGATAACGCGAATAGGGCAGCCATTTCTCTTTGTCGGGATATTGCTCGGTCACCGGACGCGACAGCATATAGCTGAACGTCAGCACCAGCGCGTCGCCAAGGTCGGAGAAGAACGCCCACCCGATCCAGCCTTGTCGTTTGTTCGCAACGTCTGTCATGGTTGCCCTCACAGGAAAACAACCCCTGTTATCATTATGTTCGCGAGTGATAACGGAAGCAAGACTTTCCACCCGATCTCCATCAGCTGATCATAGCGGTATCGCGGAAAAGTGAAGCGGAACCACATAAAAACATAGATGAAAAAGGCCACTTTCAAAAAGAACCAAAGGATTGGTGGTAATGGGATCAAAACGCCATTCCAGCCGCCAAAGAACAAGATTACCGTTAAGACCGAGACCAGTACCATCACCACATATTCGCTGACCATAAAAAAGATAAACCGGATGCCACTGTACTCCGTGTGAAACCCCGCACCCAGATCGCCTTCGGCTTCGGCCAGATCAAAGGGAATGCGCTGAGCTTCGGCCAGACCAGCGACGAAGAAAACGAAGAACCCCACAGGCTGGTACACCACGTTCCACATATCGGCCTGCGCGCGGACTATATCGAGAAGGCTCATAGATTGCGCCAGCATCACCACCCCAATGACGGCAAATCCCATCGGTATCTCGTAACTGATCATTTGGGCGCAGGTCCTCAGCCCACCCAGAACAGAGTATTTGCTGTTGGAAGCCCAACCGCCGAAGATGACCCCGTAGACCTCGATCCCGAGCACTGCGAAGACAAAAAGAAGGGCCACGTTCATATCTGAGACATACAGCGTGATTTCGTGACCCAAAACCGAAACGCTTTCGCCAAAAGGTATCGCGACAAACACGACAAACGGCGGCAGCATCGCCAGAATTGGCGCGAGTTTGAAAACCAGCCGATCTGCATCGGCGGGGATATGGTCCTCTTTGGTCAGTAATTTGATGCCGTCGGCCAAGGGTTGCAACAATCCATGCCACCCAACGCGCATCGGACCCATTCGCTGTTGAATGTGTCCGGCGATCTTGCGTTCAAGCCAGACCAAGGGTAGCGGCAGCAACAGGAGCGCCGCGATCAGGACAGCGACCTTCAGAGCGATCAGGCCAATTGCAATAGCAAGTTCCATAGCTATAGGTTCGTTCAAATTCAGCGCTGAGGCGCGATGGGTGCAACTCGATGATTAATGCCTATAGTAAAGATTAGCATATTTTGGAGTGTTCTGTCGTAAACTCTGTCCCCGCCTGTCAGGTCGAACGCAGTTCTGATAGCGGGTGCTCGAATTGACGGTTGTGTCGCATACTGTGGAAGATCCAGTGTCAACATGATCCGCAAAGATCACTTCACGCATGGACTCTCGCCCTTTCAGCAGTTCGCGCAATTGGCAGGATAATCGACTCGCCAGCTCTATCTACGCAGGCTTCAAAGAAATTTTCGACAGAACCGCCAAAAAACATTCCGCGCGGTGTCCAGTTCTACTCAATCCTTTGAATTTTTTTTAAAAGAAACTGCTACGCGGATTCAGGTTTTCTCAACACCAAAAAGGTCATCATACCGAGCGGTGGAAGGGGTCTTTGCTCTTCGATAGCAAGCGTTTTTTCTTGCAGCACTGTGCCGATTTCGAAATCTGAATGCCAGCCGATTGTATCTGCAAGCGGGGCAAAAACACGTTCCAGAGAGGCAAGCAGCCCCCGTGTTCGTTGGAAATGGTTGGTAATCACCACTCTGCCTCCGGGTTTGCAGACCCTCGCTATTTCCGCCATCACCTTTTCCGGCTCCGGAACGACGGACAACACGTGCATCGCTGCAACCGTATCGAAATGGTTGTCCGGAAAATCAAGCGTACGGGCATCCATTTGTCTCAGTTCCACAACGTGGCTCAGCGATAGGTCCCTTACTTTGTCGCGCGCCTTTTTCAGCATGTCCTCGCTGAAATCGATTCCGGTCACCTGCGTTTCGGGCTTATAGTGTTCCAGTGAAAGCCCGGTGCCCACACCAACTTCCAGAACATTTCCAGGACGTCCATTGATATATTCAACCGCGTGCTGCCTCGGGACATTGGTGATGGCCCCGAAGGTTTTGTCATAGACGGGCGCCCAACGAGCGTAGGAGGTTTGAACGGCTTTGATGTCCATATCGAGTCCTTACCGGTTAGAAGGTATTTCTCTGTCGAGCCATGCCCAGGCGACCATTCCCACATACCCGACACAAAGCGCGATCAGTGTGGCCCAGGCAAATGTCAGCAGTGCGGCTCCCACAACGGCTACACCAATGAGAAAATACTTCGCGTTCTCGCGGGAGATACGCGTGGTCTTGAATGACCAGGTCGGTAATCGGCTGATGAGCAGAAGACCGATGAACACCATGTATAGGCAAATCAATATACTAGGCAGCAATGGGGCATCCGCGAAAGCGAAAGACAAATACATTGGCAACATGACCAACAGCGCACCCGCAGGGGCCGGGACTCCCTCGAAATAAGAACTGTCCTGATCGCACGTCTCGGACTTGCTGCTTACGTTGAACCGGGCCAGACGCATGACGCAGCACACTGTGTAAAACAGGACAGCAAGCCACGCCGTACTGGGTATATCCTGCAAGGCCCAGAAATAGAGGACAAGCGGCGGGGCCACTCCGAAGTTCAGGAAATCTGCAAGTGAATCAAGCTCGGCCCCTAGTTTGCTGTCACTGCTGAGTAGGCGCGCGATGCGCCCATCCAACCCATCGAGCACGCAGGCGGCAATTATCAGTTGCACCGCAAGCACGTAGTTGCCCTGAAGGCCAAATCTGATTGCTGACAGGCCCGCGCAAATGGCCGTTATCGTTAGCGCATTGGGCAGCAAATGGATCAGCGCAAACCCGGTCTCTTCCTGTTCGGATGGTTCTGTCACTGATCCAGATACCTACTTTTCTTCGGGTCTGTGCAAACTTGCAAGGACGGTTTCTCCGGCAATCATCGTCTGTCCGACACGCACCTGCGGCTCCACGCCATCTGGAAGATAGACATCCAGCCGAGATCCGAACCGGATCAACCCAAACCGCTCTCCGGTTTGCAGCGCGTCGCCCGGTTTTACAAAGCAAACAATCCGCCTGGCGACCAGGCCGGCAATCTGGACAACGGCCAGGTCCCGACCATCCCCCATTCGAATACGCAGGCTGTTGCGCTCGTTATCGGCGCTGGCCTTGTCCAGGGATGCGTTGAAAAACTTGCCGGGGCGGTAAGCAACAGCGGTTATCTCACCTTCAATGGGCGTCCGGTTTACATGGCAATTGAAGACACTCATGAAAACACTGACACGAGTGAGAGGCGTGTCAGGCATCCCAAGCTCATTTGGGGGTACCGCCGCTTCGATGAGTGAAACCACTCCGTCCGCAGGGCTGACAATCAGCCCTTTTCCTGTCGGTGGCACGCGTTCCGGGTCGCGAAAGAAATAGTAACACCAGATCGTGAGCCCGACGCCAATCCAGCCCAGCACATCAGACAGAAGAAACAGACCGACCGTTACGGCAGCAAAAATTGCGACAAACCGAATACCTTCCGGGTGCATCGGTTTGATGAACGTATCGCGCATGCGCATTGCAAACTTTTCCTCAGGTCAATTGACGGCACTTTCATAAGTGGATTGGTTTAGAACGCAAGCGTGACCAGTACGGCCAGCGTCAATCAATGGTAGAGTGTTACAAGTTGGTTTTTGCGGATCTGTTGCAAACTTTAGCCCATCGACTCTAAGTCCGCATGCGGGTAGATAACTTTCGTCATCACTAATCGAAAGTGTGTTCCTTATTTCTTTCAAAGGCGCGTAATATCCCAAGGATGTGATCCTCATTTTTTGCTGTGTTCTTCTATGTCCGATACGGCGTGTCATATCGTGACTTGGAGGAGATCATGGCCGAGCGCGGCGTATCGGTAGATCACACCACGCTGAACCGCTGGGTGACACGATACTCAGGCGCAATTTCCGACGCAGCGCGCAGACGTAAAGAATCTTGTATTCGATCATGGCGAATGGACGAAACTTCCATAATGGTAAAGAGACCATGGGTTTAGCTTTGCCGAGCTGTCGACAAATACGGCAATACGCTTGATTTCATGCTTTCAAGACGTCGCAACAAACCGACCGCCACAAAGTTTTTTGCCAGGATGCTGGAGGTCAATGGCTTCCCGAGAAAGATCAACAGCGCCAATACCGGCGGCATCAAGGCGATTAAAAAGATGGTGAGAAGCTTCGGCTGTCCAATCCCAATCAAGATGGTCAGGCGAAAATACCTCAATAACACCGTCGTACAGGACCATCGTTCCATAAATAGACGCACTCGACACATGCTGGGTTCAAGGCATTCGCCACAGCATCGGCAACGCTCGCGGGTATCAAGGTCGCGCACATGATCCGCACGGGGCAATTCACGCCCAGACTCGGTTCGTTCAAACAATTCACTGAACTGGCTGACTAAGTTCTTTGTGATCTCCAGAACAACTTGAAGCGCCCAAAACTATGCAGTGGATTCCTTGTGCGCGCGGCATTCACAAGCCGCGTCTCGCCAGCGTAAGCCATTGCGATTGATGAAAATAATTTCACTAATCACCTGTTTGTTATCAACACTAGGCTTGCCGTGCGATTTCGGAAAAAAGGGGCGAGCTATGCCATCTGCTCGTCGGTCAGCCAATAATGGTTGCCTATGTCACCACTCATTTCCCGAGCCGTGAATCAAGCAGAGCAGCGAAAATCAATGCATACTGAATCTAGGCCCCGAAATTTACGACACATCCCATTTTGGTCGATGTCTTCATCCAAGGCTAACAGCGCGGTAACGACAGTCAGACATCTTGGCGATACCGCCTGCCTCCGCCCAAAACAGGCCCTTGCCCTCACGTGATCAAGAGCTTTCGGGCACGCGAACCCAGACTTCAACGCGACGATTGCTGGCCCGGCCTTCATCGTTGTCATTGCAGTCGAGCGGCATCTGCTCACCGAAACTCAGTGCCTGAATGTTAAACCGGCTCAGCCCATCAGCAGCAAATTCATTTGCAAGCACCTCTTTCACAGCTTCGGCGCGTTGTTGCGCAAGCCGCGTATTCTGCCCCGCATCACCCACGCTATCGGCAAAGCCAACAAGCAGAAGTTCCAGCCCGTCAAATTCGCTGTTGCGCAGCCGGTCTGCCAGATCGTGGATGTTCAGCACCGATTCCGCGTCCAGGTTGCTGGAGGCATTGTCAAAGCGGAACGTGATGGACAGGCGGTCCGCACTGCGCAGCTCTCGCATCATCGACGAAAATTCATCTCCGCTGAAATCCGGTTCCACGGCAGCGGCGTGGATCAGCGCAATGCCCATGTCCTGAATCTTCATGCGCTGAAGCCGGGCGCTGGCAAAGCCTGTATCCTCAAGCACGGATTGTGCGGCATCTGTCTGCGTCCATTGCAAGAAATCATCGGCAACTGGGTGCAGGTCCTCTTCTGCGGCATATGCAAGGACAGGGCGCGACAGTGGATAGTTGTTGATTTTCAGATCGAAATTGGACGGTTCTGACATAAGCCCGCAGGCTTTACGAATGGACATCATGTCCGCCCCGTCACGCTTTACCTGCACACGATCAAGAAGACCAAGTGCGGTGCGATCTGCGCGGACGGAATTGATCAAGCCCTGCGCACTGGGATGAAATACTGTATCCGCGGCCAGGGGGCCATCAGGGTTGCCGGAGGTCTTCTGGTAAAAGAGCGCCGGTTTATCCCCTTCCAGCAAATGAAGTGTAACCGGCGAATTGCCCCCGCCCAGATTTTCCCAGGACCGCAGGTCACCGGACAGAATGCCCGCGATTTCTTCAATGCTCAGGTCCCGGACAGGGTTTTTGTCACCGGCAATCAGAACGCGACTGTCAAGTGCAAGCATAAACTCCCGCTCAGTACCTGCAGCCGTGTTGATCCGCTGGTCTGTGATCGTGATATCCGGAGCGAAAACGGATTCAGCCGCGTCGGAAGGCTGCATGTTTATCTCGGCGACCACGGAACCGTCCTCACTGCTCAGAAGAGTGACAACAGAACGACCGGGGGATTGCTCGTCAATCAGATAGCGAAGCCCACGCTCGCGCGCATATTCGCTTAGCAATGCGGGCATCATGAATTCAACTGCGTTGGTTCCGCCAAGCACAGCGACCTTCGGATCATAAAGATTCAGATCCGGGCAGGCGGCGCCAACGCAGTCTACCCGGTCTGTGGAAAGCTGAAAGCTGCCGAGCGGGGTCTCAATGACATAGTAGCTGTCGCTGTAATCAACCAGTTCCCCCAAAACCTCGGTTTCATCGCTCCGGGAGACCAACGTCACTCGTGTGTCGACAACCTCTTTTTCAGGTTCCACTTCCGCGATAGTCCCGTCGGCTCCGGGACAGCCCGCTCCGGAACATGTAAGCATCGCAGCATAAAGGGTCAGTATTCCCAAATCTGTCTGCAGAACATAGATGGCCCCGTCATACTCTAGAATTACACCGCGGACACTCGTGCCGCCGTCATGAGTGGTGAGTTCAACTTCATTTGCCGGTTGCGCGATTGCCTCAAGAGCAAAAGCAGATGCGAACATGCTGGCGGCCACAAACACTTGTCTGGAATTGTGCGCCAGGAATGATTTTGAGATCCAGGAAGCATGAGACATCTGATTTTACTCCAAATTTCGCCTGTTGGATTCGCCGAAAGATCGGGTGGCTGGGAATTGGGCTGCACCCGCAGCAGCCCCCGATGGATGCCTTCAATTCGAAGAGGATTGCGTCGTGTAAAGGGCAACTGCCTCATTCATGCGCTGCAGCAGCGGTTCACTGTCGCGAGCAAGAACGGACAGATCGCGGTCTGACAGAACTTCGCCGTTCACCGCACGTTCCAACAGGCCTTTAACCGGATTCCACAGTTCTTCGACTTCGCGCAGTTTTCGGGCGATTTCCGGTGTTGGCGGTGCGATGACGCCAATATCCTCGAAACCGTCCTGCAGCGCAGACAGCGAGGTATCAAAGAGTTCAACCGTATCGGCCAAACGCGCCGCCTGCTCAGACGGATCTTCCGCCGACTGCATCAGACAGGCCTCTTTCACTGCTTTTTGGGTCAGCATGCGCTGACGCCCGGCGATATCAACGGTGATAGCCAGATTCAGAGAAACTGATGCCGTTTCAGAGGCATAGGCCCGTGCCATTTTATAGACTGCGATGTTCATGAACTTCAGCACCCGCAGGCTTGCGCTGTCGAGTGCATCCAATTCCGCATTGGCAATAGTGGCATTGTCGATGCCGGTTTCAATGATTGCCTTATAAGCGGCCCAATGTGAATCAATCGCCCCAAGCGCCCCGATGACTGTGTCATTGCTTTCAGCATCCAGACCCAGATCTGAGTCCCCGTTGCGCAATCCCTGGTCCGATTGCAAAAACAGGTCATAGGCTTGGGTCATCTGGTCAAAAGACGTGGTGAACCCCACATCCCGCGCCATTAGGCAGGCGGCTTTGGTTATCCGTTGGGTCAGCATACGCTGACGGCCTGCAATATTCACACGATGTGTAACCTGATCCACATTTGTGCTGTCCTGTGCAGTCGAGGTCTGGGGCGCAACTGTTGCGCAGACCAAGAGGGTTGCGGTCAGAACCATTCTGATCATTCTTATGTCCTTTTGTGCTGAAAAGTGCCTGTCTCAGGTCGTTTTTGTGTGGGTCATCTGTACATGATGACGGCTTCGTTCATCGTGCGCAGAAGAGGTTCTGTTTTCCTCGCAAGAGCGGCAAGATCCCGTTCCGTTAGTTGTTCTCTGGCAACCGCGCGATCGAGGATCTCTTTCACTGGCCCCCAAAGATCGGACACTTCTCGTAGTTTCCGGGAAAGCTCTGGGTTGGACGGAGGAATAATGCCTGCGGAAGGAAACCCTTCCAGAAGGGCCACTAGTGAGTGGTCAAATAAGTCTATTGTCTCAGCCAACCGTGAGACCTGCACAGCGGGGTCAGTCGCGACACGCATCAGGCAGGCTTCTTTCACAGCCTTCTGTGTCAGCATACGCTGACGTCCGGCGACATTGATAGTCATCGCAAGGCCAAGCGGAACTTCCGGGGTTGCGGAAGCATATGCTTGCGCAGTTGTGTAAACCGCAGCATTCATAAACTCGAGAACATTAAGGCTTGCTTTGTCGAGGACTTCGAGATCCGCACTTTCGATTGCTGCATTCTCGATCCCGGCGTCAACGATATTCCGGTAGACTGTCCAATGTGGGTCAATCTCTTCTAACGCAGCAAGGACAGCGCTGAATTCTTCCGGGGCCAGCCCGAACTCTGGGTCCCCTTTACGCAATGCGCTATCTGAACGAATGAACAAACTGTGTGCCTGGGTCAGCTGGTCATAAGCCGTGGTTGTGCTGATGTCCTGAGTCATCAGGCAGGCCGCTTTCGCCATTCGCTGCGATAACATCCGCTGACGTCCCGCGATGTTGATCCGGTTTGTTGCCTGCGCCGCAGACTCTGCCGACACTGTCGTGGATTGCGCAAACAAGCCTGTCGGAGCAACCAGCACCAAAGCGATCGCAAGCACATTTCTTAACATCATAGGGCCTCCGGACTTACCGGTTAGGGTCTCGACTCAACCCATCATCTTGTGACGAGCGGGTTTTCTAGGTTGAGCGACTTATACAGCCCTAGGGTGATTCACCTTGACTTAAGTCATTAAGAGGTGGTGAACACATTAATTGGCTTATCTTTCTAAATTTTCGCCAGTTTCGTTGCAAAGTTTTGGACGTGCTAGGGTCAGGATTAACAACCAGTAGATGACAATTGCCGCGAGCGCGATGGCTGAGAGAAATACCGTCGGGGACTTGTCGTACCTGATCGGTTTGTAGCCTGACTTCTGCCCGATGCTCGGCTTCAATTTCTTTGCATCTGCATCAACAACTCTGGATGGCTTTGAAGTTGCTCAGATGATGTGAAAGGGCAAGTTCAGGCTCGGATTCTGCCCATTCAAACAGTTCGCGATACTAGCTGTCTAAAACCAGTAATTTACACCCCTCTTAATAAACCAGAAAAGCTTGCGACAAAGCCTACGAAAGCCCTTGAGACGGGAGAACTCTGAAAGATTGGAATTGATGCTTCGCTACACCAGCGATGTACAGTCAACAATCTGACAAAGCCATAGCCCGAGTTGTTGAAACACTTCCGACGCGTTTTAACCTGTTTCCTTATTCCGCATCAGTGAACTTCGCGGCCAGAATGGCACGGGCTCGGATGCGCACTGGCTCGTCTACCATTTCGCCGTCGACCATCACTGCGCCTTCGGCAGCTTTCAGAACTCGCTGCGCCCACTGAACCTCAACATCGCTTGGCATAAAGGCGTGCTTTACCTTGGAGATTTGGCTCGGATGGATGCATAATTTCCCCGTCATCCCGAGTGCCCTCGCATGCTCAGCATCCCGCCCGGACACCGAAGGATCGGCGACCTCGACCGTCACACCGTCAAGAGGTGCGGAAATTCCGGCAATTCGAGATGCAAGAACGAGCTCGGAACGGGCCAGGAGAAGCGCGTCGCGCTGGTGCTCACAGCCCAAATCGGCGCTAAAATCAACGGATCCGAAGGCAAGGCGCGTTACCGCCGGGGCCGCTGCGATTTCACGCGCGCAGCCGAGGCCTTTGGCTGTCTCCACAAGCGCGATAATCGGTAAGCCGGGAAGCTGCTCGGCGATTTGTTTGATATCTTCCGGGTTTTCCGATTTTGGCAGCATCACAGCGGATAATCCGCGATCCCTAAGCGCCCGCACATCATCGGCAAACCAGGGCGTGCCCATTGCGTTGATGCGCAGAATGACCGGCAAATCCGTAAAAGAACTGTCGACATTTGCGCGCGCCGCATCCTTGTCGGCAAGCGCGACGGCGTCTTCCAGATCCAGGATGATGGCATCCGCGCCCGAGGAAGCCGCTTTCGAAAATCGTTCCGGGCGCGTCGCGGGAACAAAGAGTAGTGTTTGGGCCGTATTCACCATGCCGCAACCGCCTCCATTGCAATCGGCCCACCAATAGCCGCTGTCCAAAGCTTCATGCCATCGCCGGTCGCCTCGGCGTTCAACGTGAAATCAGTGTCATCGAAGACAGGCGAATGACTGCGGAAGCGGAAACTCTTGGGCGGTGCACCCTTCAGATTGGCAGCGTATTGGCACAGCATCGTGGCCTGCATTGGCCCGTGCACGACGAGACCGGGGTAGCCTTCTGTGTCGATGCAGAACGGTTTGTCATAGTGAATCCGGTGTCCGTTGAAGGTAAGCGCAGAATAACGGAAAAGCAGTGTTGGATGTGGAGTGATCACCTTGCTATGCGTGCCGGTTTTGGCTGGTTCAGGTACCGCCTTAGTCCGCCCTTCCTTGGCCAGGTCTCTGTATACGATATCCTGACGCTCGCTAAGCACGACCCGTCCAGCCGTCGAAACCTCGTGATTGACCGTGACGAAACACAGCGCGCCGGTTCGTCCGTTTTTCTGCTGAACATCCGAAACCACCGAGTGACGTTCGACTTTATCACCTATGCGAATGCTGTCATGAAATTCGATTGCGCCGCCAGCCCACATGCGACGCGGCAACGGAACGGGAGGTAGGAAACCCCCGAGCGCGGGATGCCCGTCGCGCCCAAGCTCTGACATTGGAGCGATGGGTTGATTCAAGCACCAATGTATGAGCAGTGGAGCCCGGTCTTGCGGAGCAGTATCGGAGGGAATGTTGAACGTGGCGTCGAACTGCGCTGCCAGCGAAGGGGACAGAGTTTCACAACCGGTTTCTTCACGACCAATCCAGCTTTGAAGATATTGGATATCGACTTCCACATCAGCCTCCAACAGGTTTAAGAGCCGGGACAGCGCCAAATGTGCAGTCCTCACCCATGAACCGTGCTCCCGGAGCGGGAAACCTGACGGTTCCATTCGGGCTGGCCACACTGATCCGCCGCAAATGTGGGTGAGTGGAAAGCCCGGCCATATCGTTGACTGAAGCAAGAGCGATATTTGCCTCTGAAAGCAATGCAACCGCCTTTTCGGAGTCGTAGCGAGCAAATGCTTCGCTCACCAAAGCGTCTACCTCGGTACGGTTGCTGACCCGCGCAACGTTTGTCGCAAATCGTGGGTCTGTGCCGAGAGCCGCATCGCCAATGAATTCAGAACAAAGTTTGATCCACTCTCGATCCGATTGGATAGAAATCAGCACCGGTGCGCCACTCTTGGGATAGAACACCCCATACGGCGCAATCGACGGATGCGCTAAACCGATACGTTTGGGACTTTTACCACCTTCATAGTTCAAGAGCGGTACAGTCAGCCATTCCGCCACGACATCAAACATGGATACCGAAATTTCGGCACCGGTACCGGTGACGCCACGCCGGATCAGCGCTTCGAGGATCGCGGAATACGCTGTTGCACCGGTGGCAATATCGACAATGGAAATCCCCACGCGTGCTGGCTCGGACGGTCCTCCTGTAATCGAGCACAATCCACTTTCTGCTTGGATCAGCAGGTCATAAGCCTTGCGGTTCGCCATCGGCCCGTCTTCGCCGAAACCAGATATGGAACAGGTGATAAGCCGGGGATTCTCTTCCCGTAGGCGTTTGATGGAAAATCCTAGTTTCGCCATGGCGCCGGGCTTGAGGTTCTGGATGAGCACGTCTGCACCGGAAACAAGCTTTTCCAGTTCGGATTTGCCTTCTTCTGAAGAGAGGTCCAGCGTTACCGACTCCTTGCCCCGGTTCAGCCAGACAAAGTAACTCGATTGTCCCGAGGCGACGTCATCATAGCCGCGCGCGAAATCGCCCTCAGGTCGCTCAACTTTGACCACCCGCGCTCCGGCATCCGCCAATCGACAGGATGCGAACGGGGCTGCTACGGCCTGTTCGATGGCTACGACGGTGAGTCCCTCCAGCGGCAGCATCAGAACGACCTCGGCATGCCAAGAATGTGCTCGGCAACAAAAGACAGGATCAGGTTGGTCGAGATAGGGGCCACCTGATACAGCCGAGTTTCACGGAACTTCCGTTCAACATCGTATTCATTGGCGAAACCAAAACCACCGTGGAACTGAAGGCAGGCGTTGGCAGCTTCCCAGGATGCTTTCGCCGCCAGGTATTTGGACATGTTCGCCTCGGCGCCGCAGGGTTTGCCGGCATCGTACAGCGCGCAGGCTTTCCAGCGCATGAGGTTGGCCGCCTCAACCTCGATGAAGGCTTCGGCGATTGGAAATTGTACGCCCTGGTTTTGTCCGATCGGCCTTCCAAAGACCTCGCGGTTGCTCACGTATTCCGTGACCTTGTCCGTGAACCAATAGCCATCGCCGATGCACTCGGCGGCGATCAGCGTTCGCTCGGCATTAAGGCCTGTCATGATATATTTGAACCCTTTGCCCTCCTCGCCGATCAGGTTCTCTTCCGGGATCTCCAAGTTGTCGAAAAAAAGTTCATTGGTCTCGTGATTGACCATATTAGCGATAGGTTTGACCTCCATGCCGGATGCCATCGCGTCTTTGATATCAACGAGAAAGATCGACAATCCTTCAGACTTCTTTTTGACCTCGGCCAGCGGAGTGGTTCGGGCCAGTAGGATCATGAAATCGGAGTGTTGTACGCGGCTGATCCAGACCTTTTGGCCATTGATCACATAGCGACCATCTTTTTTGACCGCCGTGGTTTTGATTTTGGTGGTATCGGTGCCGGTGGTGGGTTCAGTCACACCCATGGACTGAATGCGCAATTTACCTTCTGCAATCAGAGGCAGGTACTTCTGGCGCTGTTCTTCCGAACCATGCCGCACCAGCGTGTTCATGTTGTACATTTGCCCGTGACAGGCCCCCGAGTTGCCTCCAGCACGGTTGATCTCTTCCATGATCACCGAGGCTTCCGCCAGCCCGAGGCCCGAGCCGCCATATTCCTCAGGGATCAACGCTGCCATCCAGCCCTCTTGGGTCAAAGCGTCCACGAATTCTTCTGGATAGGCTTTTTCCTCATCCACTTTGCGGTGGTATTCCGCCGGAAATTGGGCACAGAGCGCCTGCACGCCGTCCCGGATGTCCTGATGGTCGTCTGACAAGAAGTTCATGGCTACCCTCGGGTTTCATTGCTTTTGCGTTTCCCTAAATCAAGTCGCCATCATTGCGCAAATATATGATTGTGATAAATTCCATATAATAATTTTATGAGACTGAAGTGGACATACGACAACTTCGATACTTTTTGGAAATCGTAGAACAGGGTTCTTTAACCGCTGCATCACGTACGTTGAACGTCGCCCAACCGGCTCTATCACTGCATCTTCGCAACATGGAGGAACGGCTCGATACAGCATTGCTTATTCGAAAGGCCAATGGCGTTGAACCAACGGAAGCTGGCGAGATTCTCAGATCAAGAGCACGAAGCATCCTCAATGAATTAGAGCGAACAGAAGACGAAATTCGCAATCTGGACAAATCGCCGGGTGGCGCCGTTCGACTGGGACTGTCGGCCACGATCAGCGAAATCCTTACCTTGCCACTTATTGACGCGCTGCTGGAAAAATACCCTCGGATTACTCTGAACATCGCAGATGCAATGAGCGGTTTTGTCACCGAGTGGCTTGAGGAAGGTCGCGTGGACCTGGCTGTTCTTTACAATACTTCTGCGGGTGGTCAGACGAATGCAGACGTTCTCGTCGAAGAAGAACTTGTCCTGATACAGCCGCCGGACAAACGGATAACAAAAGATGTTTCCCTTCGTAGCCTCTGTGAGGCGCCGGTCATTCTTCCATCAAAAGGCCATGGGCTCCGCGATCTGGTCGAGTCAGCTGCCAGATCAAGAAAAATTGAGGTAAATGTGGCGATGGAGATCGATTCCTATCGCAACATTAAAAATTTGGTCACCAAGGGTTTTGGCAATTCAGTGCTGCCACTGCATGCTGTGACAAAGGAGTTGTCTGAGGGCTCGTTGACATATGCAAACTTCGCCAGATCAGAACTGCGCAGAGGGGCAATTCTAAAACGTTCCGGCACGCGTAGCCGTGCGCAGCAAGCCGTTGAAGAAACTATTCAAGAGGTCGTTGCCGATTTGGTTCAAAGCGGCAACTGGGCGGGGGCTACTTTGTCGACCAGTTTGACCTAAGAGATAGACGTCGCACGGTATTGTAGCGAAGTTTGGAACAGGTTTGTCGCTTCGGTGGGGTTCTGTTGCAATCTTTTGACCATTGACCTTTGTGGTGTTCGCGCCTGTGCGGCGAATGGATGAGACTCACATCAAGGTGAAAGGCGCGTGGGTCTATTTCTACCGAGCCGTCGACAAACACGGAAAAACATTGGATTTCATGCTTTCACGACGTCGGCATGAACCTGCGGCCACAAAGTTCTTCGCCCGAATGCTAGAATGCAATGGTCTTCCACGAAAGATAGTCATCACCAAAGTGGTGCGAACACAGCTGGTATAGAAGCTGTAAACAAGATGTTGAGGAACTTTGGCTGTCCAATCCCAATCGAGATGATTAGGTGAAAATACCTAATAATCTCGTCGAACAGGATCACCGCTTCATTAAAAGACGTACTCGACCGATGTTGGGCTTCAAAGCCTTTGCTTCAGCAGCAGCGACGCTGGAGGGGATCGCCTAAGTCAGACCTGCCCGCTGAAGCAACGCGTTGCGTTCAAAACTTCACAATAGATCCGCCACCGGTCCAGCCGTCGATCAGATTCTTGCTGATCTCAGAACTCAAGATATCATTTCGACAGCCGGCTCATTTTCTTCGGGCGGATGGGAAGTTTCACTTGAAGTCAATGGCGATCTGACTTCGGTGCCCTTCTAAAATAAGTAGTATCGGGCTTTGAACAAAAGCACCCCATCGGAATCTCGTTCGAGTTTTCGACCTTTCAGGAATAAGTTGTAACACAGACGATCAACAAAGCGCTCGCGAATGTTGGCCAGACCTTTGTTGTCGTGTTTCTGGTTATCTTCCTATTCCGTGGTCTGCGTCTCGCCTTGGTAATCGCAAGCATTGTTCCGTTTGCCGTTATGTTCTCATTGATCGTGATGGTTCGACGGGGGTGGACTTTGAGAAAATCTCGATTGCATCTGCGATCGTTTCGCTGGGACTTCTGGTGGATAACGGTCTGGTCGTGGTCGAAGAAATCCAGAAACAGCTTGAACTTGGGAAATCTCCTTAAGAAGCGGCAACTCACACGGGAGGGCAGTTCTTTGTGCCGTTGGCTGTGGCCTCGATCACGACGGTTTCCGCCTTTATCCCAATGCTCATTCTGGAAGGCCAGGAAGGCGAGATGGCCTTTTCGCTTGGCGCTGTTGTTGCGTTTATGCTGACCGGGTCCTGGCTGCCGGCACATTATCTGCTGCCACTGTTTGCAACACGGATCTTGCGGCCTGCGCCCGAAAAAGCCCGGGAAAACTGGCTGGAACATCGCACCATGTTCATCAAACGTTAGAACAGATCCAAGAGCCATCAACCCAACGAGTTCGTTGGACAGTGTTCACGAGTTCACTGGAACAGGTGGACAATTGAGCCGCGGAGCAAGAGATGACGGTCCTCTGCGAAGGTGTGAGCCAGAAAGCGCAAGACGATATCTTGGTGGCAAAAGTCACACCCAAATCTGACCCGGCTTTATCCACAATTTGAGCAGTCGGCGGATCGTTCTACATTGTGTACTGGAGAAGCGAATATGGAGCTTGTGAAGCAAAGGTTACGCCTCCTTTGCCTCATCATCCTGGCCAGTCTGGCAGCAGACGGGTCAAATGGCCAGGCCGACACGGCAGAGGCAATCGAAAACAGGGTGCTTTACACGGTGATCGAAGGCCCAATTGGGCCGGCAACCGTGCACCATGTTTCACGTGTGATTGAGCAGTCGCGCAATCAAAACACCTCTGCAGTCATCTTTCAACTAAACACTCCCGGTGGGTTGGCCGATGCAATGCGAGAGATCATTTCCGAGATTCTCTTGGCGCCGGTTCCGGTTATTACTTACGTTGCTCCGCCCGGCGCCCACGCAGCAAGTGCGGGAACCTACATCCTGTATGCCAGTCATATCGCCGCGATGGCACCGGGCACCAATCTTGGTGCGGCCACTCCGGTAGCGATTGGCGGTTTGCCCGACGGATTGCCTGGGCAACCGCCCGATTCAACGGACGAAAAGAATGGGGAAACAAATGGTGACGCGTCCGATGACCCGCTGGCGCCCAAGGATGCTATGTCGGCCAAGGCGACAAATGACGCCGCTGCCCTAATCCGCAGTCTGGCGGAATTGCACGGGCGAAACGCGGACTGGGCTGAGAGCGCGGTGCGGCAGGCCGAAAGTTTGTCCGCGGCGCAGGCCCTGGAACTGAACGTTATCGACCTGATGGCTTCGGATCTTACCGCGCTATTGCGTGATGTGGATGGTCGCAGTGTTATGATGGGTGAGGCTCGAATAACGCTTGAAATCTCTGACCTGCCTGTGGAGCGGATCGAGATGGGTACAGTCACTCGAATTCTCAGCATTCTGTCAAACCCGAATGTGGCGCTGGTGCTTATGATGCTTGGCGTTTACGGCCTGATCTTTGAGTTCTGGAACCCCGGCGCGATTGTTCCCGGCGTCGTCGGTGCCATTTGCCTTACACTTGGGCTTTATGCGCTCAATCAGTTGCCACTCGATTATGCCGGGCTGGCGCTGATCGGCCTCGGGGTAGCGTTCTTGGTTGCCGAAGCCTTTTCTCCAAGTTTCGGGGTTCTGGGACTTGGCGGGATAGTCGCCTTTTCGCTGGGGGCTGCGATGCTTGTGGATACAGATGTCGAAGCCTATCGCGTTTCGTGGTGGCTGATCGGAGTCATGGCACTGGTCAGCGCGTCAATCCTGGCTGTGCTTTTGGGCTACACAATTCGCACCTATCGGCGAGCACCGGTGTCGGGGGCGAACCGAATGCTGGGGGCGAAGGCTCGTGTGCTCGACTGGTCTGGCGGAGCCGGGTTTGTCTGGGTCGAAGGTGAACGGTGGCAGGCCCGAGGCCTAACCGACCTGCGGCCCGGGCAAATCGTATACGTCCTGGGTATCAACGGTCTCACGCTGCGCGTCGGGTCATCGACCGGCAAGAAATCAGAGGCTCGCGAAGGAGTACGATGATGGAAGCATTCCAGTTTGAATGGATCGCCTATCTCATCCTGATGGTGCTGGTGTTCCTGTTCCTGCAAGCGGCTATCTATATCTTCCGGGAATATGAGCGGGGGGTGTTGTTCACGCTGGGGCGGTTCACAAGGGTCACGGGGCCTGGGTTCGTTCTGATCATTCCGGTGGTGCAGCAGCTTGTGCGCACCGATTTGCGGATGTTCGTCGAAGATGTACCCAGCCAGGATGTAATCAGCCGCGATAACGTCTCGGTCAAAGTTAATGCAGTAATCTACTTCCGCATCGTGGATCCGCAGCGCGCCATTATCAACGTGGCCGATTTCAGGGCCGCGGTCAGTCAACTGGCCCAGACAACGCTACGCTCGGTTCTGGGCAAACATGAGTTGGACGAGATGCTGGCCGAACGCGACAAGCTCAACGCGGACATTCAGGAGATTTTGGACCGCCAGACGGATGCCTGGGGCATCAAGGTCGCGAATGTCGAGATCAAGCACGTGGATATCGACGAAAGCATGGTACGTGCCATTGCCAAACAGGCCGAGGCAGAACGCCTGCGACGGGCGCGCGTCATCAACGCGCAGGGCGAATTTCAGGCTGCATCGAAACTGGTGGAGGCTGGCAAGTTGCTGGCGACACAGCCGAACTCCATGCAGTTGCGTTATTTCAACGCCCTTAATGATATTGCAACTGACGGCACAACGACGGTCGTATTTCCGCTACCCATCGATCTTCTTCCCAAATCTCAAAAGAAAGACAATTAAAACTTTTTGCGGACTTGCCTCAGTTAGAGGTGGATGTGACTACACCGAACAACGGGAAAATGGAGGCTATTCTGGGCGGCACCGATGTTCTCGGGCGCCATGTGGTTCGGGAATTGCAGTACGCGGGGGTTCTCCGTCGGCATCGCAATGCGTTATCCTAAAAAGGTTGATCGGAAGGTATGTGTCGCAAACTTTGGGGTCTCGTTGACGAGCATGCGTAATTTGGCGTTTGTTCTCGCCGAATAGTTTTCGAACAGGATCACCGTTTCATTAAGCTGCGAGTCCGGCACATGTGCGGGTTCAAGTCTCTTTAATCTGAGTCTGCCACCTTGGATTGGACCGAAGTTGCCAACATGAATCGAAAAAAGTGAAAGCCCGGTAGATGCGGTCAGCACGACCCCGGGATCGGGCCAACCTCGTACCCGAAGCTAATACGATCAAGCTTTGCCAATTCCCTGATTAAATCCAACAAGAATCGTCGGGATTTCGGTTAGTTAGCTGAAGGTAAAGGGCAATCTGCAGATTTTGGAGCTATTCTAAAAAATGTTAAGATCAACCACCGAAAACTTCGTCCAATCAAGACGGTCATGCAGCCAGGGAGACCAGTTATGAAGGGTGACAAAAAGGTACTCGACTATCTGAACAAAGCGCTTCGGCACGAATTGACAGCTGTCAGCCAATACTGGCTTCACTACCGCCTCCAAGATGACTGGGGACTTGGGAGCATGGCCAAAAAAAGCCGGGAAGAGTCCATCGAAGAGATGGAGCACGCCGACAAGCTGATCGAGCGGATCATTTTTCTTGAAGGCCATCCCAACCTGCAAAAACTGGACCCGCTGAAGATTGGCGAGAACCCACGTGAAACTCTGGAATGTGATTTGGCCGCTGAGCGAAGCGCCCGTGCCCTCTACAAGGAAGCACGAGATGTGTGCAAAGCCGCAGGTGACTATGTTTCCATGGGTCTGTTCGAAAGTCTGATGTCAGACGAAGAAGGCCACATTGATTTTCTCGAAACGCAATTGGACCTCTATGACCGCGTCGGGCCCGAGTTGTTTGCTCAACTGAACGCCACCAAGATGGAAGAAGCCGACTGAATTGCGGTGAGACCCGTTGGCGTGTGGATTTCTGAAATGCCTAGGCAGATTGTAATGGCAATACTGTCACTCGGTGAGTTCGGTCGGTTGGGTCTTGGATTTGGGAAAGCCGCTAGACGAAAAAACGCAGATAGAAATTCTTAGTAACCTTGCGGACCACCACCCGGCGTCAATAGCGCTTCCTGCTTCGTTTGGTGAAGAAATCAATGTCGCTTTGGCAAAGACCCTGGATGTACTCTGAGAGCGAGGTTGGATTGACTATGACATTCAGTTCTACAGACACGGTCCGGCCCCATTCCCGCATTCAATCGCCATCACGGTCGACGGTTTGAACCACTTGAATAAAGCTATGAGCAAGTCCTGAGCTGCAACTCCGAAGACAAGTGGTTGTCTTAAGGTGACGACACATTTCGGGACTCTTCTCCGTAGTGCTCTGCAAGACAAAGCGCACCAGGCAGGCGCGCTTTGAAGTCTTTGGTGCTTCAAGTTGTTACTGCCAATTGGCTTCGTTCAGGTTTTTTGCGATGATCACATTGTGCGCAATTTCAGCGAGGTCGATTGTATCCGGTTGGAATACACTCAGTGTTGCGCCGGAACCCGACAAGCTCACACTCGGGATACCCTCTACCACCTACGGTTTTCTACCGATCCGTTTCTTGCGCATCCAATTGAAGCCGCTCAAGACCCGCAAGAAACGGGTCGCTCAATGCTCACGTCGTTCTCTAGTTGATAGGTATGCAGCTACAGAAAGGCATAATCATGGAACTTAGAGGCAAAACCATTATCGTTACCGGGGCAAGCAGTGGGATAGGCGCTGCGGCAGCACTTCTGTTTGCCTCAGAAGGAGCGAATGTCGTATTGGGCGCTCGCCGTGAGGCCCAACTGAACACAGTCGTCGAACAGATTACCCAAAGCAATGGGCAAGCTGTGTGCCTTGCGGGTGACGTGACCGACGAAACATACTCCAAAGACCTTGTTGATCTGGCGGAACGGCAATTTGGTGGTCTTGATGGTGCATTTAACAATGCTGGCATTATCGGCGAGTTAGGGCCAATTCCAGAAATGGAAACAGTTAACTGGCAATCTGTACTAGCAACAAACCTCTCCAGCGCGTTCTACGCGGCAAAAGCGCAAATCCCGGCTATGGAGAAACGTGGTGGAGGATCTCTTGTTTTCACTGGAACATTTGTTGGTTACAGCAATGGGGGTATGCCGGGCATGGGAGCCTATGCTGCATCCAAGGCAGGTTTGATCGGGCTCACACAATCGTTGGCATCTGATCATGCAACGAGGGGTGTCCGTATCAACACTGTATTGCCAGGTGGCACAAAAACCGACATGGCTGGTGACGATCCTGCGGCGCGCGACTTCATTGCCGGATTGCATCCCGTGAAACGCATGGCAGAGCCAAGGGAAATTGCTCAATCGGCGTTGTTCTTGTTATCGGACAGAGCAAGCTTTGTGACAGGTTCTTCGCTAGCCGTTGATGGCGGCATGGCGATCCGCTTGCTTTGAATCTCGGCTGTTGGCTGCTGTGTGGCCAACTTCCGAACGGTCGGTATTTCTAAAGCCGTACAGATAGTTTGCGAAGTTCCGCTTAGCGCCGTTCGACGACTAAGAATAAGAAATTCTATCTTACTGATAAAGGTTGATTGTAGAGGCAGCATAGCTTGTGACCCATCGTGACGTGGGGTGGCTCAGCCAGTCATGTCTGTGAGTTGAGGTTCTCACTATTTTCTACGGAGAACCACAACGAGGTGCCAAACTTCGCAAGCGTATTTGTTCGTTTCGCTCTCATAGAGATGTGTGAGGCGATTGTAGAACTCTGCCATGAGCTGATCGAGATGCTCTGAGTTGACGCAATTGGAGCCGAACAAATGCGTTCTTAAAGTGGAATCACCAAAGGCGCGGATGTACCCGACATACTTTTCAGCATAGGTACCAGGCTCTTGAATATGGTCTTCGAATATGTCGCTGGCTTTGGTCGGGGCGGGTTCGACGCTGATGCGGCAGATTTCGAATGCTGCTTTTAGTTCGGGGTTTTTCACAAGAGTATGGCGCGCCTCGGCCTCGGTCATGAACCAAAGCGAAAACAAAAAGGACTCCAGGCTTTCGGGGCTGATGAGGCCATCCTCTGCCATTGTCTGGGCGGCAACATAAATTGCGCGATATATGCCGCGCCCGGAAGCGGCAATCCCGTTCTTCTCGGATGTGTCGGGGAAAGAGCCAAGTGTTCCGACAACTAGGAATCCCCCGGCGCGAATTTCCAAGGCGCGCTGAAGCAAGAATTGGGTCCAGTCTTTTTGCGCAATCCGGTCGACAATACGCCGCGCATCACTTTGCAGATCGGCGAACCAAACGGTTCCGGCAGAGTCCAGTTGAATGCCTTGGCTCAACCAATGGCTCGCGAAAATGCAAGTCCCGATGGAAACCGTCTCGGATGATGTGACCTGATCGTAAAAAGACCCGATGGCGGCTTCGGTGCGGATCCCCTTGGCTATATGTGCGTAACCATCCGGGCCTAAGACCAGTTCGAACAAGGTGTTCCAGTCGTTGCCAACTTGATCGGAATGGCAAACGACAATGGGGGTATCGCTGAATTTCTCCAGACAAGCCTCGATTGCCGGTTTGACCATTTCGATGGAGTTGACGCCCGGCCCGCACCCATAGTCCACGATTTTGAATTCGGTGCCGGGCGGGTCCATTGAGTGCACAAGCTCTCGAACAAGTGGGGACAACAGGCGCACCAACTGTAGTTGGGCAGAGGAATTTTCGTTGTAGTCCAACATGCCTTCGGTAGATTTACCCGATTGCTTTTCCTTGTCCGTCATTGTTCTGGTCCTCAAGTCGCGCCGGGCCATCAAATACCAAAACAATACGGTTTCCGCCGCAAATTGTCAGGTTAGTCCGCTGGACGGAAGCACCTCTGGGTCTTGCAGCATTGATTGGCCGTGACAGTGTCAGCAAAGTCGGGCGCTACAGCCGTCGAACACCAATTTAACGCTAAATGCGCGGTGAAAGAGCTTCGCGCTAAGCGATCGCATTCCAAGCCGCTAATTCCACTAATTGTTTGAAAGGACAGACTTCGATTGTGAACTGGCCTTTGGAGCTCATATCAAACACTTTTTTCTATCCAGTGTCGCGGAAGTTGCTTCAAAACTGTTTGTTTACACGGTCCAATGCCGCCTCCAATTGCAGAACAAATTCATTTGCCAACGCAGAGGGGGGACGGTGCGCCGGTCGCATAATCGAGACGTTTAGAACGACATTGGGGCGGAACGCCCGGAAGACGACGGGTCTCGGCTCAGGTCGCATGTTGACGTATCCAGCTGCAGTAATCGGATCGCAGATACAGTAACAAAGCCCTTTTTCCACCAGAGTCAAAGCCGGGTGAAAGGTTCTGAGTTCGAAGCGTTGTTTGAAACTGGCGTTTTGACTGGCGAATGCTCTCTGGGTCGCGACTAGGTTCGGATGTCCGTCTTGCAACCCGGCCATAGGGCGCCCCGACAGATGGCGGGCTTCGACTGTGTCTAGCCCGGCCAGCGGATCATCTGCCGGGATGGCGCACACGCATCTCATGTCGAAATCGACAGTGTCAATGGCCGCAGTGGGCTTCGGAGTTTCACCCAACCCGATGTCATATTGCTGAGAGGCGACCCATTCCTCGATCACCGGTGACGCACGCATCATAAGCGACGCCTTCACATCCGGCTTGTCCAACAGAAACTCGGCCAGGATCTGAGGCATCAACAGACTGGCGGCGGCTGGCATACAAGCGATGTTCAGGCGGCCCTTAGTCAGTGCACCGATCTCTCGCATTGTCCGGGTTGAAAGCGACAAGCGATCTAGGATCGCTTCGGCTTCGGTGATGAAGTACTGAGCTTCGGGGGTAGGGGCCATTTTACCGCGCTGACGGCGGAACAGGGCGATATCCAACTCGGCCTCGAGGTTTGCGATCAAAGCACTGACTGCCGGTTGGGTTCGACCGAGGATTCGAGCGGCATCGGATACTGAGCCCGTCCGCATGACCTCGCGAAAGGCCTGTAACTGGCGAAAACTGAGATTCATTCGACTTTGATAATCCTAAACTTTTTCAAATAGTATAAATTAACTTTATTTTATAATCAATTTAATCGTTTTGACTTGATGAGCCGCGTTCGCAATTTTCCCGCCACGAATGCACCACTTGCATTCGCTATGACGGAGGGGGAAATGACACGTTTTTCAAGTGTCCTGCTGACAGTCCTGATCTGCCTGGTTGCTCTTGGGCAGTTCGTGCAGGTGATTACCCGGTATGTGCTGGAAATCCCGGTCATGGGGCTGGAAGAGAGTCTGCTTTATCCCACTCTGTGGCTGTACATGCTGGGGGCGGTCAACGCCTCCCGCGAGAACACGCATATTCGGGCCAATGTACTTGAGATTTTCCTCTCCACCGAGCGCCAGCATCAGGTTCTTGCAGTCATAGGTGAGGTCATCAGCCTGATCGTTGGTATCTGGCTGACCACTTGGGCTTGGGACTTCACCAAATACTCAATGCGCGTCTGGCGCGAGAGCCCGACGCTGTACCTGCCGACCTTCTATGTCGATGTCGCTTTGTTTGTCGGGCTGGTCCTGATGATGACCTTCACCGCCTGGCACCTGCTGATGCATTTGCGCGCGCTGTTTTCCCCTGTCGCCGAACCCGCCGTTGAAGGAGGTCTGAAATGATCGAGATCGCGCTTTTAGCCGTATTGGTTCTGGTCATCCTGCTGACACTTGGCGTTCCTCTGCCGTACTGCTTCGGCGCGGGTCTGATGGTGATGTATTTCGCGGGCGACGTGGTCATGAAGGGCAACATGCTGTGGGGTTTCCAGCAACTTGGAAATCCGGTGCTTCTGGCCATTCCACTGTTTGTTTTGGCGGGGACGATCATGTCCGTGTCCGGCATTGCGGCAAGTCTTCTCAACTTCGTCAACATCTTCATCGGCCATCTGCGGGGTGGACTGGGCGTTGTGGCCACCGTGTCCTGCGCGCTGATCGGTGCGATCTCTGGATCGGGCCTGACCGGTGTTGCTGCGATCGGACCGCTGCTAATCCCCGAAATGGAGAAACAAGGCTATCCCCGAGAATACGCAACGGCGCTGATCGCGAACGCATCGCTCTTGGGTCTATTGATCCCGCCGTCCGTTACAATGATCGTCTATGGCTGGGTGACCGATACGTCGATCCTGGCCTGTTTCTTGGCAACGTTGGGACCCGGCCTTCTGATCATGGCCAGCTTTTCGGCGGTCAACATCCGTATGGCCCGCAGGTTTCCACTGCAACTGAACGAGCCCCTTAAAGGGACGGCATTTATGTCCGAAGCGACCCAGCGCGGATTCAAAGCCACGCCCGCCTTGCTGATGCCCGTGATCATTCTCGGCGGTATCTACGGCGGCATTATGACCCCGACCGAGGCCGCCGCCGTGGCCGTGATCTACGCGATCCCGGTGGGCTTCCTAATCTACAAGGGGCTGGATATGCGCACCTTCTTTGGTGCTGGCAGAGAGGCCGCCACTTCGGTTGGCGCAATTATGCTGATGATCCTGTTCTCGATGATCCTGAGCCAGATGTTTGTATTGGAAAGCGTGCCCCAGGCGATTGTCGAGGCGATCTTCTCGGTGACCGAAAACAAAGCCCTGCTGCTGGTGCTGATCAACATCCTGCTGTTTCTCGTTGGCATGGTGGTGAATGACGTGACCGCCATTATCCTGATCGCACCGCTGCTGCTGCCCTTGATGCAGGCTATCGGTGTCAGCCCGATCCAGTTTGCCGCGATCATGGGGGTCAACACCGCGATGGGAGGTGTCACGCCGCCTTACGCCTCGATCCTGTATCTGGGCGCGCGCATCGGTCAGGTGCCGGTCACCAAGGTGATCCGGCCCGCCATGACCCTGATCCTGCTGGGCTATCTGCCCGTCGTGTTCCTGACCAGTTTCTGGCCGGACCTGTCGATGTGGCTGCCCCGTTTCTTTGGCTACTAAACCGCCCACTTCATCACTCACGGAGGAGACCTATCCATGATGAACTTTCTGAAATCCACCTGCATGGCCGCAGCCGTTGTGGCGACTGCTGGTATCGCTTCTGCAGATACACTGAAGATCAGCCATATCCGCCCTCAGGGTGCGACCATCGACAATGAACTGCGTGTTTTTGCGGAAGAACTTAAGACTGCGACAGATGGTTCGGTAGAACTGAACCTGTTCCCTGCCTCGGCACTGGGTGATTACACCTCGGTTCAGGAGCGCATCTCGGTTGGGGCCATCGACATGGCCGTGCAGCCCGCCGCCACAGCGGTTGATCGCCGTATGCAGATCTCGGCTTTCCCCTATGTTGCGGCAAACTGGGATGAGGCGAAAAAGATCTACGGTCCCGGGGGCGCGATCCACACCGCCATGAAGGATCTCTATGCCAAACAGGACATCACCATGCTGGCAGCTTATCCCGTGTATTTCGGTGGAGTGGCACTCAACACTGAAGCGGTGAACCCGGGTGACCCGACCGCTGCAAAAGGCATCAAGGTCCGTGTGCCGGGCATCAAGAGCTTTCAGCTAACCGCGGACGCTCTGGGCTACATCTCATCGCCAATCCCGTTCTCGGAAGCATTCACCGCGGTACAGACCGGTGTTGTTGACGGTGTCGTCGGTTCGGGCGCCGAAGGTTACTATGCCTCGTTCCGGGATGTGACCACGTCTTACGTACCCGTGAATACACATTTCGAAGTTTGGTACATGATCATCAACTCGGGCACTCTGGCTGAGATGAGCGAGGAAGATCGCGCAGCGCTGGAAAAGGCAGCACTGGAATTCGAAGCCAAGCGTTGGGAAGCAGCTGAAGCCGATCAGGGTGCGTTTGAACAGAAACTTGCCGAAAATGGCGCCACAATTGTTTCTCTGACGGACGAAGAACTTGCCGCTACCGCTGCCCATGTGCGTGCGCAGGTCTGGCCTGAAGTCCTTGAGGACGTGGGTCAGGATTGGGGTCAGCGCATCCTTGACCAGATCGCCGAATAACCGGCCAGACCCCGATATCGGGCAAGGCGTGCACCTCCCTGCGCCTTGCCCCGTTCCCTGACGGAGATCAGCCTATGTTTAGATCCCTGCAAGATGATGACCACGATTTGGTGACGCTAAGTGTCAACGGTCAGATGGTTACAGCCCGCAAAGGTCAGTCGGTATGGAGTGCTATGGCAGTTGCTGGTCAGGTCGAGACACGCAAGGCGGCCCTGTCAGGCGAAGCACGCAGTGCCTACTGTGCTATGGGCGTCTGTTTCGAATGCATGGTCAACATTGACGGTCTTCCAAATCAGCAAGCCTGCCTGCGTCGGGTAGTCGATGGCATGAAGGTTTTGACACAGGACATTTCCGAAGACACAGAGGCAGATGATGCAAGCCTTTGATTGCGCGATTGTCGGGGCAGGCCCTGCTGGAATGTCCGCCGCCATTGATCTGGCACAAGCCGGAGCTGACGTGGTTGTATTGGACCGGGCTGATCGGGCAGGGGGGCAGATTTACCGGTCTGCGGCAGACAGCCCTTTGCCTGATGCGGCAAGCCTCGGCCCGGACTATGCGGCAGGCGCGGATTTAATCAGTCGGTTTGAAAATTCGGGGGCGAAACATCTTGCCGGTGCCGATGCGTGGCATCTGGGGGATGACGGTCGAATTCTGTTTTCCTATCAGAGCGAAACGCGCGAGCTGCACAGCCGGGAAATGCTGCTGTGTCCCGGCGCGATGGAACGGCCCATGCCGATTCCGGGTTGGACTTTGCCCGGCGTCATGACCGCTGGAGCGGCTCAAGTTATGCTGAAATCAGATGCTGTTGTCGCCGACGGAGCGGTTTTTGCCGGGTCCGGTCCCTTGTTGTACCTGATCGTGGCACAATATCTGCGACTGGGCGTACCTGTGGCCGCCTTGGTCGAAACGACCCCGCGACAGCACTATCTCGACGCCGCCCCTTTGATGCCCCGCGCACTGCGGCAGCTCGGGCAGCTTCGGAAGGGTTTGTCATTGCTGCGGGAAATTCGCGCCTCGGGCGTTTCCATCTATCGACACGCTGAAAACCTCGAGGTGCTCGGGGATGAAAACGCCAAAGGGCTGCGTTTTGTCGCGTCAGGCAAGCAGCATGAAGTCGCAGCCGATACGGTATTTTTGCATCACGGCGTCCAACCCAATCTAAACATGACCCGGGCGATGGGGCTGGCGCACCATTGGAACAGCGCACAGATGTGCTGGCAGGTCACGGTTGATGCCTTTGGCGAAAGCTCGGCCGCGCATGTTTCAGTTGCTGGAGACGGTGCAGGGATAGTTGGTGCGGACGGCGCACGTGCAGCAGGACGAGTGGCCGCACAGAATATCTTGCATCGCCTGGGCCGGATTTCACGGGCTGACAGAGACTACAAAACCCAGTCTGATTTGGCATATCTGTCTGCTCTGAAACCGTTTCGCCGGTTCATAGACTGTCTTTACCGTCCGACGGACGCCTTACGTTTACCGCGCCAAGCGAATACTTTGGTCTGCCGCTGTGAAGAGCAGTCGATGGGTGACCTGCGCACAGGGTTCGAGCAAGGCGCCCGCGACCCCAACGCCCTGAAATCCTTGACCCGATGTGGAATGGGACCTTGCCAAGGTCGGCAATGCGGGCATCTGGTGACCGGGCTTCTGGCCCAATGGCGTGAAGAAAGCCCGGAGGCGGTCGGCTACTACAGGCTGCGCAGCCCTCAACGCCTGCTGACTTTGGACGAGCTTGGCCGTTATGAGACAGTGACGGCGGAGGCTGCGGAATGAAGGCGGATGTTCTGATTGTTGGTGGCGGCATTCAAGGCTGCGCAACCGCCTACCATTTGGCTCGCAAGGGCGCTTCTGTGATCGTGGTTGAAAAGGACTATTCTGGACGCCATGCGTCGGGTGTCAATGCGGGCGGCGTTCGCCTGTTGGGCCGCGACATGGCCGAGTTGCCGCTCTCTAAGGCCTCGATGGATCTGTGGCAGACCCTGGATGAAGAGTTGGGCCACGACACGGGCTTTAGACGCCAGACCCTGATCAACATCGCTGCGGATGAGGGTGATTTGGCGACCTTGCGCGCCCGTGAAATCAAGATGCACGACGCCGGATTTACGCATGAGCGGATCATCGATCGGGACGAACTAAGAGACCGGTTGCCCTATGTGAGTTCCAATTGCGTTGGCGGTGTAATCTCAGATCTCGACGGCTATGCCATTCCCTACAAAGCAACCTCCGCGTTTCGTCGGGCAGCAGAAAGAATGGGCGCACAGGTGATTGAAGGCGAAGAGGTGCTGAGCCTCCGGCGCGTCGGGGACACGTGGTTGGCGCAAGGCTCTCAGCACAGGTACGAGGCCGAAACCGTCGTCAATTGCGCAGGGGCCTGGGCCGATCGGATCGCGCTGATGATCGGGGACAACGTCCCCCTCAGCCATGCTGCGCCGATGCTGATGATCACCGCCCGGATGCCGCATTTCGCCAAGCCGGTTGTGGGGGCGGTCAGCCGCCAGCTCAGTTTCAAGCAGTTCGAGAATGGCACGGTTCTGATTGGCGGCGGGGCCAAAGGTTTTGCTGATCGTGCCAACAACCGGACACGGCTGGACTACGCCAAACTTGCCGCTGCCTGCCGCACCACGGCCGAGTTCTTTCCGATCATGTATAAAGCCAGTATCAACCGGATGTGGGCCGGACTGGAAGCTTACATGCCGGACAACCTGCCTGTGATCGGGCCCGCTGTGAATGCTCCGCGCGCATTCCACGCATTCGGGTTTTCCGCGCACGGCTTTCAGATGGGCCCTGTCGTAGGGCAGGTTCTGGCGAATTTGGTGACTGGTGGACAAAGCCGTTTCAATCTATCGCCCTTCCGCATCGACCGATTTGACCGCAAGGTTCTGTAATGGAGAGTCCCGACATGACAATCACCCGTATCGAAACCGGTAACCGCATGAGCAAGATCGTTAAGCACAATGGCGTTGCCTATCTGTGCGGCCAGACCTCGGACGCTGCCACAGTTGCAGACCAGACGCGCGAAATTCTTGCCAAGGTCGAGGATCTTCTGGCCAAGGCAGGCAGCGACAAAACCCGGATATTGCAATGTGTGATATGGCTAGCCGACATGGCTGATTTTGCCGAAATGAACGCGGTCTGGGACGCCTGGGTGCCTGAAGGGCATGCGCCGGCTCGTGCGTGCGGTGAAGCCAAACTGGCGCGCGACGTGCTGAAGGTCGAGATGATTGTGACGTCCGCTTATGATTGAGTTCGACGGGATTTGCTCGCGTAGTGCATCGACGTTTTTGGACATGTTCCCAACGTCGATGCCTTCCAAGTTGGCGGAAGCAGATTCGAAAGATTTGAGATCGCACGGAGCCGCACGTGCGGTTTGATTAGTCGGTGATCCTGTTCGATCATGTAGTTCAGAAACTTCGACCTGTTCGTTTGCATCATTAGGCGTTTCACCAACTCAAGGTCGAAGAACGCCGTCTTTTCTGACACTCCGGGTTATTTTTCTATTCTTTTTTGCATTCTTAAAGTAGTGATCCGGTCGAAACCGGTATGGGCGCGACCACTAACGATTTCAAATCCTAACGCTTTAAATTTCCTTTGGTTTGTCAGCAACTCAATGCGCGTTTCAAGAGCCAAGACCCTTAGGCCCGACTGGTTCGCGACCTGCTCGGCTTTTGCTATCATGCGTCGGGCGAGCCCCATTCCTTGCATTTGTGGCACAATGGCGAACCTGCCTAGGAAGAGGTCTTCTTCACCAGGACGCATAAAGAGACAGCCAACCAGATCGAGATCGTTATACACCAGTAGCAGCAGTTCTTGATGGGATCGGTTCTGAAGGTCCTGCGTTGTGCATTCAAAAACCGTGCTGGGCGGGTCAATTCTCCCGATGTTTTGGGAAAACGTCTTGCGCATGAGATCGAGAAGGCCGTTCCAATCGTTGAAGCTTTTGTCAGCGAGGACGAGGCGAGTGTCTATTGAGGTGGCTTTGTTGGGTATGTTCTTAACCCGGGTAACTGTTGCTAAGGTCCGAGTGTTCATCGGGGCCTCTCGGTTCGATTTGGGCAAAAACCAAACTTCTTGCGAAAGCTGCGTGAAAAGGATGTCGGGCTGGAAAACCCGCAAGCTACTGATATTTCTATAATCTTGTAGTCAGTGTCGCGTAACAATTGGCGGCCGCGTTCGAGCCGCAGATCTCGATAGAATCCTGCCGGTGATTTGCCGGTGTAGGTCTTAAACAACCGCTCCAACTGCCGGCGGGACACGCAGGATTTTTGCGCGACGATGTCCATGGCCAAGACGTTTTCCAGATTGGCAGACATCACTTGAGTAGCGGCAATCAAATGCGGGTTGCGAGAGCCAAGGATCATCGACATCGAGCTTTGTGGCCGCTCTTCACCTTGGCGCATGCTGAAATGTACGCACATTTCAGAGACGGAGACAGCAAAGTCACGGCCAAAATCGGCAGCGATCAAATGCATAATTAAGTCGGCCGCCGCCATGCCGCCCCCGCAGGTAATGATTTTGGTGTCAGCGCAAAAGAGGCGATCTTCGGGCTCCAGAAATGGATAGCGTTCGCGAAATCCCGGCTGGTCTTCCCAATGCAGGGTAAAGATTCGGTCATCCAGCAGGCCAGAGCGTGCGAGGATATGCGCCCCACCACCTAATGACCCAACGCGCGCGCCGGAGCGATAGTGATTGTAAAGCCACCGTGCGGCAGGTTTCTCCTGCTCTGCGTTCAGCTCGGATCCTGCCAAAACGAAGGCAAAGTCCGCAGTGCTCATACGTTGGCCCGAAGCGTCGACGGCCATGGTTATGCCGTTTGAAAACTGCGCTGGCTTTCCATCCAGAGAGACTGTCTGCCAAGAATAAACCGAGCGCATACACAACTTGTTTGCCATGCGAAGTGGTTCGACCGCCGCGCTAAAACTCAGCATCGAAGCGCCTGGCATCAAAAGGAAAAGAAACCTTTTGGAGCTGGACGAAGCCACGACTCCCGTGTCGGAGTTATAGGCGCGCAGCAGTGCTGCGCGCCGGGTAAGGCATTGCGAGTGGGGAGAGGGGTGCCGTGCCTTGGGGTCTTCGAAGGTGTTATCCTTCATAATCGCTGAGTGTGAAGAACAGCGTGTCGCCGATCTCGCACAGCGCCGGGGTGCGCTTGCAGAATACGACGCCACCTTTGTTGAAGTACAATTCCTCGGGTTTTTCCCAAGGTTCCTTCAAGTTCCAGATGTAGCCCGCAAACTGACCGTCCTCGACGACGTCGCCCAGATTCACGCGCGGTTCGAACATCCCATCTTTGCGGGCGAAGATGTAGTGATCGCCGGTCTGCATCGCTTTTAGAGTTACCTTGTGTTCGGGCTCGGGCAGCACTTCATCGGTTTGCAGAACGCCCAGCTCGCGCAGGCAGCGTTTCATGCCGTTCCACGCAAAGTCGCGAATCCAGGGGCGGATTTTGCCTGCGCCGCCCAGTTCGGTCGACAAGTAGATTTTGTCCAGCGGCAGGATTTCACCCGACAGGGTCGTTTCATGGACCCGATCACCCACGATTCCCAGAGGCGCGCCAAACAGTTCCAGGAACTTCATCTGCATCGCATCTTTGGCTTCGTCATTCATCAGGCGGATCTTCACGGAGGGATGATGGTCGATGGACTTGCCAGCCGAATGCAGGTCAAAGAACGCATCGCCCCGCGGCACGATGTGGTTGGTGATGTACCACGCAATCATCTCGGTCGGAGAGCCGTATTGGTCGCCCGGGAACACCCGGTTCAGGTTGGCTTCGCCTGTCCAGTCCAGCGGCGAAGTGCGGCGACCGGCATAGAAGGCCGGGGCGTTGGCGGCAGGCAGAAAGATGATCTGACCTTTGATGTCGCCAGGCTCCAGCTCTTGGTACAGACCGTTGGTGATCGAGACGCCTTCGTATTCGTCACCGTGATTGGCGCCGATCACAACGGCGACCGGACCGTCGCCATTCTTGATCGACATGATCGGCATTGGCAGCCAGCCATAGGCTGACCGGTCCGAGCTGAACTGGATACGCACATAACCGTGCTGTTTGCCTTCGGCATCCAGATCTATCTCGCAGGAAGGGGCGAGGCTTACTTTGGGGCAGGGCATTGGGTGTTCCTTCTTCTTATGCCGCTTGTGCTTGGGTTTGGAGTTTGCGCCAGGCGACGCCAAGCTTGGCGATACCTTCTCGAATTTGGTCTTCGGTGATGAAGCTGTAGGCCATGCGAATGAAATTCCCCGGATCCTCGGTGGGGAAACTCAGGCGACCCGAAGAGACCTCGACCCCTTCGGCGATACCCAACTCTACTAGCTTCTCGGCGTCGGTGCCTTTTGGAAGCTCTGCCCACAGGAAATAGCCACCTTGCGGTGCACGGATTTTCGCCTCGGGCAGGTGTTCGGCGAATGCGTCGATCATCGCGTCACGGTGAATGCGCATCTGATAGATCATCTCGTCGATGTGATGCGCCATCTTGTTCGATTTCATCAGTTGCACGACAATTCGCTGGGCAAAGGCGTTCGAGCCGCCATCAGCTTTTTGCATCGCCATGCGGCGGATCACTCCTGCATCACCGATGGCCCAGCCCACACGCAGACCCGGGGCCAAAATCTTGGACACTGTGCCAAGGCTGATCACGTGGCCGGTGGTATCCATCGACTTGATCGAGGGGATCACCTCCCCTTCAAACCGGATACGGCGATAGGGATCGTCCTCGCAGATTACAAAGTTGAAGCGCTGTGCCAATTCCAGCATCTTCTTTCGCCGGGCAAGCGAGGTTGTAACACCTGTTGGGTTGTGGAAATCCGGCACGTCGAACAGCAGCTTGGGCATCTGCTCGGCGTTGTTTTCCATGTTTTCAAGTTTGCGTTCCAACTCATCGGCGCAGAACCCTTCGTCGTCCTGACCGATGTCGATGAAGCGCACATTGTGGGTGCGCATGATGTGCACGGCGGTCATGTAGGTGGGGCGGGTGACGATCACCGAGTCTCCGGCCTCACAAAACGTGCGAAGAGCCAGATCGAAGGCGCTTTTTGACCCATAAGTGACCAGCACGTTCTGGCGTTTGGCCTTAATGCCGTCTTCGGCCACGAATTTGCAGATTTCGTCCCGCAGGTCGTCCAGGCCCATCAGCGGCGCATATTGCATGGCCTCTTCGCGCAGCGGGCCTACTGCCTCTGTCGCCTCACGTACCACATCGGGCAGGCAGGGCGGATACGCTGCGCCGGAATTAAGCGCGATCGTACCCGGTGCATGATCGAAGACCGATTTGCCTAGAATGGCGGAACGGCGTGCGAATCTGAACTCAGTCATTATCTTTCCAGTCAGGTTTCAGGATGCAGCGGTCATGCGGGCGGCCACGAAATCTTCGATGGCGGCCCCCACGGATTTGAAAACGGTGATTTGCGAGGCGTTTTTCCGCGGCCGTGCCTCACCACGGCAAAGCTCGGCCATGTCGCCGGCAATGTCATCGCGGGCGATCACGCCCTCGGCCAGCGGCTGAGTGATGTCGCCGGCCTCCGCCATGGCGCCATCATATGTATCGACAATGATGCCTCCTGCGGCGCGTTTTAGGGCTTCGTTGTCCGCCTCGCGCATTTCAGTGGTAAATCCACCGACCAGATCCAGATGCGCGCCGTCTTTCAGCAGCGCCCCCTTGATCAGCGGATCGTTGGTGATGGTGGCGGCTGCGATTACATCGGCCTGCGCTACGGCGGTGTCCAAATCCGTGATTGCGGTCACGAAGTCGTCGAATTGCGCAGCCAGTGCCTGAGCCTGTTCCGGGCGGCGCGCCCAGATTTGCACCGAATCATAGTCGCGCACGGCTCGGTGGGCGGGAATCAGATTGCCTGCAATGGTACCTGCGCCGACGATCAGCAGGTTTTTTGCGTTCTCTCTCGCCATCAGCTCTGCCGCCAGCGCTGAGGTCGCAGCGGTGCGGCGCGCGGTCAACTCGCCGCCTTCCATGGCCGCTTCGGCTTGGCCCGTTACGGCATCGAACACCATCACCGACGAATTCACTGCAGGCAGGTTTCGCGCTGAATTTCCGGGCGCAATGAATAAAATTTTCACGGCCAGTTTGCCGCCTTCCTCCCATGCGGGCATGGCCAGAAATGAGGCGTCGGGTTCTCCGGGAACCGGGATCGTATGCGCAGTACGCAAAGGTTGCGACACACCTTTGGCGAAGGCGTCGCGCAACTGCAGAATCAACTCCTTCCAAGGAAGAGCGTCTTTTACCTGCGCATCCGAGAAAACCTTCATTTTGCTGCTCCCTGAAGAAATGTCTTGCGTCAAATAATATATTATCTAGTATTCATCTCACGTCAACTCAGAATTACAGGGCTCTCATGGCACCCCAATACGCAGACTTCTCCAAAGAGGAATTCGAACAGCGCTATGCGAAAACGCGTGCGCTGATGGCTGAAAAGAACCTTGATGCTATGCTGATCACCGAGAGGCTGAACTATCAGTACTACTCAGGTCACCGTTCCGAGCAGTGCGCGGTAGACAAGATTCGCTCGTACATGGTCATCATCCCCAAAGACGGCGATGCAACGCTGATCACCATGCCGTTCGAGGTTGCACAGGTTGAGCAAACTTCGTTCATCACTGACATCCGCACCACAGGGGGCCTGATGGGTCACCCGGAGTTCATCATCGGCGTTTTAAAAGACCTTGGCCTGTCCAAGGCTCGCATTGGGTGCGAATTGGGTCGGGAGCAGTATCTGGGTATTTCTTATCTGGGTCTGCAGGAGGTCATGAGAGGCTTGCCGCAGGCTGAATTCGTCGACGCCGCCGATATCATCCTGACCGTGCGCAACGTGAAATCTCCGCAGGAGATCGAATATTTGCGCCGCGCTTCTATCATCTCGGCCGAAGCACAGAAGAAAACCTTTACCCAAGTGCGCGCGGGTATGACCGAAAACGAAGTGGCCCAGATCCTGCGTCAGAACCTGATTGCCAATGGAGCAGAGAAGATTTCGCTGCTGTGTGTACTGTCGGGTGCGAATGATAAGGGTATCGTGCTGCTGCCGACTGACCGCGTTATTCAGAAGGGTGAAACGCTCGGCTTTGACGTCGGCGTCAGCTACAAGGGCTACTGGTCTGACTTGGCCCGCACCGCGTCGGTGGGTGAGCCATCTGCGGATCTAAAAGAGTTCTACAACTGGATGATGCGCCTGCGTCATGACTGCAATATGCAGCTTACTGCAGGCAATAAGCCTGCGGATGTCATCCGTGTTGTCGACACATATCTGGAAGAACGTGGGCTCAAGACCATGGGCGTGGGCCGGGTCGGCCACGGTGTGGGTATCGAAACCACCGAATACCCGTCGCTTGCAGCGTTCGAAGATATCACCTTCGAGGTGGGCAACGTCTTTGCCTGCAATCCGAACTTCTCGAACGAGTTGGGCTTCATCAATGCCGAGGACAACTGGGCCGTAACCGAAGGGGAGCCCGATCTGTTGTCCGCACCGGTCGCGGACTGGGAAATCCCGGTCATCGAGGCCTGATGGCACAGGGATGCCGCCGGGACACAGCGGCATCCCAACTAAAATACAGGGAGGAAAAAATGAAATCCAATTTTCAGCGTCGCACCGTTTTGAAAATGACCGTTGGGTTGGCGGTAGCGGCCTTGCCGGTGATGGCATCCGCCGAAACCGTGGAAGAGCGCGGCCAGGGGGATGGTCTGCGCGTGGCTTACTACAACTTCGCTCCCTTTGGGTACGTGAACGCGGATGGTGAAGTTGTGGGTGAGCAGGTCGAAATCCTGCGTCACGTGCTAGGTGAAATGGGGCTGAAGGTTCAATCCGAAACCGCGACCGAATGGGGCAACCTGATCCCCGGCCTTAAGGCCGATCGGTTTGATATCGTTGCCGCCGCGATGTTCGTCACGCCCAAGCGTTGTGATGAGGTTGCCTTTTCCGAGCCGACCTTTGGTATTCAGAACACCATCATCGTTCCCGAAGGCAATCCGAACGGCCTGGCAAGCTCGTATGAGAGTATCGCCGAATCCGGCAAGACGCTGGCGGCGATAGCGGGAACTGCGCAGGTGGATTGGGCCAAGAGTGTGGGTGTCGAAGACGCCAACATCATGCAGGTCCCGGATAACCCGACCGGCCTTGCCGCAGTTCGCGCTGGTCGCGCCGCAGCGTTCACCATTGATGCGCCGGGCGCACGCATTGCCGTAAATAGCGATGGTGGAGAAGGGTTTGAAATGCTGGAGCCTTTTGCCGAGGTCGGTGGCCGGCCTGCCAGCCCGCATGGTGCTTATGCGTTTCGCCCCGATGAGGCCGAGTTTGTGAAGAAATTCAACGAAACGCTGAGTGCGTTCATCGGCACGCCGGAACATATCGCCATCATGGAGGCGCATGGTTTGCAGGAAAGCGAGCTGCCAGCCCGCAGCACCGCTGATTTGTGTGAAGGCTAAGGTGGTTTTGGCTGGCCGGGGCGTTTTCTCCGGCCGGTACGTCTCTCTGACGGGGCGGTCAGGCCTGATGTGCCTGAGAGGAGCCGATATATGGACAAAAACAAGATACTTGGGAACGGTCCGGGCAAATATCGGATAGGTGTTATCGCCCTAGCCAATGATCAGGTGATTGAGCGCGATCTGGCACGCATCCTGCCGCCCGATGCCCTGACCTTTACCACCCGGATCGCCTTTGGAGGCGACTGCACTCTGGAACAGCTGGCCAAAATGGCGCCGGTTTTGAGTGACGCGGCGCAGTTACTTAATCCTGAGGTCGAACTGGACGCGGTGGTGTTCGGCTGCACGTCGGGAACGATAGCAATTGGCGCGGATAATGTCCGCAGCGCAATCCGAAAATCCGCTCCTATGGCCATCGTCGTGAATCCGGTCGAAGCTGCCTGCGCAGCGTTCAGCCATCTGGGTGCCAAACGCCTGAACTTGGTTACACCTTACCAAAGCGACGTTGCTGATCTCATGGTGCGCACCTTTTCAGAGCGTGGTTTCAAGATCGTCAACCGTTACGATTTTGGCATTACTGACTCTGCCGATATCAGCCGGGTAACACCGGACGCAATCGAATTCGCCGCCACTGAATTGGCGACTGAGGGCGTAGATGCGACCTTTATCTCCTGCACTGACTTTCAGTCGCTGACAGTGCTGGATCGTATCGAGGCCTCGACTGGCCTGCCTGTGGTTTCCAGCAATCAGGCGATGGCGTGGCAGCTGGTCCTGCATTCAGGCCTGACAAACAGCATACCCGGTTATGGCCGGTTGCTGACCGATATCAAAAAGAATGAACCAAAGAACCAACACGGAGAACTGATATGAAACTCACCCGCCGAAGTCTGCTGTCCACCGCGACTGCGACAGTTACTTTTGCATTGAGCGTGACTGCCAGCGTTGCCGAAACTCTGAACGAGCGCGCAACCGGCGAAGGTTTGCGGGTCGCATTCTACAATTTCGCGCCTTATGCCTACAAAGATACAAACGACAATCTAGTGGGCACCGACGTAGAAACACTGACTGCGGTGCTGGAAAAGATGGGCGGCAAAGTGGCCGAGGCGGACTCGACCGAATGGGGTGCGTTGATCCCTGGCCTCAAAGCCGACCGTTTTGATGTGGTCGCAGCGGGAATGTTCGTAACCCCCAAGCGCTGTGCTGCCGTGCAGTTTTCCGAACCGACCTTCGGAATTCAGCAAGCCATGTTGGTCGAAGCAGGCAACCCCAAAGGTGTCAGTAACTATGAATCCATCGCTGAAAACGGGCTCAAAGTCGGAGCCGTCGCGGGGTCAGCTCAAGTTGGCTACGCGCAGGCGGCCGGAGTTGAGGATGCAAGCATCGCGCAATTGCCGGACAACCCGACTGGAGTTGCCGCACTGAAGGCGGGCCGCATTGATGCCTGGGCGGTTTCGGCACCCGGTGTTCGTCAGATCGTAGCCAGTGATCCAGGCGGCGTCGAGGCAACGCCAATCTTTGCTGAAGTAGCTGGTAAGCCCGCAGTGTCGCACGGAGCCTTCGCATTCCGCCCCGAAGACGCGGAATTTGTCCAAGCATTCAATGCGACAATGGCCGAGTTTATCGGTTCGCCCGAACATATCGCGATCATGGAAAAACACGGCATGACTGCTGATGAACTTCCGATCAGCTCGACATCCGAACTCTGCGACGGCTGAGTGAACAACCAAGCCCGGCCCGAACGCGGGCCGGGAAATTAATACTTGCGGGGAGTGCGTATGAATCGCATCGCTATCGTATCCGCGTTGATCGCTTTTCTGGTTGGCTTAGCGTTCGCCACGTTTTCAGAAATGCGGGTGTTCCTGCCCGCCATTCTGAAAGGCGCAGTGGTGACTGCCCAAGTCTCGATCCTGTCGATTGCGCTTTTTTTGTTCATGTCGGTCGTCTCCGGTATTGGTCGGTTGTCCGCCAAAACGCCACTCCGCTGGATTTCGATATTCTACATCGAAGTTTTCCGGGGAACGTCGCTTCTGGTCATCCTTTTCTGGATGTTCTTCGTGATGCCCGAATTTGGCGTGACGCTGTCCCCAATGGTGGCGGGAGTGGCCGCCATCGGCCTGAACTTTGGCGCCTACGGGGCCGAGGTCGTGCGCGGCGCTATCGCTTCAGTCCCGAAAGGACAAACAGAGGCGACTATCGCGTTGAATATGACGCCGTTCAAGCGCATGACCCGGATCGTGCTGCCGCAGGCCATCGCGATCATGATCCCGGGTATGAGCAATCTGACCATCGAATTGATCAAGGCCACTGCACTGGTCTCGGCGGTGACTCTGGTCGACATCACCTATGCTGCGGTTCAGCAGAACCAGTTGCATTACCGGACGGTGGAAATCTTCTTCATCACCATGCTGCTTTACTACGTTCTCGCGCAGTTCGTTCGGTTTGGCGGCGAGGCTCTCGAAGAATACTACACCCGCCACCTGAGCAAGAGGATCTAGGCCATGGACTGGAGATGGGATTTTACCTTCGACGTGGTTCTGCCCAAGATGTGGCAGGCGGCAGGCGTAACGATCTGGGCCACAGTGGCAAGCTTTGCATTTGCTCTGGTTGGCGGGCTTATCCTGATGCTTCTGAAAACCAACCGCTCGGCCTGGATCAGTCGGCCGGCGACAGAGGTAATCGAATTTATTCGCGCCACCCCACTACTGGTGCAGATCTTCTTTCTGTTCTTTCTGCTGCCCGAAATCGGAATTACGCTGCCACCGCTGACAACCGGTATTCTTGCGATCGGAATCTACAATTCCGCACTTTGCGCGGAAGTTTATCGTGCAGGGTTCCAGGCTGTACCGAAGGGCCAGTGGGAGGCATGCATAGCATTAAACCTCTCTACCTATCGCACTTTCCGCGATGTGATCATTCCGCAATCACTGCCGCCAATCGTTCCGGCACTGGGCAACTATTTAGTTGCGATTTTCAAGGAAACGCCGTTGCTGTCTTTCGTGGCCGTGGCGGAGATCATGCAAGTCTCAAAACTGATCGGCGCAGAGTATTACCGGTTCACCGAGGCGATCACCATTGCCGGGATCTTCTTCCTGGTAATGAGCCTGATCGCTGCCTTCTGCATCCGCATCGTCGAAAACTACGTCAAGAGGAGCATCCTGCATTGACCCACCCCATGATACAATTCGACAAGGTCCTAAAGGCTTACGGGGCGCTGCAGGTCCTGAAAGACTTGGATTTCTCGGTCGGCAAGGGCGAGGTGGTCTCGATCATCGGTCCGTCTGGTTCCGGAAAGACCACCGTGCTGCGCGTTCTGATGACACTTGAGCCCATCCAGGGTGGGACCATGTTCGTGGATGGCGAGCCATTGAACAAGATGAACATGGACGGCCAATTGGTTGATGCGTCCAAGGCGCATATCCGGCGCATCCGGTCCAAGATCGGCATGGTGTTTCAGAACTTCAACCTGTTCCCCCATATGACCGCGCTGGAAAACTGTAACGAAAGCCCGATCTACACGCAGGGTAAAACCAAGGCCGAGGCAACAGAGGAATCCATGCGCCTTCTGGAAATGGTTGGATTGGCCGACAAGGCCAACCATTATCCAAGTCAGTTGTCCGGTGGTCAGCAGCAACGGGTCGCAATTGCCCGGACGCTCGCAATGCACCCCGAGATTCTTCTGTTTGACGAGCCGACTTCAGCTCTGGACCCGGAAATGGTTGGCGAAGTGCTGGAAGTGATCCGGGAATTGGCGCGGTCTGGCAACTATACGATGTTGCTGGTTACGCATCAGATGGGCTTTGCGCGTGAAGTCTCGGATCGGGTCTGTTTCTTCGACGGCGGAAAAATGGTTGAACAGGGAAAGCCGGACGATCTTTTTGGGAAGCCGCAAAATGATCGTTTGAAACAGTTCCTGTCCAAAGTTCTGGAAGCGGGATAATATATTTTCAGAATGGAGTGGCCCCGAACATGAAAAGCATTATCAACTACGGCGACGGACCAAAGGCGATTTATGAAATTCTAAAGCGCCAAATCATAGCCGGAGAACGTGAACCCGGCGAGGAACTCAAGATTCTGCCTTTGGC
The DNA here is from genome assembly GCF_040329455.1 of Ruegeria sp. SCP11. Classification (NCBI taxonomy): domain Bacteria; kingdom Pseudomonadati; phylum Pseudomonadota; class Alphaproteobacteria; order Rhodobacterales; family Roseobacteraceae; genus Ruegeria; species Ruegeria sp. SCP11. The sequence continues at coordinate 10,433 of NZ_JBDZYG010000011.1, read as the reverse complement.
CAAAGACATGGATATCTCTATCGTTCCATTGCGTGAAGCCGTACGGATGCTGGCCGCCGAAAATCTTGTCGAGCTTCGTCCCCGGCGCAGCCCGATCATCGCCAAGCTGGATGTACGTGATCTGGTTGAAATGAACCAGATACGAGGCGCGTTAGAACCCATCATTCTGGCCGATGCGGTCCAAAGGCATACAGCCAAAACGCTGGGTGAATGTGAAAAAGTTCTGAAACGCACTCTAAAGGCGCGGGATCCCTGGGAGATGGTGGAACTCAACAAGAACTTCCACCTCGCGTTGCTGGGGCCTTCGCGGCTGAAGCGATCGTTGGATATTGTTTCAGATCAGTACGACGGCATTGCAAGACTGACCCAGTTTCGGGTGATCACGCATGAGGAACAGCTGGGCAAGCTGCATGAAGAACACGCCCGAATCTTCGAAGCGACGAAGCGAGGCGATGTTGACGGAGCCGTTGCCGAAATGACCCGACATATAGATCAGGCCACCGACCGTGCCGCAAACGAACTGACCGATGAAAGAAACCATGACGGTTCGTCCGTCACAAACTCCGCTTGATCTGTTGATCAAGGCGCAACTTTTGACGAAGTAAAATGCAAACAGAATATGATTTTGTCGTGATCGGCTCGGGCAGTGCCGGAGCAATCATTGCGGCCAGATTGGCCGAAGAGAGCAGCAACAAGGTGCTGTTGCTGGAAGCGGGGCCAAAGGATTCCAGCCTACTGTTCCATGTACCTGCGGCCATGCGTTACGCCTATAATGCGCCCAAATATAACTGGAACTTTGAAACAGAACCTGAACCCTATCTGAACAACCGAGTCTTGGTTCAGCCACGCGGCAAGGTGTTGGGCGGGTCCAGTTCGATAAACGGCCAGCTTTACCTGCGCGGTCATCCCATGGACTATGAAGGCTGGGCTGAAAGCGGTGCACATGGCTGGTCCTATTCAGAGGTTCTCCCCTATTTCAAACGGCTTGAAACTCGCGTGGACGGTAACAGTGAGTATCAGGGACACGAAGGGCGGATACGTGCTTCGACCATGGGATCTGATAACCCTTTGACCCAAGCTTTTCTGAGGGCAGGGCAAGAGGCTGGCTATTGCCGAACGGATGATGTGAATGGCGGCCAACAGGACGGGTTTGGCTATCTGCCCAAGAACGTAGCCGATGGGCGCAGGTCCTCGACCGCCCAATGCTATCTTCGCAATCCGCCGAGCAATTTGGATATTCAGACCAACTGCACCGTTCTCAATCTGATCATTGAAGACAAGACCGCCAAAGGCGTACGCTATGTACAGGCCGGACGAGAGGTTTCCGCCAAAGTCCGGCGCGAAGTGGTGTTGTCCGCTGGCGCGTTCAATAGCCCGACGATCCTGATGCATTCCGGGATAGGTCCGGCAGCTCATTTGCGTGAACATGGGATTGAAGTTATCCACGACCTGCCTGGCGTCGGTGAGAACCTGATGGACCACCCGCTAACCTCGTTGCAGGTGAAATGCACGCAGCCAGTAACGCTCTATAAACACCTAAACCTTTTATCTCAGGCCAAAGGCGTTGTTGATTGGGCTCTCAGCCGCAAGGGGTTGTTGGCAAACAACCATTTTGATGCGGTCTGCTTCATTCGCACCAAGGCGGGTGTGCGCTTTCCCAACATGCAGATTGCGCTATTCCAAATCGCAGTGGCCGAAGGGTCATCAGATTTCATCAAGGAACACGCCTTTCAACTGCAGTTCACCAATCAGCGTCCGCGAAGCCGTGGTTACGTCAGGTTGGCCTCGAACGACCCGCTTGCTGCCCCGCGTATTCGCTACAACATGTTGGAGCGACCCGAAGATGTTGAAGAACTAGTCGCCGGTCTACGCCTCTCGCGGGAATTGACCCAACAGCCGTCATTGGAGGCTTACACGGGTGATGAGATTTTTCCCGGGCCTGCGGTTCAAAGCGATGCCGAGGTTGAAATGTGGCTACGTGAAAACTGCCATTCTTCCTATCATCCCTCTGGCACCTGTAAGATGGGGATGGATGGTTTGGCGGTTGTCGATCCGGAATGCCGTGTTCACGGCATCGGAAATCTGCGCGTTGCAGATGCGTCGATCATGCCCATAATTCCGTCGGCCAATCTCAATTGCCCGACGATGATGATTGGCGAGAAGGCGTCGGATATGATCCTGGGCAAAGCCCCGCTGCCACCGTCGAACCTGCCTTATTTTTCCGACCCCAATTGGGAATCTTCGCAACGTTGAGCAAAACTGCTGCGAAAAAGGGGCGGCCAATGGCCGCCCTCTCCAGTTGGGGAGGTAAGTTTAAGGCTTTGAAGCCGTAAGACGAGGGAACAAGTATTCCTGAACCGCGGCTTCACCGCCGACACAGCCGAGACCACTGACCTTTATGCCGCCGAAGGGGACATCAATGTAGGCGGTGGTCAATTGATTCACGGCTACGCTGCCAGCCTGTAGACGGGCTGCGACGGCCTCTGCCTCGGCCTGATCGGGACCGTACACATAGGCAGACAGACCCAGCTCGCAATCATTGCAGCGGGTGATGATTTCGTCCAGATCGTCATATGGAGCAATACAGGCGATAGGACCAAAAATCTCTTCGTCCATACCCAACGCATCGTCGGGTACGTTTGCAAACACTCTGGGAGGTGAAAAGAAACCTGTTTTTTGCGGAGCGGGCTCATTCAATATGGGTGTTGAACCCTTGGCCAGAGCGTCGGCGGCGATTTTGTCCATCGATTGCACCCGCTCCATATTGGCCAATGGACCCATGGTGGTTCCTCTGACCGCACCATCCCCCAAAACAATTTCGCGGGCATACGCGCCAGCGGCCTCCGCAAAGGCGTCATGCTGATCACGGTTCACATATATTCGGTTGGGCGCGGTGCAGACTTGTCCGGCGTTCCAGAACCGCTTTGAAATCAGCGCGTTAGCCACCTCTTTCACGTCCGAGCCTGGCAACACGATCACCGGGGCGTTGCCGCCCAGTTCCAGTGTACATCGCATGATCTCAGCCCCGCATTGTGATGCGAGAATTCGGCCCACGTTGACCGAGCCAGTATAAGAAAGGTGACGCATCGCGGGATGTTTGATCAAACGGGCTGACAGTTCGGAAGACGAACCCATGACTAGATTGACCGAGCCAGGGGGCAGATCGGATTCGTTAATGACCTCAACCAGCATCGCAACCGACGAAGGCGTATCATTGTTGCCCAGAACCACCACAGTGCATCCCGCTGCCAGAGCCGGAGCAATATGTACCGCGGCAGTCTCGACCGGGAAGTTCCAAGTGGTGATGACGATTACTGGTCCGACCGGAACCATGTCGATGGTGCGGCGCGCGCCTTGTCCTGGCCGTTCGTAAGAGAAAGTCATAGTATCCGCCATTTCGGCGAAATGTTCGAACATGCCAACGACGCCGGACATTTCTAGCCGAGCTTCATCCAGCGGTTTGCCCTGTTCCTTTGTGATCTGCGCAGCCAGTTTCTCGGACGCACTTTTAACTCGAGAGGCGATGTTATCCAGAACCAAAGCGCGTTTTTTAGCAGGTACTTGCGACCAAGTTTCAAACGCACGATCGGCGGTCTCGGCGGCGCTATCGGCATCTTCCATGTTGGCGCAGACAAAACTATCAAATGGCTGATTAAGTGCCGGGTTTACCAATGGACGGATTTCGCGACCCTCGGCGGGAAGTTCATTGTTATTGATGATCGGGTGAAACATTTTTGCCTCTTGGCGCAGTCTGATACTTAGGAATTAATACTAGATAATATAGTATTTTGCAATAATCTGCTCAATTGGGTCAAAAAAGGGTTCTGCCGCAAATTTTGGTTTCAGATTAATGAGAATACGTGTTTTGTCTTTTGGGTTTACTGCGTAAATCCTGCTTGATCGTAGCGGGTGCAAGCATTTGGGCTTTAGTGAAACTGGGTTTTGGCGTGTCCGGCATTGAAGGCGCTGATTGGGATGCCGCCCGAGCACTCAATCAAATTCGTCGAAAACCTATAAACCTTGTTGGTTTGGACTGGGCTGCGCGCGATTTCAGCAAGCTGCACTACATAGGCCAGCCTACATGCTACCCGGGCGAAGAAATGTTCTTGTAGAAAACAGGTCCAATATTCGAACAACATAATCGAACTGGATCACCGGTTTATCAAACAGCGCATTCGGTACATGTGGGGTTCCAAGTCTTTTGGATCTGCTTCAGCGATATTGGATGGGACCAAAGTCGCCAACATGATATGAAATGCCAGATCCCCGGCGCGACAGCTTCCGGCTACCGTTTTTTTGGGATCGCAGAATAAAAGCGTCCTGTCTAATCCTGTTATGGGTATTCCAAAAGTCTGCGACGCTACCGCAGCCTATCTAGTCTGGATCACGAGGCCGTCGGCCCTGGCGATCCATCGCCTACCCACCCTTCAACTGGGATGAATAAAAGTACGCAATAGCCTGCGCTCTGTTTTTGACCGCCAGTTTCTCATAGATATTGGACAGGTGAAACTTGACCGTGTTGGTCGAGATTTGCAGTTCTTTCGACAAGTCCCGGTTCGACATGCCCTGTGCCAGTGCTTCGAGAATGGCGCGTTCTTTCCGGGACAGGCTTTGGATGGGGTCCTGCTGCATTTTGCGGACGTCGATGAACGGGAACACCATTTTTCCCGCCGCCACGTCGGCACAGGTTTCCAGCAGGCCCTCTACCTCGCCGGACCGGGCGGCAAATCCTGCGGCCCCGGCCTGCATCGCCAATCTCGGGATTTCACCAGTCGTTTCCCCATAGACGACAAACCTCGGGGCGTTGGCCTGTTCGCGCAACACTTCGATCAGTTTCGCGGCCCCCAGAACCGGAAGGTTCCAGTCCACCACGCCAACCTGAACGGGCACTCGCATGACAGTTCCCAGAAAACCTTCGGCCGTGGCGGAAGTCGCCACCAGTGAGAATCGCGAGTCGCGTTCAAAGATTTCTGACATGGCGGACAGGACCAGAGGATTGCTGTCCGCCAGCATGACATCGATCGGAGCGTTAGCGGTAGCAGCCATCTGTTTCACCCTGTTTTTATCAAAAACCACCTAAATGGGTAGGTGCGAAATCGGTATACTTTGGTATTTTTACCTAAATGGGTGGGAAATTCCCCATCCTTTTAGCCATCCTAAAGCAGTAGTAAGTTACGTTGCGTGATTGGGCAAGTCCGCGTTTTCTATTCGGCAACGTAACACACCAGGCCGCAGTGCCCGCCCAACCGCCGAGGATGTCTAACGATGACCTTTCAGATTTTCCCACCGCTCGAAATCCCCGAGACCCTTGCTGCGGGTCCGGGACCGGGCAATACCGACGCCCGCGTTCTGCACGCTTTTGCCAATGCGGGTGTCGCGGACCATATGCAGGGCGATGTCCTGCGTGGGATGATCGAGTGCAAGCATATGCTGCGCAAGATCTGGGGCACCGAAAACGCCTATACCTTCGCCGTTGCCGGTACCGGTTGGAGCGCGCTGGACACCATGTTCTCGGCCGTCATGCCCGGGGACAAGGTGGTTGCCTTCACTAACGGTACCTTCTCAGGCATCGATGCGCTGACCCTGCGGATCAAGGCCGCGACGCCTGAAGAACATGCCGCAAACCCGCTCGACCCTCAGGCTGCAAGTGTTACCGTGATCGAGGTTGCGCACGGCCGACCGGTGATGGGTGAATTGGTCGATGCCGCTCTGGCCGAGCACCAGCCGAAATGGGCCTTCATGGCGCATTGGGAGACCGGCTCGGGCCGGATCAACGATCTGCGCGGTTTCTCGGATGCGTGCGAACGTCATGGTGCGATGGGCCTGATTGATGCCGTCTCCTCGCTGGGCGTCGATGATTTCTCGATTGATGACTTCCCGGGTATCGCAGGTTGGGCATCCTGTCCGCAGAAGGGCCTGTGTTGTTTGCCGCTGACCTATGCACCGGTCAGCTTTACGGACGCCTATATCCAAACCCTGAAGACAATCGGCGCGTATACTTACGTCCACAACCCGATTTTCGAGGCCCGCCACTGGGGCATCGTTGACGGGCAGGACGTAGAGAAAGGTACCTATCATCGCACTCATTCGGGATATGCGGTCGCGGCCTTCCATGAGTCCCTGCGCCTGACACTGCAGGAAGGCTTGGCCAAGCGGTCACTGTCCTACCGGACCCACGAAAGGGTCCTGCGTGACGCCGTGATCGAGATGGGATGCGAAGTAACATCGGACATGCCGAGCCTTGTCGTACTCAACCTGCCGCCGGAACTGGCGGGACGCGAGATGGAGCTGGTACAGAATTGTCGCGCTCGGGGTTTCGGCATTTGGCCGACGCTTAGCGCGCCAGTGCAGGTCCGCATCGGAATTCTCAACCAATTGAATCGGGAAGCTGTCAGCCGGATCGTGCGCCTGTTTGCCGAGGCCCTGCGCGAGTTGGGCGCCGAGGTTGATCAGGATGCAATCGAGGCCTTGCTGGAAAGCCGCTACGGCACATCGATAGCTGCGTAATTGCACTGCATGAACGGGAGGAATGCAGATGGATATCCATGAATACCAAGCGAAAGAACTTCTTTCGAATTTCGGTGTCGACGTGCCCTCGGGCGCGTTGGCCTACAGCCCGGAACAGGCCGCCTATCGGGCGCGCGAGTTGGGTGGCGATAAGTGGATCGTCAAGGCGCAGGTCCACGCGGGTGGTCGCGGCAAGGCTGGAGGAGTCAAGCTGTGCAACACAGAGCATGAGATCTATGAAGCCTGCGACGACCTGTTCGGACGCAAGCTGGTCACGCATCAGACCGGTCCGGAAGGCAAAGGCATTTACCGCGTCTATGTCGAATCCGCGGTGCCAATTGACCGCGAGATCTACCTGGGTTTCGTACTAGACCGCTCCAGCCAGCGGGTCATGATCGTGGCCTCGTCGGAAGGCGGGATGGAAATCGAGGATATTTCGGCTGAACGCCCGGACAGCATTGTTCGGTCGATCGTTGAACCTGCAGTTGGCTTACAGGAATTCCAGGCGCGCGAAATCGCGTTCAAGCTTGGTCTGGAGCCCAAGCTGGTACAGCAGATGGTGCGCACGTTGCAGGGCTGCTACGCCGCCTTCAGCGATCTGGACGCCACCATGGTCGAGATCAATCCGCTGGTCATCACCGGGGATGACCGCGTTCTGGCGCTGGACGCCAAGATGAGCTTTGACGACAACGCTTTGTTCCGTCACCCTCAGGTCGCTGAACTGCGAGACAAAAGCCAGGAAGATCCGCGGGAAAGCCGCGCGGCGGACCGAGGCCTGTCTTATGTCGGTTTGGACGGCAACATCGGCTGCATCGTCAACGGTGCTGGTCTGGCCATGGCGACGATGGACACGATCAAACTGGCCGGGGGCGAGCCTGCCAACTTCCTCGATATCGGCGGTGGCGCATCGCCCGAGCGAGTGGCCAAGGCATTCCGCCTGGTTCTCTCGGATGACAACGTGCAAGCGATCTTGGTTAACATCTTCGCAGGTATCAACCGCTGCGACTGGGTGGCCGAAGGTGTCGTGCAGGCTCTGAAAGAGCTCGACCTCGATATTCCGGTGGTCGTGCGACTGGCCGGTACAAATGTCGAAGAAGGTCAGAAAATCCTTGCGAAATCAGGCCTGCCAATCATCCGGGCAACCACTTTGATGGAAGCCGCAGAACGCGCCGTCGGCGCATGGAAAAACGACCTTACTCAAGGCACCAAGATGAGGGCTGTGTAATGAGCATTCTTCTCGATCGTGACTCGCGTGTCATCGTTCAGGGCATAACCGGCCGTATGGCGCGGTTCCATACCAAGGACATGCTGAACTACGGCACCAACGTTGTCGGCGGTGTCGTGCCCGGTAAGGGCGGAGAAACCGTCGAAGGTGTGCCGGTCTTTGACACCGTCAAGCAAGCCGTCGAAGCAACCGGCGCCGATGCCAGCCTCGTGTTCGTGCCGCCGCCTTTCGCAGCTGACTCGATCATGGAAGCCGCCGATGCCGGTATCCGCTATTGCGTTTGCATCACCGACGGTATCCCGGCGCAGGATATGATCCGGGTGAAACGGTACATGTACCGATACCCCAAAGAGAAACGCATGGTTCTGACCGGGCCGAACTGCGCGGGGACAATCTCGCCCGGCAAAGCTCTGCTGGGGATCATGCCGGGGCATATCTATCTGCCGGGTAACGTGGGCATCATCGGTCGCTCGGGCACGCTGGGCTATGAGGCCGCCGCACAGCTGAAAGAACGCGGAATCGGTGTATCGACCAGCGTCGGCATCGGCGGCGACCCGATCAACGGTTCGTCCTTCAAGGACATCCTGCAGCGGTTCGAAGAGGACGAAGACACCCATATCATCGCCATGATCGGTGAAATCGGTGGCCCGCAGGAAGCCGAAGCCGCCGAATACATCCGCGATCACATCACCAAGCCGGTAGTTGCCTATGTCGCAGGTCTGACTGCACCCAAAGGTCGTACCATGGGTCATGCTGGCGCAATTATTTCGGCCTTTGGTGAAAGTGCCAGCGAGAAGGTCGAAATCCTCTCTGCTGCCGGTGTCACCGTGGCGGAAAACCCTGCCGTGATCGGTGAAACGATTGCCCGCGTGATGGAGGCTGCGTGATGGTCAAACCCTCGGTCCTTGTTACCCGTCGTTGGCCCGCCGCCGTCGAGGCGCAGTTGGCCGAGAACTATAACGCCGTATTGAATACCGGGGACAAGCCAATGTCCCCGGCCGAATTCCGGCAAGCACTAAAATCCTATGACGCGGTGCTGCCCACCGTCACCGATACACTGAACGCCGAAGCAATGGATGTACCCGGCGCGCAGACAAAGATCCTCGCCAACTATGGAGTCGGCTACAGCCATATCTGCGAGCCCTCGGCGCGCGGGCTGGGCATGACCGTGACAAACACGCCCGATGTGCTGTCCGAATGCACTGCCGATATCGCCATGACTCTGTTGTTGATGGTGGCCCGTCGTGCCGGTGAAGGTGAGCGCGAATTGCGCGCTGGCAATTGGACCGGTTGGCGTCCTACTCATCTGATTGGCACCAAGGTCAGCGGCAAAACACTAGGCATCATCGGCTATGGCCGCATCGGGCAGGAAATGGCCCGCCGCGCCCATCACGGGTTCGGTATGGATATCCTCGTCTATAACCGCAGCCCGATTGCTCCAGATGTGCTGGCCAAGTGCAACGCGACGCAAGTGGATACGGTTGATGAGTTGTTGCCGCAATGCGATTTCGTCTCGCTGCACTGCCCCGGCGGCGCCGCAAACCGCCATCTGATCAACGCACGCAGGCTGGACCTGATGAAACCCGACGCGTTCCTGATCAACACGGCACGCGGCGAGGTCATCGACGAACGGGCTCTCATTCAGTCCCTGTCCTTCGACATGATCGGAGGGGCCGCGCTGGATGTGTTTGATGGTGAGCCGTGCATCGCTCAGGACCTTTTGCAGTGCGACAACCTTGTGATGCTGCCGCATCTGGGCAGCGCCACGCGCGAGGCGCGCGAAGCGATGGGGTTCCGCGTTCTGGATAACCTCAGCGACTTTTTTCAAGGCCTCGAACCGCGCGACCGGGTGATCTGAAGCCATCTGGATACCATGAAATAAACGCCGACGCCGCCGGATTGGCTGCGTCGGCCCACACAGGAGATTTGCCCCGTGAATTCCCCGTACCGTACCGACGGTTTTTTCACCCAGTCCCTTGCCGATCGTGATCCTGAGCTGTTCGGCTCGATCACGTCCGAGCTGGGCCGTCAGCGCGACGAGATCGAATTGATCGCGTCCGAGAACATCGTCTCTGCCGCCGTGATGGAGGCGCAGGGCTCGGTGATGACCAACAAATACGCCGAGGGCTATCCCGGTCGCCGCTACTATGGCGGCTGCCCGTTCGTCGACATCGCCGAGAACCTGGCCATCGACCGCGCCAAGCAGCTGTTCGGTTGTGAGTTCGCCAACGTCCAGCCCAACTCGGGTTCGCAGGCAAACCAGGGTGTGTTCCAGGCGCTGATCCAGCCCGGTGACACCATTCTGGGCATGAGCCTGGATGCAGGCGGTCACCTGACCCACGGCGCGCGCCCGAACCAGTCAGGCAAGTGGTTCAACGCGGTGCAGTATGGCGTCCGCAAGGAAGACAACATGCTGGACTATGATCAGGTCGAGGCGCTGGCGAAAGAGCACCAGCCCAAGCTGATCATCGCTGGCGGCTCGGCCATCCCGCGCCAGATCGACTTCGCCCGCATGCGTGAGATTGCGGACATGGTCGGCGCCTATCTGCACGTGGACATGGCGCATTTCGCCGGTCTGGTTGCGGCAGGCGAGCACCCCAGCCCCTTCCCGCACGCCCACGTTGCGACCACCACCACCCACAAGACCCTGCGCGGCCCGCGCGGCGGCATGATCCTGACCAATGACGAAGCGATCGCCAAG
>NZ_JBDZYG010000010.1:0-219057 GCF_040329455.1 Ruegeria sp. SCP11 | reverse complement strand
AGATGGACAGCACAGTTAGATATCTGGGCGTCGAACTTGAAGACGCTCTAGCTATCGCCGAAGCCATTGAAATCTAGTGCAGTTGGGTCGCTTTCACAGGCGGCCCAAACCAGTCATTCATCTTGCCAGGCGGTGCCGCAGTGCAGCTTCACCGAAGCTGCCATTTGCTGCACGTACGAGATCAAAGCGTTTCCCAAGGCCGACTGTGCGCAACAAAAGGGGCCTTGGAAATCGAGATGCCAGATGGTGCTTCCTCGTCACGACTTCTATCGAGGCTAAAAACAATTGCTATGGGAATTTCGGAGACCAGAAGTTGGTCATGTAGCCACAATATATCACCGAACGATGACTGCATTTTCTCACCGGCAATGGATTCTTCGAGGCTGATACGCTAGAATCTGTAGCTAGGGAGGGTGGTCAATGGAGCGCCGCCTAGCCGCCATACTCGCAGCCGACGTTGTTGGCTTCAGCCGCCTGACTGAGGCCAACGAGGAAGGGACTGTTACCCGCCTCAAAGAATTGCGCAGCGAAATCATCCATCCGGAGATCGCCGAACATCGCGGTCGCGTTGTAAAGCTCATGGGCGACGGCGCGCTCGTCGAATTTGCAAGCGTCGTCGAGGCCATAAGTTGCGCTGTGACTGTCCAGCGCGACGTAGCCGCCTACAATGCCGAACTCTCCGAGGACGACCGCATTGAATTTCGCATGGGGATCAATCTCGGCGACATTGTCGTTGAAGACGACGACATCTACGGCGACGGCGTCAATATTGCGGCGCGTCTTGAGGCCCTGGCTGATCCAGGCGGCATCTGCATATCGGGAACGGCGTTCGACCAAGTCAAAACTAAGTTTGGCGCCGGTTTCGAGTCGCTCGGCGCGCTTAAAGTCAAGAACATTGCAGAGCCGGTTCGCGCATACAGGGTGCTCTTGGGGCCGGAGGATGCAGGAAAGGTTGTTGGCGTGGCAAGGCCGGTGCTGGCGCGCTGGCTCCCCACGGCTATAACCTTCGCCATTCTGGCACTTGTTGGCGGGGCATTTGGTATCGCGTGGCAAAAACCATGGGCGTCCAATCAAGAACAAGTTCCAGTTGCGAGCTCGGCACTGCCTCTACCTGATAAACCCTCGATTGCGGTACTACCCTTCGCAAATATGAGTGGCGACATGGAGCAGGAGTATTTCGCGGACGGGATGACCGAGGACATCATCTCAGATCTATCCGATTTCGGGCTTTTCTTTGTCATCAGTCGCAACTCCAGCTTTGCGTACAAGGACGTCTCTGTGGACATTAAGGATGCCGCACGCGAACTTGGAGTTCAGTACATTCTGGAGGGCAGCGTCCGAAAATCCGGCGACAGCCTCCGGATCACGGCCCGGTTTGTCGACGCACTCGCGGACAAACACATATGGGCGGAGCGATACAACCGAGAGTTACAGGAAATCTTTCAAGTCCAGGACGAGATCACCCAGCGTATCGTCACATCGGTCGCCCCCGAATACCTTTCCGCAGAACTTAAGCGCGCTCAGCGAATGGAAACGCACAATCTCGATGCTTGGGACGCCTTCATGCGCGGCTACTGGCACTTACTGCGCTATACCAAAGACGACAATGCCAAAGCGCAACAGTTTCTGCGTCAAGCCATCGACTTAGAACCGAACCAGGCAAACTCTCATAGTGTTTTGGCTGTGACGTATCTGATGGACGGCTTTTTTGGCTGGAGCGAGTCGCGAGAAGAGTCGTTTCAGGAGGCCCTCCTCAGCGCGGAACGTGGTCTCGCGTTGGATAGTCAGGATTCTCAAGCGCTCAGGTCGATAGGGCTCGTCCACTTCTTTTCGAACAACCACGACGCCGCGCTCGGGTACTACGAGCGTGCCGTCGCCGCCAACCCGAAAGAAGCTGAAAATCTTGCTCTATTGGGGGCAGCTCTCGGGGTTGCGGGCAAATATGATGCAGCGCTCGAACAGTATGAAGCCGCATTTCGTCTAAGCCCGCGCGACGTTCATATCGCGACCTGGTATGGCTATTTGTCAATTGCCGCTTTTGTGGCTGGCTTGGATGAGGAAGCTGTCGGGTGGGCGAGAAAAGCCGTTGAGGCAAACCCTCAGTTTCCGGGCGGGTATCGTACGCTTGCCGCGAGTGCAGGAAATTTGGGGCAGTTTGCAGAAGCAGAAGCCGCACGCGGAAAGCTTCTGGAATTGCTGCCTCATTTAACAATCGCTCAACTTCGAGAGAACCTGCCCTATTTTAAGAACACAGGCGATTTGGAGCGCTATCTTGACGGATTGCTGAAAGCCGGGTTGCCTGAAGGAACAACTGAGTAGTTGCGGGCAAGTCAGCGGCGGCAACAGTCTGTTCCGGGTACTTGCAGAACAAATCCCTATGGAACGTCCGCATTTGCATTCTTGCCTGGAAACACCACTACGATCGGAATGATCGCCAATAGAACTTACCAGCAACCTTCGTTGGATATAGTAAAGGCTGCAACGGGCTCGTTCCAGACCTTGGAGACAGCGCAGCATCGGCCGAACAACAAGCCACGCTATCCTCATGGACGGCCCAAAGCTGCCGTTGACCATCACACTCGGTCGCTGCGCTGCAACTCGTCGAACCTGCCGTTCGCTGCGCCTGCGAGTTATCCTGCAGAACATGCGTCGAACCAGGCTGCGGTGGACTTGGCAGCATTTATTGATTTGGACGAAGGCAGCGTAAGAAAACGTCTTTCAATCTATCCGCAACAGCTGTCGCCCATCTGAATGGGCGGGCATGATACGGTGGCGTAGGAGCAGTATACGCAGCATTCACCTTCGAGTGGCTTCAACACTGCCTTGCGCGACTTGCATTCGTAGAACCACTGGCAGGCGTCAGTCGGCATTTTCTCAGTTTCTTTGTGTCCACATTCTGGACAGGTCAGTGTGCTTTCCCGCACAACGGTTTGTTCTGACATGATCTTACATCCGCATGATTAGGTAATCGTTGATCTGGGCCTCGTTGAGCACGATTGCCCATGCCAAGCACGTCATTGCTGTGCTTCCGACAAGCCACCATTTCAGTCGCGCCATCGATCCGCGTCGGTGAGAAACCAGCCACGATACCACTACCAGCGCAGTTGAAATGGTCAGCACATAGAAACTTGCCGCTGCAATTTCACCGAAAACAGCCAGCCAACTGCCACCCAACCCCAGCAACATCATAACCATAGGTAAGACGCAGCAGGTCGCCACACCCAGGGCCGACAACGATCCAATGTAACTGAGGCCAAGGTATTTATGCACTCCGTCCCTCCAATGGTCGCCATGGACTGCGTTGCAGTTATGGCTGTTGCCTGTATAACTTCTGTAGTTACTACAGGATCAAGAAGGGAAGCTTCACATGATTGCGATTGGAGAGGCCTCCCGACAAAGCGGCGTTGGGATTGAAACGATCCGCTACTATGAACGTGAAGGAATTGTACCAAAACCCGAGCGGGCTCCCAACAATCGTCGCCTCTACTCGGCTCATGACGTTGGCAGACTTCGCTTTCTGAGAAAGTGTCGCGATTTGGGGTTCCCGCTCGCAGATGCAAAGACATTCCTTGATTTGTCTGAGGGCGGCGGTGAAGATTGCCAAACCGTTAAAGATATGGCTGAGCTCCATATTTTCAAAGTGCGCGACAAGATAAGCGAGCTTCGACGTCTGGAAGCCGCACTGATTGAACTCACGACAAACTGTGACAGCGGAAATGTTTCCTGCCCAATGCTTTCTCGACTGCAAACTGCGCAAGACCACCCATAGTTCTTTGGGCGAAATCACCCCGGTGATACTCCTTGGTTTCACCGGAGGCTCCAAAGCAAGGAAGTATAGAGCGACAAAAGGAATAACTGCTGACGCCCCGAAATCTCCAAAAAGGGGCAAGCACCCCTACCGTGGTATTCTTAGGTTGGAGACCGCCGATCAGGCCGCCGCGTAGTGGTTGAACACTTCTGTGGTGCCATCCTTGCGGATCAGGAAGACCGAATAGGCCTCCCGTTCGCTCTCCGGCCCCATGCCGGGCGAGCCAAAGGGCATACCGGGAACGGACAGCCCCACCGCATCCGGGCGCTCGGCCAGAAGGCGCCGGATATCGGTTGGCGGCACGTGGCCTTCGATGACGTATCCCTCGACCAGGCCGGTGTGACAGGAGGCCATCTCCTCCGAGACACCCTTGGTGGCTTTATAGTGCGACAAGGTCTCCCATGAGGCGTTCTGCACCTCCATCTCGAACCCTTCGCGCTGCATGATGTCGATCCAGGCGCCGCAGCACCCGCAGTTGGGGTCTTTGAGGACCTCTACCCGCGGTTTGGCAGTTGCCAGGGCTGGTGAGGCCAGAGCGATGCCGGAGGCACCGAGGCCAGCCAGGAAGAGGCGGCGGCCGAGTATCGGGGTGGTCATTTCATTTCCTTTCCGTTTTCGCGCCTGCGGTGTGACGACGGTTCTTGTGACCGAAACCGCGGGCAATTGTCATGATATGTGTCAAGCGGGCGCTCACGAGCCGCCTTGCATCTGTTCGCTTTCGGTGCGCACCGCCTGCATCTCGCGGATGCGCTGTGGCCACGTGGATTTGATATAGCCCAGGATGTCCCAGATCAGCTGATCGCTCAGGCTGTCTCCGAACCCCGGCATGCCGCTGGCAAAATTGGACACGCCGCGGGCTTCCAGCGCCGCTTCACCGCCCTGTTTGGTGTAGTCAAACAGCAGCGCATCCCCGTGATGCCAGGTATGACCGGTCTCGTCGTGAGGCGGAGCAGGAAGGGTGCCATCCTCATTTGGAGCGCTCCAATTGGGCTGCCCCTCCAGTTCAGCGCCGTGGCAGGAGGCGTAGAATTCGGCATAGAGCACCGCGCCCTCTTCAATATCGGACTCTTTCGGCTGCACCGGCGGACCCGCCTGCGTGCTTGACGGCGCGAGCCACACGACCGCAGCACCGGTGACGACAATCCCGGCCAGGACAAATGCAAAGATTGTTTCGGTTTTCATTGCCTCATCCCCCTTCATGTTCGTCCATCAGATAGGTCGCGATAGCCATCTGGTCGGCCTCTGTCAGGAAACTTGTGCCGTAAATCACGACCTCGCCCATGGATCCGCCAAATGCATCCCCTTCGGGCGTGATGCCGGTGCGCAGGGCATAGGCCAGGCTGGCCACGTCCCATCCCTTGCCCGCCAATGTCAGGTGATCGATGGCTGGCGCTTTCTCTCCGCCGGGCAGCGCATTATTGCCCAGGAAGTGTTCCGTGTCGGATTTGCGCGCGCCAGCGAGGTTGCGCGCCGTATGGCAGGCCGCGCAATGGCCGGCGCCTTCGACCAGTTCGCGACCGCGGTTCCATACCGCGTCCTTACCCGCCACCGGTCCTGTCCGTGGAGACTCCAGATAGGTGGCGCGCCAAAGTTTCAACCCCCAGCGTTGGTTGAACGGAAAGACCATCTCAGGTGGGCGCGATGGTTCGGCGACCGGTGGCACGATTAGGAAGGCGGCCCAGAGATCGGCAATCTCTTGATCCGAGAAATTGGCATAGAAAGGATAAGGGAAGGCCGGGTAGTAGGCATGCCCGTCAGGCGAGACCCCTTCGCGGACGGCGCGAGCGAACTGTGCCTGGCGCCAACCTCCGATCCCGTGGTCAGGGTCGGTGGTGAGGTTCGGCGAATACAGCGTGCCAAACGGGGTTTCCAACGCCACTCCGCCCGCCAGTGGCGCTCCGCCTTTCGCGAAATCGGTATGACACGCGATGCAGCCGGAGGCGCGGGCCAGATAGGCACCGCGGTCAACATCCCCCTTGAGGGTTATGGGCGCGAGCGGCTGGCCGATCGGCCAGGCCATCAGGCCGACAAGGCTAACTGCGGCGATAACAGCCCCAGCCAGCCCCAGACGACAGAACATACGCATCATCCTGGCCTATTTCTCGACCCGAAAGCGTGTATGGCAGGCCGAGCAGACCTGTCCCATCATAGTGAAAACACGGTCGGCCGGCATCTGCGACAGGTCCATCATATTGGCGCCTACACCGGTTCCCATCGTGCTGCCACCCATCATTGAGCCGCCCTGACCGCCCATCATATCGCCGACTGCTGGTGCTTCGCCCGCCATCATCAATCCGTTTTCGGAAGCTTCCGCCAATCCGTCCGCCATCACACGTAACTGATCGGCAAGGGCCGAAAACGCCTCCCAATCCTGCCAGATCTCAGGTTTCGCCTCTGATGGTGCATCAAGGCTGCCTTCGGGGAACAGTCTGGTCAGCGCCTCGCCCGCATGGCGGCTGATATCCTCAGACCGTTCGCGCACCACAGCAGCATCATAGTCTACCTGACCCCGCATAATTGGCGTCAGCACTTTCATCGCCTCTTTCATCACGCCCATGCCATCCATGCGTTCCTTGACAACGCCGGTGGCACCGCCATGCGCAAACACCGATTGGCTTGCCACAACCAGAACGGACGCAACCACCGCGCCCAGCAACAGTTTTTCAGTTTTCATCGGTTTTCCCCGTCTGAGTTATCTCATCACGCCAAAGGGCGTGTGCGGATACGGATCAGATCAGGGATTTGGGTGGGGGCGGATCAAAATTCGAAACAACCGGGATGCCTTCCGTCGCGCGCGGCAGTCCATACCGTTCACTGCATCCGAATAAATCCGCGTTCAGATTCGACAGTTGGACGATCGCAGGACCGCTGCAGAACGCCCCACCGTGACAATGGCCCTGATGGTCCTCTGCAGCATGTTCAGCGTGCGTTTGAACTTCGACAGACACCACGGAGGGCTCATGTTTTCCATGGGCCTCAGCAACACCGCCGGACAAAAGCAGAGCAGCGGCGAACACGCCGGCCGCGACGAGCATCAGCCCGATCCATCTGCGATTGTCCAAAAGCACCGCTCAGCTCATCCCGTTGTCTTGTTCCAATTCTCTCACCGAGGCGATGATGTTCTCAACCTCCGCGCGGGTCAAGCCTTCGACCAGCGACAACTCGCCGAACCGCCAATGACGTGCGACTAAGCTCAACAAAACGTTCAAACATTTTGTTCCTCAGCTACCGACACCGCTAAATTTTCCTATTCGCCTGCCGTCGACTATGCTTCATCCATGTCAAACTTCTTCGAACGAAGGCTGGCCGCTATTCTGGCTGCGGACGTGGCAAACTACTCCAAACTCATGGGGGAGGATGAAGCCGCCATATTGACCGCGCTGCGCCGTTTTCGAATCGACATTCTTGTTCCAAAAGTTGGTGAGCACAGCGGCCGGGTGGTAAAAAGCATGGGCGACGGCTGGCTGGTTGAATTTCCCAGCGTGGTCAGTGGCATCGAGTGCGCAATGGCTGTCCAAAACGAACTGAGCAATGATCCTCAGTTCACGTTGAGGATAGGATTGCACAGCGGCGATGCGAGTTTTGCCGATGGAGACGTCTATGGCGACGGCGTCAACGTGGCCGCACGTCTTCAGGACCTGGCTGAACCCGGTTCACTCGTGATTTCCGAAACTGCGCGGCGCAGCATTGATGCTAAGCTTTCAAATCGGTTCACTTGTCTTGGCTCTCAAAAACTCAAAAACATTGCAGAGCCTTTGGTCGCCTATGGTTGGGGAATGTCAGCATCAGCCATCCAGAGGCACCTTTTTGAGTTACCGGAACGACCTTCGATTGCGGTCTTGGCCTTCGAGAATTTGTCCGACGATGCAGATCAGACATTTTTCGCCGAAGGTATCGCCGAAGATATCATTTCTGCGCTGTCCAAGTTTCACTGGTTCTTCGTGATCTCTCGAAATACAAGCTTTTCCTACCAAGGTCGTACTGTCGGGATAGAGCAAATCGTCCGGGAACTGGGAGTGCAATACGTTCTTGAGGGCAGCGTTCGAAGGGTCGGAAACAGGGTTCGCGTCTCAGCGCAACTGATCGACGCCGTTGCAAACCACTACGTCTGGACCGAACGATTTGAGGGTGTGATTGAAGACATCTTCGATCTGCAGGACGAGGTCACAAAAAGAATTGTGGGCACCGTCGCACCTGAATACCTGTCTGCTGAAATGCGTCGGGCACGGCGCAAGGTGATACCCGGGATGGACGCCTGGGAACTGACCGCGCGCGCTCACTGGCATCTCTCACAATTCACAAAAGCAGACATAGCCGAAGCCCAGAACCTATTGCTGAAAGCCGTCGATCTGGACCCGCAAAGCTCATTCGGGCTGGCGGATTTGTCATTTACGCATCTGATGCAATGCGTGAACGGCTGGAGTGATGATCCTGACGCTTCCAAGTCCGAAGCGGTAAGACTGGCGCAACGGGCGGTTTCGATGAGCGGCCGCGACGCGTATGCGATGGCCCTACTTGGTGCAGCGGATTTGTTTTCAGGCAATCATCACGACGCTGTGATGAAGTTGCGGGATGCCATATCGCTAAACCCCAACGACCCTCATGCCTATGCTTTACTTGCCAGATCCCAGGTTTACCTGGGCGACAGCAAAGAAGCCCTCAGCAACATCATGGCCGCGATCAGGCTCAGCCCGCGCGATCCTTTGTTGGCTTTGTGGTATTCCATTCGCTCACTCTGCGGATTTGTTGCAGGCCGATATGAAGAAGCCATCGTGTGGGCCGAGGCGTCAATCCGGGTCCAGCCAAACCGCAGCAGCTCTTATCTTGATCTTGCCGTGAACAATGCCATTTGCGGCAAGCTCGATGAGGCGAGGCAGGCTGTTCTCGACCTAAAGCGTCTTGAACCCGGCGCCTCTCTTCAGTTGGCAGAGCGCGCGCACCCATTCGCGCGATCGGAGGATCATAAGCGCTATCAACAGGGTTTGCGCACAGCGGGCTTGAATAGGTGAACGCGGCCCTTTGCAGACACTCAAAATTGTTCGCACCGCTGCATCGCAGCGTCCCTTAAGCAGACGTTGCATTTGCTTCCTATCATTGACTTAGGCTCAAGAAACCTGTCGTTTTTATACGTACAACTCGCCTCAAGCCTTACATTGAATACAGAACGTCACGTGAGTGGATTAATTTCGAAGCACCGCTATGAACTACGCAGAACGCTTTGGACATCACGTCCCGTGTTTGTTTTGAGACAGCTCGATACTGCGACTATGAGCAGCCTGCGCAGTCCTTAGAATGAGCGGGAGCACCCCTTTATCAAGGGACCTAAACTCATGCAGGCCGGCTTCAGTTGTTCCATTTGGGGATGTAACCTGATTTCGAAGTTCGGCAGGTGAGTTTGGGCTGAGCCGCATCAAATCGCCGCTCCCCGAAACCATTGCAGATGCCAGTTTGGCCGCAACTTCTTGAGCCAAACCCAATTGTCTCCCGGCTTCTGCCAATGCCTCTGTCATCGCAAACACATAGGCCGGACCACTTCCAGAAATCGCCGTCACTGCGTGAAGCATTTTTTCATCTTCTAGGACCACGGTCTCTCCAACTGCCTGCATCAATTGTATTGCAAGTTCCATATGACTGACGGTAGTGCATGCATTGCCGACAAGCGCGGTGATGCCAGAACCGACCGATGCAGGTGTGTTTGGCATTGTGCGTACAATTGGTGTCTGCGGACCCAGCAACTCTTCATATGTCGAAATCAAAGTGCCAGCGGCAACCGATACGAAAAGAGTTTGCCCGAACCCATGCAAACTCGGGTCCGACAAAGCGGAAGTCATGACCTGAGGCTTCGTCGCAATTACCGCAACAGCAGGCGGCTCATCTGGTTGTTGGTTCAATCGCAGACCGCGTCCCACAAGGCCCTCCAGCCAGTCTGATGGACGCGGGTCCAGGACGATGATCTGTTCGGGCTCCAACCCGGCATTGAGCCATCCGTTTAATAGAGCCGATCCCATCTTGCCGCACCCCAAAAGCAATAAGCCACGATCACCGATCTCTATCCATTTGTATTTCAACGCATCCCGGAACCAGTCGGCATCATAGCCACGATTCCTGAGCAGCCAGTCCGCATTTGGGATGCTTCTGAGCATAGTTTAGGTTTCAGAGAGTCCTGGTGGTCAGATCGTTTTGCTTGATCAGCAGCTTAGTTTGTTTAAAGTCGCCGAGGCAGTTTGGCCCGTTCAAAACTTTACAGCAGACCAGCTTTGAATTCTGTTTGATATGTACTCAGTCTCCGTCGCGCAACTTAGTCATGATCGCGGAACGCATTTCTGCAAAAATCGGATCGTCTTTCAGTTCCGCGATTTTTGCCCGGCGCCATGCGACCCCTTTGTCATGCAGCGTTTTGATCTTTGAATCTGCGAGCATCGCATCCATTTCTGCCAACATGGCGTCACGGTGTCGCAAGATACTGGTGTCCTTGGCGCCTGATTTATTCATCTTATCCCAGTAATCCACGTCCATCGTTTGCCGATAGTGGTTTACCCGTCCGCGGTCACGCTTGACGAGGAAAGCATCAACAGATCCGACAGCGTAATGGTTCACTTGGGCCGCTTCATAAGAAAAGTTGCGGACAGGGCGAGTCAGGTTGTCGTCTTCCCCTAATATGCGCCCGCTGGGCGACATCCAGACGAAATCCGCATCCGCAGCGACTATGGGGCCATGGGTGCCGAACCGCTCGACATCCTCGGTTGGCCGGAACAGCGTTTTCGCAAACCTGTTCTCTACGCCGCCGGCACCGATGGAGCGTTCACTGTCAAAGAATGTACTGATAACCGGTTGATCGGCGTATTCGATCACATCGCCGCACCCAAACAGTTTCCAAGTCACAGGAATGGCATCCGCGCCCGGAAGACTGTCAATCAATTCATCTACGGTGCCGCTACCGATATGAATGTTCAGAAACTCGTCGATGTCAGAGACCAGAATCCAATCTGCCTGTTCCACATCTAGGTGCTCGCGCGCATACTTTAGTGCGCTTTTCTGAGGTCCCCGGCGCAAAACGCGGTTTTCTTCATGCGACAGATACCCTCTTGCTTGCAGCGCTTTCAGAAGCTGGACGGTATGGTCACTGCAATCGTTGGTGTACACTAGAAAATTATTGAACCCGATCGCACGGTGATACGCTAGCCATTCCAGAATATAGGACGCCTCGTTTTTCATCGCGGTCACAATCAACTTGTGCCGATCTGCTTTGTGGCGCCCGCTCAGGGGAACCAGCGGCGGCCGGTTCCCGCGACCTCCAAAAACGGCTGACATCGCGTCTTGCAAGGGCGGATACGCCTCAAGCGCCTGACTGCCGATGCTGCGGTCCTCTTTCCAGCCAGTATTCAAGTTGCGAAAATGCCAAAGTTCAAAATCCGGGTCGACCGGGTCGCGGCGGCTCTGAATGAAATGGGTTAGCCACTGGCGTCCCGCCTGCGCCCCGGTCGGCGCGACGGCATATTTCCTGTTGGATTTCGGCCGGCCCCTTTTGGTGACAAACCCGTGATGCCGGTGCCGCGGCAGAAACTCACCTTTGATGTTATCGACATACACCCAACGGGCGTCGGCGCGGACATAACCGCTTTCACTTGTGGCAGTTGCGTCAAAAATCGAACGACCTGATTTCGAATGGAAAAGCTCATCGATATCAGTGTTTATGACGGCCCGCGCAGCCCCTAGAAAACGACGGCGGAAAAGCTCCGCCAATGAGCGCTGTAGAAACAAAGCGTTGTCATATTTTTCTTGCGTAGGACCAAACCGGTACCGGGCCCGAACCACCGTTGCCTGTTCTATGCCCTCGACCTCGGCAATGGCGCGAACGAGTTCTTCACGGCTGTAATCAGTCGACACATTATCCGCAAATACAACCGCATTCGCCCCATGGACCTTATGGTTGTAGTACAGCCAATCCTGAATCCACGAGAGCTTGTTGTTTTTGGAAAGAGCGAACAGCGCGTTGGTATCGCGATACGCCTCAATGAAAGACGCGCCAACCGGAATGTTGCTGCCAAACCTGTCATGGCTGAGTGTCAAGACGCTGGGCGTTCTGCCCGCCGTCGGCAGTGTCACGACCGAGCATCTTGAGAGTTTTTCAACAGCCAGCGGCTTAACCAGCAACCCATCCAGTCGGAAATCGGTTTCCTCAAGGAGCCGGCTCAGATTAAGAAGCTGCGGCCCAAGCAAGATGACTTGGGTTCCGGTTTGATCAAGAAAACAATCGTAAAAAAGTGTTTTTTGATCATATCTTTTGTAATAACTTTCCGGGTCAGCAATGTCTTCGTGGATGTCCCGGCGCATCAGCCGGTCGTCATCATAGGGTAAAACAAACCCCGAGAGCTCAATGTCACGCACCTTCAGGGTCATGAAAGATCAAGCTTCTTTTGGGGGTCGGCCTTTACGCGGCCCGGCAGCATATCCACGTATTTGTCAAGCACGCTGACGTCCAAGCGTTTGCGCTTGTGAAGCGCATCAAGGCATTTGAGCGTGACGTCGAAACTCTCCACCACTGCATCTGCCAGCAAGGCAATGCAGCAAAGCTGCTCGTCCGAAACGGTCTCTACATCACGCAAGTCTTTTAGAAAGACACAATCGCCATCCAAAAGCTGGCTGCCAACGCGTCTTTTCCTGAGATGGCTGATATGAGAACTGTCAACGGGGTTGGACTTCAGCGTCATGAACTTGTGAATCGAAAATCCCATACCCCGAAGCACCCTGATTTGTTCGTCAAACAGGTGTTCATCCTCATAAAGCTCGTAAAACCGGACTTCCGAAATGATCATGACCGCATCACGAAGCTTCTCGCGGCCATTCTTAAAAATGGCAACCTCGGCGCCTTGAACGTCGATTTTCAACAGGTCCAAATGGGTAATTTCTGCGATATCATCCAGCCGCGCCGTCCGCATCTTGACTGAATTCAGCTGCTTCGCTGCACGCTTAGAGCGGCCCAGAAACGCGCGGGTCTTTTCACTCAATGGGAAAATGGAAGACAAGCCGGACCCGGCATAGATATTGAGCGTAGCCTCTGTTCCGTCCCCCAATGCCAGGGGGAAGTAAGTTTCATTGTCTCCCTTAACCTCCAACAGCTCCTGATAGGCGCTTTCTTGCGGCTCGAAGCCGATCACATCGCAAAATCCTTGAGTCATCAAGGGTTTATAGGCTGGGTCTTCCAAAGGATTTGCGCCGACATCGACGACAACCGGGTTGCGCTCTATGGGGAGAACCTCGTGCAGGAATGCCCACCGTTCCGCCTGTGCCTGTCTCATTTGGTTACTGTCTTGTTTCAAAAGTCATGTTTCCCCACTACTTTACTAAAGGGGCTAGAACAAGCTGCGCTTTCTTGCAACGAAGCATAGTTGTTGAGAGCCAAAAGGCGCCAGCGCCTCCTTGCAGCACAGCACTAAATGGCGCACCATCGGATGGTGCTAGGGGAGAGCAGACCAGCCTTGACGCGGTAGGTTCCCGACTTCGAGAGCCTGCTGGGCAAAAAATAAAAGCAGAATGTTATGAAACAGACTTCAAACGTTAGAGTTAAGATCACTGGGTTTTCACATAAAAAAAAGCGTAAAGTGCTCGAAAGTGAAATCGATATGCCCCATTGCGCGGCTGACGATATGATTTTCGAAATGATTAATTCTGGAATTACGGGGGCCGATGCTTTTTCAGGTTGCTTGCAAGAGTTTCATTTTCCTATCTCTGAAAAAACCTTGAGATTTATACAGGAAGAGTTCCAAAGTCTGGCCCTTGCCAATTACTTAAGCGCTCATTTTGAATCCAATGACGACCTTCAGGGGGCAGTTGCGATATACTTCCCGAACGCTGCTTCAATGTGATGCGAGTGCACCCTGTCTAGAGAACCGCAAACTTCGGTGCAGTTGTTTTTTGGTTTGAGGGTTTAAGGAACGTGGAGCTTGTAGTGGGATGCGGTTGCAAGGTTGCCATACGGGCCAAACTCCATCTAGTTCAAGACTGACAAACCTTGGCTTCCGGTCTAAACATTGGATATGCTGCAAAGTTTTAGACCGTTGACGGTTACCAATGTAGCGAGCCAACGGCTATCGGTATTGCTGGTCGCAGGTCGTTCAGGTTTTCACTCCAAGCCGCACAGCACCCGAAGGATGTGAGCCTATTCGCGGCATTCTTGTATGTCCGTTACGGTGTGTCCTATCGCGATCTGGAAGAGATCATGCACGAGCGAAGGGTTGCGGCGATTCACACCGAGCTGAACCGCTTTGAGACACGGCATGCAGGCGCAATCGCAGGAGGAGCGCGTCGTCGCAAGGGACCGTGCGACCGTTCGTGGAGAATGGATGAAACGTACGTCAAGGTGAAGGGCGAGTAGGTGTATGGATGTCGGGTCCTAGACAAATCGGAAATAGTTTCACGGCGAGGGCTTTGACGTTTCATAAGTCAAATCGTGAAAAAGGCTGCAAAATGCTGTGGATCGGGTATCTATATTCTATTCGATAATACAGTTTTCGTTCTGTACTCGCAGGGCCGACATCTTTTTAGGAGAGTTCAATGTCCATGACTGCCCGCCGTGCAAACACTGCTGCGCATTCCATCCAGAAAGTCGAAACCTTCTTTACAACCTACAATGCCGCAGTCAAAGAAACGCCAGCTGTCGCAGATTTCACGTTTGGCAATCCGCACGAAATGCCTTTGCCCAGTGTCGTCGATGCGCTGAAAACGCACGCTGAACCTCAGAGCGTGGACTGGTTCGCGTATAAGACCAACGAAGCGGACCCGTGCGCGCTTCTGGCGGACGCCTTGTCCCAGGAGTTGGGGCTTCCGTTCGAGGCGGAAGACATCGCGCTGACGAAAGGCGCTTTTGGGCCATCAAGATGTGTTTCACCATGCTTCTTGAGCCCGGAGACGAATGCATCGTGACTCTGCCGGGCTGGTTCTGCTACGGACCGATGCTTGCCGCAGCCGACGCCAAAGAGGTGCAGGTGCCTCTAGATCCTAGCAGTTTTGACCTTGACCTAGAGGCTATTGCCAGTGCCATCACCCCGCGGACCAAGATCGTAGTTGTTAATACGCCTCACAAACCGACAGGTCGTATTTACTCACGTTCTGATCTGCAAAAGCTTGCCGACCTGCTCGAGGCTAAGTCAACTGAGGTCGGCCATCGAATTTGGATATTGTCTGACGAACCCTACCGCCGTATTCGGTTTGACGGGTTTGGTTTTACGACACCGGCCGCTGTCTATCCACACACTCTGATCGAATATTCCTATGAGAAATTTCTTCTCGCACCCGGTCTGCGCCTTGGCTATCTCGCGATCTCTCCGACCTTGCCTGCAGCGGAACGCAAAGAGCTTCAAACTTTGCAGTTTGCCGTGCAGATGGCGGATGGTTGGAATGTTCCGGATGCTCCATTGATCTATGCGCTGCCGGATCTTGAAAACGTCTCAATCGACATTGCCGCCCTGGCTCGCCGACGTGAACGTATGCTTGGTGCTTTGGGCCAATGGGGATACAGAATGACAAAGCCAGAAGGCACCTTTTATCTATGGGGGCGGGCCCCGGGAGGTGATAGCGACGCCTTTGCTGAATATCTTCAAAAGCATGGCGTCTATGTAATGCCAGGAACAGTTTTCGACCGGCCAATGGATTTTCGCATTTGCCTTACAGCCACTGACGAAATGATAGAAATTGCAATGCCTGCATTTCAGGCGGCCGCGAACCAAATGTTGGAATGAGAGCTGGCCTCCGATCGAGCCAGCGGCCCCTCGATCAAATATCAGCTTACTCCGTGATGTTTCAGTTCGCGCGAAGCTAGATCATGCTAGAGCAGCGAACGTCTCCTTTGACGGGCAGCAAATGTGGCCAACGTCTGCTTTGAGTTGAAGCGCCCTAGAGTAAAGTGCCGCAGTCACCAGCATTCATGCTGCCAGAAAGATATGACTTGGCTTCAGAGCTCGTCAAAGCTCACACTTGCCGGCTGCTCGTTAGCGCGCATTCGAGCGGTCTCCAGAAGGTCAAGGTCGTCTAAACGATCCAGCATCGCCTCATAGGTGTCCGCTGGCACGAAGTACGCCATCACCCGGTTATGGTTTAATACTGCGACGGCACCATCCTGAGCGTCGTCTATGACCGCAGTCGGACTTTTCTTGAGTTCCGATAGACGGCAGCACTTACATGCGCATTGATCAGGTCATGCTGGGCCAGATGGCCACTGCCGATGAGCTTGGTCGCTACGGGCTTGCGGTGCGTGTATCGGAAGTGGCGCTGGTGGTGCCGATGGCGCTTGGCACGAGCATCATCCGCGCCGAGGCGCGCGGCACGCTTCCAGAACAGGGCCAGCGTCTTTACAACGCGATGACGCCTGCCGTTGCCGCGATCTTCGGGCCCGCTTTTGCGCATGGCCTCTGGCCTACTCTCGTTCTCATTCTGGGCCTGCCCTTCTATAGTTGGGGCGTTGCGCGGGAAAAGGTGCTTCTGGCGCGGCGTCAATACTGCTCACACCGGTTATCGCGCTTTGTGGGGCCGCGTTGAACATCGGTTTGAACCTCGTGCTCATCCTGCATTTCGGCGGCATCGGTGCGGCCTGGGCCACGGTCGCAACATTCCTCGCCACCGCCCTTGGCGTTGCCATCATTGTCCCGGCCTTGAGATTCGAAGCTCGTGGCATGCTGCGTTCGCTCAACCTCTGGCGCGCCACGCAAAGATTGCACCGCGCCCTTGCCTAGCCGTCAAAGCCGCCAGAACCCGGCATAAAGCCAGCCGTGGGGCAGCGCGCCTTCGTCCTGAACCGCGTCCGTATGCCAGATCAGGCGAACCTCAGTGCCAACAGGGCCGCTTATCGTGACCACTCCGCTCCCCTCGATGATGTCTCCGCCCGACACGCGCCTGCCGTCGATTATCAACGCAACCGGGCTTTCCAGACGATATCGCCCCGGGATAGGCAGCGCGTGAGCCGTCGTTTCGGACCCAAGCGTCATCTCCAGACCTGCAAGCCATATGGTACCGGAGTAATGAACGTAAGATGCCCTCAATACGGCCTGGTCATCGGGCAAAAGCGTGTAGGGAAGATCGGTTATTTCAGATGCGGTCATCGTTTGATGAAGCGCCCAGCGATTGGTCAGCAGAAGCGGCGGCGCGTGCTTTTCGAGATAGGCGGCCATGACCGGTTCGCCCACGCCATGATAGCTCTCGATTCCCCAGCTCGACATAAAGAAGAGCTCACGCGGGAAGGTCGAGATCATCGCATTGTGATCGATGTAGTGGACGGGCTCGGGAAACAGGCGATGGACCTCGGCAATGGTCGCACGCTGCAGCCCGGCATTCTCGCCAAGCGCCTTCATGCCCTGCCAGGTGCCACTTACCAGCGAAAGGGCGATGATACTTGCCAGAAGCGGACCACGCCCGACGCGCATGGCCCCGAAGGCGACGACCACCATCAGGGGCGGCACGATATAAGGGAAGAAATACGGAAATGCATTGCGATAGAAAATCACTGACGCGAGAAGCGGTAATGCAAAGGACACAAGCATGATACCCCGTCGCAGGCTTCCGGCGCGCAGCATTCCGATGGCTGCCAGCGTGATGGGGCCAAGCGACAGGACCGCCCACAAAAGCGCTGTCTCGGACCGAGGGAAAAATCCCGATTGCACCAATGTCTTGCTGGCGGCGGCGCTGGCGTTGTCCACGGTGCTTGCCTCGGGTGGCGCGGGCAGTGCGGAGACATGAAGTGCGAACAGACCTGCCGTGATAGCCAGAGCGATCATGCCAGCCAACACGATCCGGCCAGCGACGGCGATACGATCCGACCGCCAGACCAAAGCACCCAGAAACGCCGGAAGATAAAGCGCTGCCTTGATCGTCACCAGAAGGGCAAGCGCGCTCAAAATCGCGACTGTGATTATCTGCCAAAGCGACATGCGCCCTGTCATCATAATCGAGAGCGCTCCCATCAGACAGGCCGCAGCGATTGGGTCGGCGCGAAAGCTGGTGCCATGGGCCAGTGCGAAACCCGAAGTTAGGAATGCCAGAACGGCGATATCCGCCGCGCGGCGGTCGCAAAGGTGCGTCGCGATCCGGTGAATAGACCAGGCGGTCCAGGTGAAAAGCCCGGTCATGCACAGCCGGGCCACGAAAATCTGCATCATCTCGTTGCCTGGCACATGCGCAAGCCAACCGAAGGCATGCACATGGAAGGTCTGCATCGGGGTTTCGAGGCGACCGGCGAGATTGTCATGGATCAGCGAGAGAAAATAGAATTCGTCCCAGTTGACGTTCCGTGTCCAGCTCAGGACCACGAGAAGCGCAAATCCGACCAGGATTGCGCCCCGTACCACCCCCGATGAAGTCAGCATGTCGGATCGGTTGGGCTCTGGCGCGGCGCCCGACAGCGTTGCATCAGGATGCATCGGTCAACTCGGCTATGCGGATCGGAACCGCATCGCTGCTATTGCGCGGCGCTCGAAGAAGTTCCCGGGCGCGGATGTCTTCCAGCAGGCTCCGGTTCGCCGAAATCAGATCTGCAAGCACGCCGACCGCCAGAAACACCGCCGACATGGCCAGAAGGGCTGCAGCAAGGATCAGCGACTGAATGTGACCGGTCCCGTCGCCGCTGACATAAAGGATTAAGAACCGGCTGATGACGATCAGAGCGGGCAGCGCTACGACTGCGGCGATCGTGGAAAAGAACCTAAGCGGCGCATAGATGACGAAGACGCGCAGGATCGTCTTGGCAGAGCGCAGAATGTATTCGAGCATGCCCGAAAACAACCGTGAGGGGCGCGTCACCGTGTTGACGCGCACGGGCACCGATGTCATCGGAATACGCTTTCGCCCGGCCTGAATGATAGTTTCTAGCGTATAGGTATAGGTATTGATCACGCAAAGCCGCGCCGCCGCGTCGCGTGCATAGGCGCGAAAGCCAGACGGGGCGTCAGGAATAGTAGAGCCGCTGGCCTGCCGGACAGCCCAGCTTCCCAGTCTTTGCAACACCTTTTTGAGGGGCGAAAAGCTTTCGATCTTGGTGATCGGGCGTGCGCCTACGACGATCTGTGCCTGGCGATCGAGAACCGGCTGGATCAGAGACGGGATGTCATCCGCGCAGTATTGATTGTCGGCATCCGTGTTGACGATGATGTCCGCGCCAAGCGACAGCGCCTCTTCGATCCCTGCGGTAAAGGCGCGCGCTAGGCCCACGTTGCTTGGCATGCGCAGGATATGATCTGCACCCGCCTCTTTCGCGACTTCGACCGTGCGGTCAGTGGACCCGTCATCGATGACCAGAATCTCGACACTTGAGATGCTGGGAATGTCGCGGGGAATGGCCCTGATGGCGGTGGCGAGGGTTTCCTCTTCATTCAACGCGGGAATTTGAACAATCAGTTTCATGATATCTCGTTATAAACGGAAAATTATCCAGTGTCTGACCATTTTTTGTGGCAAGAATGCGGCTTGCTTTGGGAATTGTTTCCGCTTTCTGATTTTTCCCCGGTTTTTTGTGCATTGTCGCCAGAATCGCCGCAATCGCGATCCGCGAAGGGATGCAGGTCATAGCGGACCATCCAGGTGCCGTCCGTCCGTCGATGATGTGGACCCGGATACAGGCGAAAACGACCGTATTAAGCGAAAGGGTTTTGGCAGTGGGTTTGTGCCACAGACCACATCGCTCAGATTTAGAAGGCGCTCATGGTGCAGTTCTGTTGGACTGGAGACATGCAAATCTGCGTCGTAGAAAAGAAGAGGATGGAACACGCAACGTCGAGATGCGCTTGAGCCTCGGCCGCAAGCTCTTTCGCAACAACGAAAAGGTTTGGACGGAGGTTGGCGAAGACAAGCTACTGTTCTACCCCGATGGAGGTTATTGGTCTTGCCCAGAAATGTCAGGCTACTATGCCAGCCTCGAAGACTGCGAACGCGGCGCGCGCTCTGATCTCGGTTGGCCAGAAAGCCGCTAATGTATCAAAATCCATACGTTTCTGGCTCGGCGATAACGATTGTTTTTTGCCGAGCTAACTGAAAGCGGTTATTGTGACAAGTGTAACGAAGGGCCGCTTTTTCCGCATTGCGTGAGTTCACGCGGAGTACCGCAAATGTTTACATCGAGCCCAATATGGGGTTCTCGTAACGAAGCTACGGTATGTTGCATAAGCAAGTGATTGTTTTGTTTGGTTTTCGTTGCAATGAATTAGTTAAGTTATTGATTTTATTGAATCTGGCCCTTGAGGTGGGTTAGGTCCATATTTTCCTCATTTTGGAGGAGAGTGATGATTCTTGAGGATGCCAGGATTGGTGCGCGTGCGTTTTCGAGCCCTTTGAGCGAGCTTGAGATTGATTTGTTTTCTACTCTGAGTCCTGAAGAAATTTCCACCGTTTGCGATCGCCGTGGGAGGCTCAACCGGCTTGGTCTTGCCCCGCATCTGAGCGTTGTGAAGATGACCGGTCGTGCGGAACTTTCAACGAATCTGGTTCCGCAGGCGGTGCTTGTTCATGTTGCGGGTCAGTTGGATGTGCCGTCGCCGAGTCTTGCGTCATTGCGGTCACTATACCGGGACAGGTCCAGGTTGATTAGGCATCGCAAAATGGGTGTTGAACTGGCCGGGTTTCGCGGGGCCGACACCGGTGCCCCGTTTGGCCTGCTGCAGTATCTCCGGCAGGAAGTCTTGGCAACAACAGCAGCGGACGTGCTCCGGGGCAAGGTCATGCGATGGCTGCATGCGCGGAAGTATGTTGTATTCCCGGCCCGCGACATTCGCAGTCTTGTCCGGCGCGAGGTGGAGCGGCGGGAAAAGAAGCTGGCAGCCTTGATTAATGGCGATGAAGGATCGAAATCGCGCCAATGGATTGAAGATCTGGCTGTCGATCTTGAGCCGTGTTTGAGGCGATTTGAGTGGTTGTTGGCCGGACCCCCCGCAAAAGCATTCCGGCACTGGAAGCCCAGGCGGCCAAAATCGCGTTTCTGCGGGGCATCGTTGCTGATCGTTTGTCATTGGACTTGTCCGATGCTGAAGTAACACGTCTTGCCAGACGGGTCACATTGCGCAAGACGTCCAACCTCGAACGGATCGCTGAGCCTCAGCGAACAATAGAGCTAGCCTGTTTTTTGAAGCATAGGCTGGAGGTGCTGACCGACGGTGCGATCGACCTCTTCAATCATCTGGTCAATGACATCATCCGCCGCGCGCGCGACCGAGCAATCCGCACCGTGGCACGGCAGGCATCACCCTTGCAGGCGTTGGTTGCGCAGATTGATGGGCTGGTTCAGAACGAGGACCTAACGCGTGATTCGCTTCGCGCAAGTCTTGTAGCTTTGATCAAGCCTTTCCGTTCGGAACGGCGGCCGATCACGCGCGCCATGGCAACGCGCCTGGGAGGAGTTCGTTTCAGATGGCGATCGCAAAGTGGCGCATAGCTCCTGGACGGTGGCAACCGTATTGCTGATCAAACGAAGCCTGCGCAACGGGTAGGCCAGTATCCCTCACAGTTGTGACCACCGTGATCTCGACAAGCATCTGATCCCAAATGATATATGGGAGAAACATCGGGGTCGCTTCCGCCGCAATCCTAGCGCTCGGGTCTGATCTCACACCCGCCGACATCGAGCGGATGGTGGCGAATGTCAGTGCCGAGAGTGTCGGTCAGATGATGCGCAAGCTGGAAGCATCGGGACGACTAAGGGAAGCAAATGACGTCCTCGCAGCCTTCACCGCAAAGCTTGATGTCACCCAAGCCTGGGGCGGGGGTATGACCGCGTCTGCGGATATGATGAGCCTTGATGCGACGCGCACGCTGTGGTCTGCCCGCTCCGACCCGCGACGCAAGACGCCAGCCATGGGAACTTATGCCCACCTTTCTGATCAGTGGACATTGATCCACGATCAGCCTCTCGTGTTGAACCAGAGACAGGCCGGTGCGGCGCTGGAAGGCGCACTACGCCACGACGGTGGAAGTCTCGAGAAAGTCGCCGTCGATACCCATGGTGTGACCCATTTCTCGATGGGCCTGGGCAAGCTTTTGGGGTCTGATATCCGCCCTAGACTGGCGCGTTTAGCAGATCGAAAACTCTATGTCTTTAAGGATACCAAAGTTCCGGAATCGCTCGAACCCATCGTCTCTCGAACTTTGTCGAGACGGGCAATCGCCCTTGGCTGGGACGGTCTGCTGAGGCTCGCCGCCTCAACTCAAGCCGGATGGTGCAGTGCTGTCTGGGCGGTAGAGCATCACAGTTCCGCGTCAATCGGCATGTCGGTTTACAAGGCCGGCGAGACCCTTGAAAACTCCAGAGATCAGTGTTCCTGTGTGACTATTTTGGGCGGCCTGCCTTCCGGCAGGAAATCCAGAGGCTCCTAAGCCAGGTCGAATCCATGCACACGCTGCAACGCGCCATCCACAATGGCCCGATCTCACCGCGAAGGGGCCGAACGCGCGAGCAAATGACAGCGATCTCCGGCGCCCTCACACTACTCACCAACATTGTCATTGCCTGGAACGCGCATCAATATGAGCAGGTTTTCAAACGCCCCGATTGGGGCCGACCGAAAAACCATATGCGCCACATCGCCCCGATCGCGCACGCTCATATCAATCTCAAAGGTACGATCACCTTCAATCTTGAGCAGCAAAAATATCCGGGTCAGAATAAAGGAGCAGATCCACAGAATGCATCAAATGAACGCCACTGAGGACCTGATACAATACAATCAAAAGCTTAACCGAAGTGTTGCGGCAAAAACAATTCAATAACAATCACTTGCTTATGCAATATACCGCAGCTTCGTTACGATAACCCCTATTCGATCCGAATCCAAAACCGGCTGCACCGCACACGAAAAATTGCTGACGTGACGTTGGAAACGAACGTCGCCAGCACATGCTGAATTCCCAATGGTACGGCTTTCAGAAGCGGCGGCGAGTAAATCGGATCGCGGAGCTGTTCCGGCGTTCCG
The DNA here is from genome assembly GCF_040329455.1 of Ruegeria sp. SCP11. Lineage (NCBI taxonomy): Bacteria > Pseudomonadati > Pseudomonadota > Alphaproteobacteria > Rhodobacterales > Roseobacteraceae > Ruegeria > Ruegeria sp. SCP11. The sequence goes on along the minus strand of NZ_JBDZYG010000010.1, from coordinate 196,308 downwards.
ATGGATGCATCTGAGATTGTGTCTTTCTTCCCTCGAGATACGTCGACCGGCTCCTCTTTCGGCGACGTTCCTCATTCCGTGATAGTAAAGGCCTCCTCGAACCAATGCTCTTCGAGGTTGGGTCCGGTTCCTATTCGATCCACCACCGCAAAAAGGCCGGGAGTATGAAGTGGGGTCAGTACTCCATGCCATGTATTGCGGTGATAATTCACGCCTTGCCCCGGTGCGGTTTTGAAAGCGATGGGTTGTCCCGGCGTCCCGTCTTCGTCGGGTGCCACAACTACAACAAAGGGTTTGTCCGACAAAGGCAGGAACGCCTGACTGCCATCCGGGTGACGCTCCACCATTTCCAGTTTTATGGGCAGGTTGAAAGCCTCTGACTGAAATACGCTGATTCCCGCTCGCCCATCATGGAAATCCAACACAGCCCGGTCGTGATATCGCGCGCATTTGCCTTGGTTGATGTATTTGTCTACGTCGCCAGACACTTCGATCACATCACCAAACGGCGCAAAGGCCTCCGCAGTCAGAGGCCGGAGTTTCAACCCAGCCGTCATGCCGCGAACTTCTCTATCAGGCGCAACTCGGCGATCCGTTCAACCTGGCGGCAAGCCTCTGCAAATTCGGTGTCGCGATCGCTGTTGATGCGGTGGTGAAAGGCTTCCAGAATACTGGCTTTCGTGTTGTCCTTGACCGCGATGATGAAAGGGAAACCGAATTTGGATGTGTAGGCCTCGTTCAACGACGTGAAGGTTGCGCGCTCTTCATCCGTCAGCATATCCAGACCCGCCCCTGCCTGCTCAGCGGTACTTTCCTTTGTCAGGCGCCCAGCCGCGGCAAGCTTGCCTGCCAGATCCGGGTGAGCGGTCAGGACACCGAGGCGTTGTTCCGCAGTTGCGGATCGGAATACCCGCGCCAGCGCATTGTGGACACCGTCGGCATTGTCATGCGTTGGGCCAAGTTCCAAATTAAACGCACCTTCAGCAATCCATGGGCTGTGTTCAAACACACCGCCGAATTCAGTGACAAAGGTTGACTGATCCATTTCGGACGGGGTCAGACGTTGCATTGGTGGGTGCTCCTTAGCCCAGTGATCAGCGATCTGTTTACGCGTAGCGAACCAGACACCGTCATGTTTTTTAAAATGTTCCAGCGCGCGCTTCAGCGCCATCGTGCGACCCGGGCGGCCAATCAACCTGCAGTGCAGGCCAATCGACAGCATTTTAGGCGCACCAGCCTCGCCCTCGGCATACAGCAAGTCGAAGCTGTCTTTCAGATAGCTCTCGAACTGCTCGCCATTGGTGTAACCCGCCTGGATCGCAAAGCGCATGTCATTGCAGTCCATCGTGTAGGGCACAATTAACTGATCTTTGCCGCCAGCCTTTGTCCAATAAGGCAGATCGTCGGCATAGCTGTCGGCGATATAGGCGAAATCGCCTTCTTCAGCCGCCAGATCGATAGTGCTCATCGAGCAGCGTCCTGTGTACCAGCCACGTGGCGGCTGGCCCGTGACCTCGGTATGAAGCTGGATCGCGTTACGAATCTGAGCCCGCTCTTCTTCCGGATCCATGTCCTTGTGTTCGATCCATTTCAGACCATGGCTGGCAATCTCCCACCCGGCTTGCTTCATCGCCGCTACCTGCTGCGGTGCGCGCGCCAAGGCAGTTGCAACGCCGTAAACTGTCACAGGCAGGTCTTTCAAAAGGTGATGCACCCGCCAGAAGCCGGCTCGGCTGCCATACTCGTAAATGGATTCCATATTCCAATGCCTTTGCCCCGGCCACGGGGCGGCACCTGTGATTTCGGACAAAAACGCCTCAGAGGCCGCGTCACCGTGCAAAACGTTGTTTTCGCCGCCTTCTTCGTAGTTCAAAACGATCTGAACCGCGATCTTCGCCCCGTTCGGCCAGTTCGCCGTCGGCATTTGCCGGCCATAGCCGGTCATGTCTCTTGGATAACGCGTCACGTCACTTTCCTTCTTCTTGAAATGATGAATAACCCAGATAATCGCCGATGTTTTTCAAAAAATATGCGAAGGAGCCTTTGGGCAGACTGCCTTTGCCTCCTGTGACGAAATCAGATTAAAAAACTTGAAAACTTGAGGAGAGGCACAAATGACCGGTTATCTTACAACACATGTGCTGGATACGGCTCGTGGGTTGCCCGCCGAAGGATTGAAAATCGAACTGTTTCGAATTGAAGGCACAGATCGCACGTTGCTGAAAACTCTTTTCACAAACGATGATGGTCGTACCAACGAACAGATTCTGCGCGAAGCCGAGTTTTCACTGGGCGAATACGAACTGATCTTCTACGCGGGAGAATACCTCGATGCCTCTGGCACCCCGCCGGAAGACCCACGTTTTCTTGATGTGATTCCAATCCGCTTCGGGATGTCCGAGCACTCGCACTACCACGTCCCGCTGCTGCTCTCGCCCTTTGGTTACTCCACCTATCGCGGTAGCTAAGCAACCGAGCGAGACGTATTTGTCGCAGCAATCGTTGATCCGATGCGATCTATCATGAACTCCATGAAGAGACGCGTTTTCGGATCCTGCATACGTCGGTGCGTAAACAGACATGCCATCTGTATCGGTTCCGGAGGTGTTTGTTCTGCCACCGGAACCAAAGTTCCGGCCCCGAGATGCTGAGCAACCTCGAATATCGGCTTCAGGGCGATACCATGACCGGCTAGGGCCCAATCAGTTAGCACGTCACCGTCGTCTGACTCGTAGCGTCCAGAGACGCGAAATCGTTTTGGTCCTGTGTCTGTTCTCAACAGCCACTGGAATTCGGTCGCACCAGGAAAGCGTAAACTGAGGCATTCATGCGCATCAGCAATGATGTCGTCGCCGCTTGTGGGCATCCCTCGTTTTTTGATGTATTTCGGGGATGCACAAAGAACCCTCTCAACATCTGCTATTTTTCGGATGCGTAAATTGCTGTCCTCGGGCTGACCCAGGAAAAACGCCAGATCCAGGCCTTCGGTCGTCAGATCCACCTTTCGATCAGTCAACCGCAGTCGAACGTTAACCTCAGGGTATTCAGCGAGAAACTTTGGCACTTGGGGCGCGATCAATCGCCTGCCTACTCCCAATGGTGCAGCAACGTAGAGTGAGCCTTTCAGGTTCTCTGTAATGTTTACAATTTGAGCTTCGGCCCTTTCGACCGCTTCAAGGATTTCAGCCGCCCCCCCATAGAAAGATTTTCCTTGCTCTGTGGGAGTGAGGCTGCGCGTAGTGCGCTGAAACAATCGCACGCCAAGGTGCTCTTCGAGTTGTGAAATTCGCGCCGAAGTTACTGCCGGAGAAACCCGCAAATCACGACCTGCGGCAGACATGCTGCCCAGTTCATACACCCGGACAAAGGTTCTGATGTTATCAAGGTAAGACATTTTTTTGCATTTTTTGATACTGCTTGGTCTTTGCCAGCAATACCAGAATAAAGCAGCCTCGCATAGAGTGCCAGGAACTATAGAATCTAAGGAGCAAAGCCATGTACGACTTGGCCGTTATATGGGAGTGGATCGCTTTTTCCGTCCGCTGGCTACATGTGATCACCGCGATGGCCTGGATTGGGGCATCATTCTACTTTATCGCGCTTGACCTCATGTTGAAGCCGAACCCCGCCCTGCCAGATGGGGCATACGGCGAAGAATGGGAAGTGCATGGAGGCGGGTTCTACCACACCGTCAAATATCTTGTGGCGCCCGCCCGGATGCCCGAGCACCTTACGTGGCACAAATGGCAAAGCTATACGACATGGCTCTCAGGCGCGGCGTTGCTAATGATCATCTACTGGGTTGGCGGTGAGCTGTTCCTGCTCGATCCAACCAAAGTGGATCTTGCGCTGTGGCAGGGTATCCTGATCTCTGGCGGTTCACTGACCATCGGTTGGTTGCTCTACGATCAGATGTGCAAATCGAAACTGAGCGATCACCCGACCGTTCTGATGCTGCTGTTGTTTGTAATCCTTGTGATCATGTCCTGGGGCTACAACCAGATATTCACTGGTCGTGCTGCGCTTTTGCACCTTGGCGCGTTCACCGCGACGATTATGACGGCCAACGTATTCTTCCAGATTATGCCAAACCAGCGCATCGTGGTGGAAGATCTTAAGGCGGGTCGGACGCCCGACGCCAAATATGGGAAGATCGCCAAGGTGCGCTCTACGCACAACAACTATCTGACCTTACCGGTCGTATTCCTGATGCTGTCGAACCACTACCCGCTGGCCTTCGGAACAGAGTACTCGTGGATCATCGCCAGCCTTATCTTCCTGACAGGCGTGACCATTCGGCACTACTTCAACACGATGCACGCAACCGGAAAGGGCCCGCACTGGACCTGGGGAGTCACCGTTATTCTCATGGTTGTGATCGCTTGGCTTTCATCCGTCAGAAACGGTGAGACTTGGGAAGACGCAGAAGCACGTGAGCTGACGCCATACGAACAGAAATATGCGTCAGCCGCCGGGTTTGAGGAAGCTTATGACACGGTTCTTGGCAATTGCTCCATGTGCCACGCCCGCGAGCCTGTTTATGGCACCATGAAATGGGCCCCGAAAAAGGTCTATCTTGAAACACCCGGAGACGTCGCCCGTCAGGCCGATCAGATTTATTTGCAGGCCGGGATCAGCCACGCAATGCCGCCACCATCGGCAGTTCAAATGGATGAAGAGGCGCGCCAGACAATCATCGCATGGGTGCGTGAGGTTCGGGAACAATAGACGCGTGCCAAAATGATGGCGGCTGGTAAACTGGGCTTATACGCCCAGTTTTTTGCTTCATATGACTAAGTAAAAAAGCGTTTGCTGTGTTGCGCAATATGTTCGACGAACAGACGAATCTTTGGGTCCTGGAGCTTTTTGTGCGGATAAAGACACCCAAAAATCGTCGGTAATGGGGGTGTCTCGGGCAGAACTTCCACCAACCGGCCATCCTCAAGATACTCCCGCACGTCAAAGCGCGGCTTGTTGACGATCCCCCTACCCGCCAATGCCCAATCAGTCAGCACATCACCGTCGTCCGCATCGTACTTGCCCCGCACTTCGAGTTTTCGCGGGCCCATGTCGGTGAAGAGCGTCCAGAAGTATTCGGGTGATCTGGGATAGCGCAGCAAGAGACAGTTGTGGGGCGTGTGCAGCAAGTCATCCGGCGTACTGGGCGCACCAAATTTTGACAAGTATTCCGGCGAAGCACACAACACGCGATCACAATCCGCAAACTTTCGTAGCTTCATCGTAGAGTCCCCAGGCTCTCCGACAAAAAATGCGATGTCCAGGCCATCGGCAAGAATGTCCACCTTGCGGTCGGAGAGACGCATGCGAATCTCTGTTTCCGGGTAGCGATCCGAGAATTCCGGAACCAGTGGTGCAACAATTCTCCGCCCAACACCCAGCGGCGCGGTAATGCGGATTGCACCTCTGGGGGCGTCTGAAAAACTTGCCACACGCGCTTCAGCGTGGTCGAGTGCCAGTAGAACGGCCTTAGCTTCATCGTAAAAAACCATTCCCACTTCGGTCGGCGTCATTGATCGGGTTGTTCTGTTGAAAAGGCGAACGCCTAGATGGTTTTCCAGCTCCTTCAAGCGTTTACTGGCCACCGCCGGAGTTAACCTTAGATCGCGCCCCCCGGACGTTATGCTGCCCAGCTCCATTACTCTGACAAAGACCCGCAGGCTTTCGATATATGACATTCAATCCTCCCGATCCGGAAAGACTGCGCCATGGTTATTTCTTTTTCAACGTTCTGTTGAAAGTATTTGTCGTTTCCGATGATTTTCAGGCTCAATTGTTACTTCTATGGTCACCCCGATCACCCACCGGAAGGCAGGGTTAGAGGGAGAATACCATGACGCATCGCACCGACATCCGATTTGTCCTTAATGGCAGGGATGTGTCCGTTCCAAGCGTCGCAGCAGATCAGACACTTCTGGACTTCCTGCGATTGGAGCGCCGACTGACAGGAACGAAAGAAGGCTGCGCCGAAGGCGACTGCGGAGCGTGCACTGTACTTGTGGGTCGCCTCGGCGATGCCGGCCTGATCTACGTTCCAGTGAATGCCTGCATTCGATTCCTTGCTTCTGTTGACGGATGTCATGTTGTGACGGTCGAACACCTGTCCGGCCCTGATGGTCGTCTGCACCCGGTTCAGCAGGCTATGATCGATCATCACGGCAGCCAGTGCGGTTTCTGCACACCGGGTTTCGTCATGGCGCTTTATGCGCTTTGGATGCAAACACCCGAGCCAACGGAGGCGCAGGTCGAAACCGCGTTGCAGGGCAACCTGTGCCGCTGCACCGGGTATGAACCGATCATCCGGGCGGCCGTTGCCGTCAGCCGCTATGGCACCCCTGCGTCGGACCACCTGAACACCGAACGTGAAACCATGACGGTGCGTCTGGCCGCCCTCAAAGATGGTCGGCGCGTGGTGTCCGGACCAGAGGACAACCTGAGCATTATCCCGTCCAGTGTTGATGATCTTGCCGAGTGTTTGCAGACATATCCCAAGGCCACAATTGTCGCCGGGGCCACGGATGTAGGCCTTTGGGTCACCAAATTCCTGCGCAACATTGGGCCAGCAATTTTCACTGGTCATCTCGAAGATCTGAAATCAGTCAAGAAACAGGGTTCCCTCCTCCTGATCGGTGCTGGCGCTAGCTACACCGATTGCCAAGAACTCCTGTCAGAGCACTTGCCACACCTGTCCTCCTACTGGGATCGCATCGCAGGGTGGCAGGTGCGGAATATGGGAACTGTCGGCGGAAACATCGCCAACGGTTCCCCCATCGGGGATACGCCACCGGTTCTCATTGCGCTCGGCGCAGAAATCACGCTGCGGCGCGGTTCCGAAAGCCGGACACTGCCTTTGGGTGATTTCTTCATCGACTACGGAAAGCAAGACCGCCAACCCGATGAGTTCGTCGAAAGTATCCGTGTCCCCCTGCCCGGGTCCAACGATCTGGACGCGGCCTATAAGATTTCCAAGCGTCGCGACGAGGACATCTCGTCCGTAGCTGCCGGCATCCACATGACAGTCACAAATGGCTCCATCAGCAATGCGCGCATCGCATTCGGCGGCATGGCTGCCACGCCCAAGCGTGCATCGGCTGCCGAGGCGTCGCTGAACGGCCAACCCTGGGCGCGTGAAACCTTTGAAGCCGCCGCTGTCGCGCTGGCGCAGGATTTCGCGCCTCTGACCGATTGGCGTGCATCGTCTGACTATCGAATGCTGACCGCTCAGAACCTGCTGCGCCGGTTCTTCCTCGAAAATGACACCCAAACCGACACCCCCGTTCAACTGGCTTGCGCCTAATTAGGAGACGACAAAATGAAAGACAACGTTTCCATCATCGGGGCGGCCCACACCAACGTGAACCACGACAGCGCAATCAAGCATGTCACAGGACGGGCTGATTACACTGACGATATTGCTCAGCCCGAAGGCACCTTGCACGCATATCTTGGTGTGTCCGACGTCGCGCATGCCAAACTGATGGGCATCGACTTCACTGAAGTGCTGGCCACGCCCGGAGTCGTGGGTGTCCTGACCGCTGACGATGTACCTGGGGCCAATGACATCAGCCCAACACACCTGAACGACGAACCGGTTTTCCCGACTGACGCTATTCAGTTTCACGGACAACCTCTGTTTGCTGTGGTTGCCGAAACCCGCGACATCGCGCGCCGCGCTGCGGAATTGGCGAAGATTGAATACGAAACACTGCCCCATGCGTTGGACCCTATCGCCGCGCAGGAAGCCGGATACCCGCATGTCACAGCACCGCTCAAGCTTGAGCGCGGTGACGTTGCCCCAGCACAGGCGACCGCACCGAACCGGATCAAGGGCCGGATGAATGTCGGCGGTCAGGATCACATGTACCTCGAAGGGCACATCGCCATTGCCATTCCGGGCGAAGACGATGATGTGGTCGTACATTGCTCGACGCAGCACCCGTCTGAGGCGCAGCATATGGTGGCCCATGTTCTTGGGGTGCCGTCCAACGCCGTAGTGGTCAATGTGCGCCGCATGGGCGGTGGATTTGGCGGCAAAGAAAGCCAGATGAACCTTTTCTGCGCCGTTGTCGCCATGGCTGCCAAAAAGTGGAACCGCGCCGTGAAAATCCGCCCCGACCGGGATCAGGACATGACGGCAACCGGTAAACGCCATGACTTTGTGATCGATTATGATGTCGCCTTTGACGACGATGGCCGCATTCAGGCAGTCGAAGGCAGCTTTGCTGCGCGCTGCGGCTTTTCGGCGGACCTGTCGGGCCCTGTGACCGACCGGGCGCTTTTCCATGCGGACAACGCCTATTTCTATCCGAATGTGCGCCTGAACAGCCATCCGATGAAGACCAACACGGTGTCGAATACCGCGTTCCGCGGATTTGGCGGGCCGCAAGGCGTGATCGCGGCAGAGCGGATGATCGAAGAGATTGCCTATGCCACGGGTCAGGACCCGCTGGATGTGCGCAAGGCCAATTTCTACGGCACCACGGACCGCAACATAACACCGTATCACCAAGAGGTCGAAGACAGCATTCTCGACCGGTTGGTCGGAGAGCTGGAAGAGACGTCCGAATACCGCAAGCGCCGTCAGGACATCATCGCGTTCAACAAGACATCACCGATCCTGAAAAAAGGCATCGCGCTGACACCCGTCAAGTTCGGCATTTCCTTCACGGCGACTTGGTACAATCAGGCCGGTGCGCTGGTGCATGTTTACAACGACGGCTCGATCCACCTGAACCACGGCGGTACCGAAATGGGGCAAGGCCTCAATACTAAGGTTGCGCAGGTCGTGGCCGAAGCGTTTCAGGTCGACTTCAACCGGATCAAGATCACTAAGACCACCACCGAGAAGGTTCCCAACACCTCGGCCACTGCAGCGTCGAGCGGGACTGATCTGAACGGCATGGCCGCGTTGAACGCGGTCGAACAGATTAAAGAACGCCTGGTGAAATTCGCGGCTGAGAACTGGAAAGTCGCCCCTGAGGAAGTAGCCTTCCTCGCCAATCAGGTGCATATCGGCCAAGAGGTCCTGCACTTCGACGCGTTCATCAAGCAAGCCTATTTGGCGCGTGTGCAGCTGTCGGCAGCCGGGTTTTACAAAACACCGAAAATCCACTGGGATCGGGCCAAGGGACAAGGCCGCCCGTTTTACTATTACGCCTATGGTGCGTCGTGCTCGGAAGTGACGATTGACACCTTGACCGGCGAGTACCGGGTAGATCGCACGGATGTGTTGCACGACGTCGGGCGCTCGCTGAACCCCGTTCTCGATAAGGGTCAGGTCGAAGGCGCCTTTATTCAGGGCATGGGATGGCTCACCACCGAAGAGCTTTGGTGGGACGACGCAGGGCGGCTGCGCACTCACGCTCCGTCGACATACAAGATCCCTCTGGCGTCCGACCGTCCGCGCATCTTCAACGTGAACCTTGCCGATTGGTCGGAAAACCGCGAGTTGACCATCAAACGGTCCAAAGCCGTTGGTGAGCCGCCGTTCATGCTGGGAATTTCGGTGTTCGAGGCGCTGTCGATGGCCGTGGCCTCGGTTGCCGACTACCGGGAATGCCCGCGCCTTGACGCGCCAGCCACGCCCGAGCGTGTGCTGATGGCTGTCGCACGACTGCAAGAAGGTTCCTGAGCCATGGCCGCCCCGGGTTCCCTGAACGAATTTCTGTCCGCTCAGCGTCGCGTTATCCGCGTTGCGCTTACCCGCGTGCGCGGATCTTCTCCGCGCAACGAAGGGACAGAGATGTTCGTGGCTCCAAAGACACTTTGGGGAACAATTGGTGGCGGGCAATTGGAGTTCATGGCTATCAATGCCGCGCGGGACATGCTGCGTGACGGCACACTGCACCAGGATTTGGATGTACCGCTTGGCCCTGAAATCGGGCAATGCTGTGGTGGTCGCGTCGAGTTGCAGCTGACCCGTATGCGAGTGTCAGACAAATGGGCCGCAACAGAACGCGCGGCCCGGCGCGAGGAAGCTTTGCCGCATGTATACGTCATGGGCGCAGGCCACGTCGGACGTGCATTGGCCAATCAGTTTCAGCACCTGCCAGTACGTTGCATCCTCGTCGACACACGGGCTGACGAAGTCGACCTTTGCACCGCAAATGTTGAAACCCGAGTAAGCGCTATTCCAGAAGCCGAGATCTGGAGCGCCCCAGCAGGCAGCGCATTTATTGTTTTGACCCATGATCACGGGCTCGACTTCCTGCTTACGTCTGCAGCGCTCGAACGTCAGGACGCCGCTTATGTGGGGATGATCGGATCCGCCACCAAGCGGGTAAAGCTCAGAAACTGGGCGCAAAAAAACTGTGACGGACAGTCTATCGAACACTTGTATTGCCCCATTGGGGCAAGCGGTAGCCGCGACAAGCGGCCCAGCGTCATCGCCGCCTTCGTGGTGGCCGAAGTGATGGCTGAATTGACCTCTGAAACTGCCGCGACCGCCCTGACCGGGGCAAACCAAGCGCCCCTCGAGGGCCACCATAGCGACCGGAAAGGGAGAACGGCCTGACATCTGTCGGGCAATTCCGGTCAAATCAGAGGAGGAGACCGTCATGGACGGGAGGACCTACGAATACAAGCTGTTTACCCGCAGCGATTTCAGCGCTTTCTGGGCGCTATTTACCGATAACCTCGTAAACTTGCTGATCCTTTCCGGGGTCTGTCAGTTCGTGTTTCAGATGCCAGCGGAAATCGTCTTCGGCCGCATCGTTCCCGGTGCAGCCATTGCGATTTTAGCGGGCGTAGCTGTCTACACTTACCTCGCCAAATGGGCAGCAACTGTTCAAGGTAAAGACGTAACCGCGTTGCCCTACGGCATCTCGACACCGGTTATGTTTGTCTACTTGTTTGGCGTGATCGGGCCCATCTACTGGGCGACCAACGACCCGATGCTTGCATGGCAAGTGGGCATTGGCGCCGGGTTCATGGGCGGTATCGTTGCTGCTCTGGGTTCCGTGGTCGGACCGTACCTGAAGCGGATCACACCACGTGCCGGTATGCTGGGCACGCTTTGCGGGATTGCATTGGTCTTTATCGGTTCCGTACCGCTGGCGGAAGTTTTTGAAAACCCAATCATTGGCTTTACGTCGCTGCTGTTTATCCTTTGGGGCCTGATCGGTCGTTTCCGCCTCCCGCGTAATGTACCTGCAGGTCTCGTCGCGATTGCTGCCGGTACCGTGATTGCCCTTGTTCTTGGTGAATCCGAAATCGACGTGAGCGGAATTGGATTCTATCCGCCGATCCCCTACATCGGTGACCTCATCGCGGGTGTACAGTATCTGTTCGCAAACCCAGAGCTGTTCCTGGTGCTGATCCCTGTGCAGATCTACAACTTCATCGAAACGATGAACAATGTGGAGTCGGCTGAAGCGGCAGGTGACCATTACCCGGTTGGACTGTGCCAGGTAACGGACGGTGCAGGCACAATGCTGGGTGCGCTCTTTGGTTCACCCTTCCCGACAACCGTTTACATCGGCCACCCAGCCTACAAACGGCTTAACGCTCACGCAGGATACATCGTCGGTGTGGCTGTCGTTATTGCCGCGGCTGCTTTCCTCGGCTTCCTGTCTTTCCTTGCAGGCCTGATCCCGATTGCCGCCGCCGCTCCAGTACTGGTCTTTGTCTCAGTAAGCCTGATCACCAATACGGCCTGGGCTGTAAAGCCGATGCACATGGCAGCGGTATCCTTCGCGATCCTGCCCCACATTTCGGCCTTCCTGATGGTCAAATGGGGTTCGTTGATGAATGCACTGCGCAGTACCGGTGTCGAAGGTTTGCCCTCTCTGGGTGATGAGGGTCTGACTGCGGCCCTTCTCATGGAAGGTGCCCATTACGAGGGGCACCTTGCGCTGAGCCAGGGCGCGATCATCACGGGTCTGATCTGGGGTGCCATTGTGGCCGATGTGATCGACGGCCGCTTCCGGATGGCAGGGGCGTTTGCTGTAGCAGGCGGGCTGATGTCTTCTGTAGGGATCATTCACTCCTACACGCTGCAGATGCCTCAGTTCGACGGGATCACAATCGGCTACCTGATTGTTGGCGCGTTTCTCTACATTTACCCGGTGCTCGCACCGAAAGAAGACCTCGAGCATCGCGTCATCGTACCGGATGAACCTGATCTCATCGATGACGACTCGCCTGCACAACAGGCCTAATCCAAACAGGGGCAGTCGCTGGGCTGCCCCCTACCCTTACCTTTCGTACAATCGAGACGATTCATGACACAGAGATTGCTTCGCGGTCGCCTGCTGACCTTTCATCGCGAACCGCAGAACGGCGAAGATTCCGATGCATACACCTATCTTGAAGACGGTGCATTGCTGATCCAGGATGGCATTATTCAGGATACCGGCCCCTACGCCGAGATCAGCATGAATGCCGGGGGTGTGCCGGTGACAGACCACCGTCCTCACCTGATGATGGCTGGATTTATCGACACGCACGTCCATTTTCCGCAGGTGCAGGTGATCGCCTCGTGGGGGGCGCAGTTGTTGGACTGGCTCAACAACTACACGTTCCCGGAAGAAACCCGGTTCGCTTCGGACGAGCATAGCGCACATATGGCGCGGGCGTTCTACGATCAGCTCCTTTCGCACGGTACGACGACCGCTGTCGCGTATTGTTCGGTCCACAAGGCTTCAGCGGACGCCTTCTTTACGGAGGCTACAAGGCGCAACATGCGCATGCTCGGCGGCAAGGTCCTGATGGACCGCAATGCGCCCGAGGGCCTGCTGGACACACCACAAACCGGATATGATGACACCAAGGATCTAATCAGAGACTGGCATGGTAAGGGCCGGAACGGCTATGTCATTACACCTCGTTTTGCGATCACCTCCACGCCCGAGCAAATGGCCATGGCACAAGCCCTCGCGCAGGAACATCCGGACTGTCACATCCAGACGCATCTGTCGGAGAACAAGGATGAGATCGCCTACACCGCACAGCTATATCCGAGTGCTCGTGACTACCTGGACGTCTATCAGTCTTATGGTCTGTTAGGCCGAAAGACGCTGCTGGGCCACTCCATCCACCTGGAGGCGCGCGAAGTCGACGCCCTTGCGGAAACCGGCGCGCATCCGGTGTTCTGTCCGACCTCAAACCTGTTCCTCGGCAGCGGCCTCTTTGATCATGGTGGTCTGAGCGCGCGTGGTATCTCGAACGGTATAGCTACAGATATTGGCGCGGGCACCAGTTACTCTATGCTCCAGACCCTCAACGAAGGTTACAAGATCCTGCAGTTGCAAGGGCTGGCACTGCATCCTCTGCAAGCCTTCCACTGGGCAACTCTTGGCAATGCCTGCGTTCTGGGGCTGGAAGATAAAATCGGAAACCTGGCGCCTGGTACCGAGGCGGATATCGTTGTTCTGAACGCGCGCAGCACTTCCGCCATGGCACTGCGTATGGATCGCGTTAGCAGTCTTGCCGAGGAGTTGTTTGTTTTGCAGATGATGGGAGATGATCGCGCTATTGAGGCAGTCTACGTTTCGGGCTCGCCAAGTGTCGGATGCCCGGTGAGTACACCAGGTCAGGAAACAGCAAATATCCCTGTAATGACACCACGGTGACACACAGCACGCAATAGACGTTTTGTACAATACATCCTTGGTGCCTATGGCCCAGATCGTGCGAGATTGGATTCTGTCTTGTCGGCAACTTAGTTGACCGGACAGAACCCAACTCCGCATTAGAAACCAGTCAACTAATCGACCACACGCGCCACGGCCGGACGGTCACTGAGCGTTGCCTAGTGCCTCCCAAAGGCCTTCTTCTTCAGCGAAACACTTGGTGGACAGGACGGTTCCATCTTTGCCCAAAGCGCAGACAAAGGGTGAGCCTTCACGCTCTAGCCGTTCCATCACTTCGTTTTGCTCATCCCAAAGGATTTTCAAAGGCAGGCCAAGCTGTTGTGCCAAACCTTCTGTCTCGTGGCGGTGTTCATCGGAATGTGCATAGTTTGAGCTGCAGACGACATGCACACCCGCGATGATTTCAGGGCAAGCCGCATGCAATTGAGCCAAGCGTTCGATTTCCAAATTGCCGTAGTAATTCGAACGGTAAGGTCCGTAGATAACAAGTATTAAAAGTTGCCCTTGGCTCATTGCGGCCAGCTCATCTTGCAGACTAACGGCTTCACCTGAACAGGCGATTTCACCGACGGGATCGGTGTTCGGTAATGTGTAGGTGAACGGGAATGCCTCATTGGTTGGGGCGGGTTCTGTCAACTGCGGTTGTTCACCTGTCAGGGTCCAAAAAAACAGTTTGAGTGCTTCGTATTCGGGCCGCATGGTCCATGCGCCTTCGGCCCAATAAGTCGCCTCTTCGACATCTCCTTCAGCAAGGAATACCTGAGCTTTGACGAAATAGTTGATGGCGAGCAAATCACGCGAGAAACTGACCCGCCCTAACCTGCCACGCGCATCTTCGGCAGCCCTGCTGGCTTTTTTTGCCAAATCGAATTTCTTTTGTTCTAAATACCCGAGTGCCAAGAAATCCAGAAACTCGTCATCATCGCTAATGGGAACCGAGTCATATTTCCTGAGCGGCCTGAAACCTGCTCTGGCAAAAAAGCTTTGCTTCACACCAAGCGCCGTCTGGATTTCAGGGATCAAGTCCGAAAAGGCTTCGAGTTTGCCGAGCGCGAACCTATCTATAAGGGTTGCCCGATCTTCCTCGGTCAATTCGTCGAATTTCACGCGATGCCGAAAGAACGGATCAATGGGTGGCAACAGCCGCAAACCGAATGGGAACCGTTGGTCTTCCCAAAGGTGAATGTTGCCCTCTTCATCTACGAAACGCAAAATACAGCTGTCGGAGGACCGTGCGTCGCAAAGCCGATGGGCAAACACTGTTCGGTTGTCGATCGTCTGAAGCTCCCACCCGACTTTGATTCCGGATCTAAACGCGGGGCTGCCAGGGTAAACATGCGTCACCCGCCAACCCGGTCTATCGTTTTTCTTCTCGTCTTGCCCGGGAACCAGCGTACCTTGCCAGGTCATCGTTACTGCCTTTTGAATTGTTTAAAGAAATAAGCTGGCGATGACAGCCTATCCATCACCCGCATCTATCTTGGCCTTGGAGGCTACTACTTCCGCCCTGACACCTTTGCGGAAAATCAACAAGGTCAGCAGGGTCATGAGCACCAGCACGGGAAAGAGCATCAATTGGGTTGCGCTCAGGCCCATGTAGAGCGGTTTGTTTGCGACCGCTTCAAACAGGTTAAAATGCAGATTGACGTTGTAATAATCATGATCGTCGACGAAATCCGCCCCCTCTCGCCAGGCTCCCTCGTCGCCGGGTTTCAACGTGGTTTTCTTGGTTTTTAGGGTCCACTCATAGCTCAGAACCGCCTCGGCTTCGTTCCAGTCGCCGTAAGTGGAGAATTTTATGAAACGGTTTTCGAAGCTTTGGCCTATCGGCTGTTCCAATGGTGCCGGGACGTTACGCATGACCACTTTGTGAACAGCGTGCATCGGGTCATTTACCTGCGATTGCCCTGCCAGTTCTTCGTCTTCATCGAATTCATATAACTCGCCCGAGACGGCATAAGCATAATGGCTCAGCTTGTCCCACAAACCCTTTTCATCGAACCCGTCCCGCGGCAAATGATATCGCTGCACTAGTTTCAGGACATTGGCGTCAAGATCGTCTTCGACAACCATTTCCTCTGGGTGCGTAGCCCCTGGAAAACGTTTGGCGTACCACTCTTCATAGTTCTCTCGCCGCTCTTCATCATCCTGACCGTCATGCCGCCAACGCCTGTAGTCGGCGTCTATTCCGCGCCAGGTCTCGGTGACATCCAGTATGGCGGCTGTCGGCCCTTCATCCAGTAGAGTGTATTCCTGCAGCACTTCGAATGTGGGTTCATCTGACACCTGCCGGACGATCTCGACCAGCTCTGTGCTGTCGGCCGACAGTGGCAGCCCCCAGGCGAAATCGGTCAGCGGGATGGCCCGACCGATTCCACCTTGCAATAGGTCCGTGGGGTCTGTGAACCAATCACCGTGATCGTCGCGGACGCGAACGATGGCATGGTCGAACACAAAAGGTGATGGCAACATACGTGGCAAGGCTGGGCCAATGTCATGATCCACGATCACCACGTCGGCCTGGATATTCAGCTGTGCCAGCATCGAAATCAATAGCAACGCTTTGTCTTTGCAATCACCATAGGCGCTGGACCAGACAGTACCGGGCGCACGTGGAATCCAGCCCCCTTCACCAATGGACACGCTGAAGTATCTCACACGGTCCTGAACCAGCCGCAGGGCCTGGGTCGCCCGCCATTCAGGGTCTTCGGACTGCGCAGCGATATCTTTAAGTACGGCCACAAGGTCATCCGGCAGCAAGTCCGGTCGGGGTCGATAGTCCTCGGCAAACTGCTGCGCTATCTGCGACCAGCTTTGAAAGGTGGACAGCTGCAACCCGTCATTCGACACATCCCAGTCCTCTGCAGTACGCAGGTTGCGATCGTCTTCTTCGATCTTGTTCAGTGCCCAAGTCAAAACCGTCCGACCGTCAGCTTCACGACGGGTGACGGCGAAATCACTTGTGTGTTCCAGTGCAAACCAAGTTGAGGTGGGAAGGTCGATGCTGGTCCGCCTCAGCTCCCACCCCCAGTCTTTCGGCTTATCGGCAGTAAAATGAAACTGGTCTGGGAAGACCGGTGTCTTGGCCGTTTTTGACCATATCATTTCGACGGAATCCCCTACGCGTAGATCGGCAATCTGGCCGAAATACTCTACGTCACCTTGCATGACACCGGAATCCAGCTTGGGTTCTAGGTTAAGCTCGTTGAACGGCAGCATCAGCTGATCGACAATTCGACCGTCCCGATGAATCCGCAATCGATGTAATGTGGCGCTTTCAAAATTCGGATCTACTTGGAGGCGAATTTCACCAAGGTTTTCCAGCATGGAGCGATCGTGCACGACAAAGACGCTCTGCCGAACGGTCTGATACCCGTCCTGTTCGACGCGCACCTTTTCATCAAAGATGGGAAGCGTCACAGACCTGTCCGCCGTCAACGCGGCCTTTCGGTCTTGCGGCGAGATTTCTTCGTACCATGCGGGCAGGTGTTCATTCCTCAGCAGTTCCGCTTTGGCAGACTTGGCTCCGAATACGTTCAACAAACCCAGCAAAAGCAGGAAAATAATCACCCAGAACGCGATACTGGCGGCATTTGATTGCCACCATTTCTTTTTCTTTTCTTTCGGCACTGTGACGCGTCTGGCATCAGACCACGGCCCTAAACCATTTGCAGTGCGAGAGGCCGCCAAAAGATTTGCTGCGCTGGGTATTTCGGGAACGACATGCATTTGATCTGCCGTCGTCTCAATGATTGTCAGATTGTTTTCACTGTGCACTGCGCGCACGAGGGGCCAATCGATGCGCAAGAGTCGGCCTTCCCGCCAAACCTCGAACCCAGTTTTGTCGCATGTCACGGCGGTTGGGCCCCAATCAAATCCCCGCATCAAACCGTGCCGGAAATAGTGCAGGTGGTGCAGCTTTGGAAGAAACGACCAAATCTGCGCAACCAACGCGACCATAGCCATAGTACCCAGAACGAAGACCAATTGATTGAACAAGACAAAACCCGAAGACTCGACGCGCGCTTGAGTAATACTCCAAAGCAGAAACACTGAGGCGCCAGTCAGAAACAGCACAATCAGATAGCTGAAAAAGGAGCCCGTCCACGCAGGGCAAGCAGTGCCTGTTTTTTTCGACACCTCTTCCAACGCGTGGAAAGCGGATCGGGCGGAGATGTTCTGAAAAATGGCTGAGTTCGGTGCGCCCTGCACTGAAAATCCGCTGTTCCCTGTGGGCCTGCACTCTGCTTTGAGCTTGGTCAGCAGATGTTGGGCATCGTCTTCTGAGGGCAATGGTGTGTAATAGAACCTGTCGGCAGGTCTCTTCCAGATCATGAACCGCCCCATGCGGACGGGTCTGGCGACATGCGCAAAATGCCAAGACTCACTGTGATGAGGTTCTTGGGCCGTGATGTGATCCGTGTTTATGGTGTAAGAGACATGGCTGTCAGCCCTTTCAGCGTGGCTGAGGGTAACGGGTGCCACCCCCCTCCAAATCGCCCAATAGCTGCCCGCACTCAGGGCATATGTCCACATAAAGAGTAAGCACAGCAGAGCAGGCATCAACGGTGCCCATAGCTCTGCACCAGCGGTGCTAAGCGCCAGATCGGAATACCAGATTGCAGCCAGCGCACCGAAAGTTTTAGTGAGAAACTTAACCGAAAAGCCGCAAGCAGCCAGTGTGAGCAACAGGTACAGTTTAAACTGCTGGCGTGCCTGCAGCCGGCACCGCTCCGACCGCAAGTCGCGGGTCAATTCGGTTTCAAGACTGTAGATCGGAGCATTGACAGGCGCCGATGGGATGTCAGGAAAAATCGCGTTCACACCAAAGAATCCCAAAAAACCAATACTCGCCAATAGATTGAATTATCGTGGCAGAATTATGGTTCTTGTGGAATTTACTTGGCGGCTATGTTCGACCAACGCGCGGCCGTGGGGTTGCCAATTCGCAGGGAATCTACCGACCGGGCTGCGATCTGGTCGACCACATCGTCAAGGTCTTGTGGCCCAAGATAGAAGGCAGGTACCGGTGGCATGATCACCGCGCCCATCTCGGTCGCGGCTGTCATATTGCGCAGGTGGGCGAGTGTCAGCGGTGCCTCGCGAGTCAGTAGGATCAAGGGGCGGCGTTCTTTGAGTTGCACGCTCGCCGCGCGTGTCAGCAGGTTGTCGTCTAGGCCCAGTGAGATTGCGGCAAGCGTGCGCATCGAACAGGGTGCGACGATCATTCCGGCAACCGGGACCGAACCAGATGCGATGCTTGCGCCCACATCTTCGGTAGCATGATGCCTTGAAGCCAGATCGCGCAGTTCGTCCAGAGCATTCGCTCCGCATTCCTGCGCCAATGTCAGATGCGCTGCAGGGCTGACGACTAGATCAATCTCGATCCCTTGCCTTGCGAGATTGCGCGCTACCGCAAGGCCAAGCGCTGCCCCTGACGCCCCAGACACCCCCAGTACGACGCGCGGATTGGTCATCGGACCAACTCCGGCATGATCCGATCCAGCAAGTCTGTGGCAAAAGCGGCGTCAGCGTCGGCAGTGCGCATGACCTCCCCCCATTCCCGGTTTGTTTCTGAACCGATTTTGGTGGTTGCATCGATGCCCATTTTTCCCGCCAACCCGGGCTGAGGCGACGCAAAGTCTAGGTAGTCCATGGGTGTATTTTCCAACACCATCACGTCTCGCACCGGATCCATGCGCGTGGCCAGCGCCCAAGCGATATCGTCCCAATTTGCAGGGTCGATATCGGCATCGACGACCACGATCATCTTGGTATAGCTGAACTGCGGCAACATTCCCCAAAGCGCCATCATCACGCGCCGCGCCTGTCCGGGATAGCGTTTGTCGATACTGACTACCGCCATGCGATACGAGCACGCGGCAGGAGGCAGCCAGAGGTCTCGAACTTCGGGGATTTGCGCGCGAATAGTGGGCAGAGAGAGACGGGTGAACACCTCTCCTATGATCGCGGGTTCATCCGGGGGACGTCCAGTGTAGGTGGACAGGTACAATGGTGTTTCTCGGTGGGTCACGGCGGTTACCTGCATAACCGGAAATGGTTCGGCCGGGTTGTAGTATCCGGTGTGATCGCCGAACGGACCTTCGGGGGCGGTTTCGGTGGGCGAGACCCAGCCCTCTAACACAATCTCGGCATCCGAGGGCACCAGCAGCGGGACGGTTTTGGCTGGGACCAGCCGGGGTCGCGTGCCATTCAAGGCACCCGCAAAAGTCAGCTCGGAAACTGTTTCCGGCAGCGGCAACGCCGCCGATAAAAGTGTCGCAGGGTTCGCGCCCAGAACAATAGCCACAGGCATTTTTTCACCGCGGTTCACCCAGCTGCGATGATGTGCGGCCCCACCACGATGAGGCAGCCAGCGCATTATCAGACGAGTTCGATCCAGAACCTGTACCCGATAAATTCCGGCGTTGTACCGGCTGACTGTATCGGCTTCGCTCCCATAAGGGCGAGTCACAACGACCGGCCAAGTGATCAATGGCCCGGCGTCGCCCGGCCAATGGGTCTGAACGGGTAATGTGGACAGGTCGACCTCGGCACCATTGTAGACAACGTCCTGAACCTCTGCCGAACGAACATGTTTCGGTCGAGCCGCCAGCGCCGCTTTCAACATCGGCCAGCGCGACAAAGCATCGCGTAGCCCGTCCGGTGGCGCCGGGCTGCGAAGCGCAGCCAGAAAGGCCCCCAACTCATCCAGACCATCCGGCGAAACGCCAAGCCCAGCTGCGACACGATCGGCTGTCCCGAACAGGTTCACGACCACAGGAATATCCGATCGATCACCCTGAGCGTTAACAGGATGATCGAACCGAAATACCGGGCCTTCAGCTTCAAGCACAGCACGGTGTACGGCAGTCATCTGGTGGCACAGCGACACCGGATCAGACACGGCGCGATATTGGCCAGTGTCGTCGCACCAGCCAAGGAAGTCACGAAGAGTGGGGTATTGCGGCAAGGTACGAATGGGACAGCTCCGGTAGTCTGCCCCTCCCCTAGCAGCGAAATTCTGGCGCAGAATTGACAACCGTCAATTTCCCGCCTTTCGCGCCACCTTAGGACAACAGCACATATCCAAGCCGCTGAGACCGCAGGAGGTCTGTTTGTCCGAGCCCCAAATTCCAATACCGCACTGCCCTGCGCCACTTGCGGCGGCACTTCGGGTTTTACCGCTTGCCCCCCTTTCGCTTTCGCTGACTATGTTTTCGCGTAAAATCGCTCGCAACAATCCCGGGCTATTTCAGCGTCTGGGCGCATATGCCCGGGCTGATTTCGTTCTCGACCCTGTTGACCTGCCGATAGTCCTTTGCCTCAGCCCCAATGACGGTCGACCAAAAGTGACCTTGACCCGAGGTCGCGGCGACGGGGTGGCTCGGATCTCGGGTCCGCTGGCGGCGCTGCTTGGATTGGTGCACGGAGCTTTTGACGGTGACGCGCTGTTTTTCTCGCGTGATCTGGTGGTCGAGGGGGATACGGGTGCGGCCCTCGCCTTGCGCAATGCGGTCGATGACGCCGAACTGGATCTGGCGCAAGAAGCCGCCGCTTTTGCAGGGCCGTTTTCACGCCCGGTGCAACAGCTGGTTGCCCTTGCCGAACGCCAGACCGGCCTCTGCCTGACCCGACCCGAGGATGCCACGATATGGTAATGGAAATTGTTTGTCCGGCGGGCACACCCGCCGCCCTGCGCGCTGCCGTCAAGGCCGGGGCACATACCGTTTATTGTGGCTTCAATGATGAGACCAATGCGCGCAACTTTCCCGGCCTCAATTTCAATCGTGCCGAAATGCGAGATGCGGTAGCATTCGCGCATCGACACGGTTCGAAAGTACTGGTTGCCATTAATACGTTCCCCCGCGCGGGTGATGAGGCGATCTGGCATCGCGCTGTTGCGGATGCCGAATCCAGCGGCGTGGACGCCGTGATATTGGCTGACCTCGGGCTGCTGGATTACACCGCTCGCGCCCACCCTGGCCTGCGGCGACACCTATCGGTGCAAGCTGCCGCCGCAAACGCGGACGTCATCAACTTTTACGCGGACACCTTCGGTGTCAAAAGAGTGGTCCTGCCCCGCGTCTTGTCCGTGCCTGAGATCGCTGCCATCAATGCTGAAACCGAGGTCGAAACCGAGGTCTTCGTCTTCGGTGGCCTATGCGTCATGGCCGAGGGACGTTGTTCTTTGTCTTCCTACGCCACCGGACTGTCGCCGAATATGAACGGCGTCTGTTCCCCAGCCAGCCATGTGGATTACACCGAGGATCAGGGTGTTCTGGACGCCCGCCTAGGCGGTTACTTGATCCACCGCGTCAACAAGGGAGAGCCCGCACCCTACCCCACGTTGTGCAAGGGCTGTTTCACTGCCAGTGACAAGACCGGCCACCTGTTTGAGGACCCCGTCAGCCTGAATGCCGAGCAATTGATCCCCCAACTGCAAAAAGCGGGCGTTACAGCATTGAAGATCGAAGGACGGCAGCGATCTAAATCCTATGTCGCGCAGGTTGTGCAGAATTTTCGCGCGGCGGTTGATGCGCTGGAGGCAGGGCGACCGATGCCCGAAGGGATGCTCGCCCGCCTGTCCGAAGGGCAGGCAATGACAACCGGCGCATACAAGAAAACGTGGAGATAACGCGATGGAGCTCACAGTCGGACCCAGCCAGTTCTTTTGGCCAGCAGAGTTCTGGAGCAGTTTCTATCAGGACTTGGCCCAATTCCCGGTGGACCATGTGGTGATAGGAGAGTTGGTCTGTTCCAAACGCCTGCCTTTCTATCAGGATCACATCCCCGATGCTATTTCTACGCTGATTGCGGCAGGCAAGCAGGTTGCCCTGACCAGCTTGGCACTGGTCACGTTGAAACGCGAACGCAAACTGACTGCAGAGCTGGCTGAGATGGGGGTCATGGTCGAGGTTAACGATCTGACCGCCCTAGCCCATCTGCCCGAAGGCACTGCGTTTACGGTAGGACCGTTGGTGAATGTCTACAATGAAGGGACGCTGCGATGGTTGGCCTCTCGCGGTACACGGCGGGTGTGCCTGCCGCCTGAATTGCCTCTGGCTTCGGTGGAAACATTGACCCGGACCGCTGGCGATCTGGGTATTGCGGTCGAAGTATGGGGCCACGGACGCCTACCACTGGCGATTTCAGGGCGCTGCTATCATGCCCGCTTGCACGGGCGCACCAAAGACAATTGCCAATTCGCCTGCGAAGACGACCCGGACGGATTGGAAGTGCGGACCCGTGACGGCAAGCCCTTTATGGCTATGAACGGCGTGCAGACTCTGTCCGACAGCTATGCCTGCACCGACCATCAGATCGAACAATTGCGGGCGATCGGTGTGTCAGCCCTGCGCCTGTCGCCGCAGTCGCAAGGGTTCCCGCGCCTTTGCGCTTTGTATCGCCAGCGTGTAGATCAGAGCTTACCGAAAGGTGAGGTGGCAAAAGAGATCATGGAAAAAACCCCAGACCTGCGTCTGAGCGATGGATTCCTGACCGGATCATGCGGCGCAGCTTGGTCCGGAGAGATGATCCCTTGACACAAACCGCCCCGGGGCTTGCTGAATCCAGTCTGTACTTGGAAAGGATCGAACAATGAAACTCGCAAGTGTTTCCTCGACACAACAGGGTGAGACAGACCGAATACTCTCGGAACTGGCAAGTGACCTGCGAGCCGCCGGGACCACATTGCGAGGGATCGTCAAAGAGTTGAGCTACACAGCGGCCTACGAAAACGGATGTGACATGAGCGTTAGGGTGCTGCCCGACGGGCCGGTCATCAAGATCACTCAGGATCTGGGTGAAGGATCAGCAGCTTGCAGGCTGAACCCAGTGGCGCTTACCGATGCGGTAGCCCAGGTCGAGCGTAGTGGCTTTGACGATGTCGACCTGTTCATTCTAAACAAATTCGGTCCCGAGGAAGCCGCCGGAAGGGGGTTTTGCGCCGTGATGGCAAAGGCGCTGGAACAGAACATTCCGGTTCTGGTTGGCGTGGGGAGTGCAAATGCCAAATCTTTTCAGGCATTTGCAGGCGGATTGGCTGAGGAATTGCCTGCAGATGCCCAAGTACTAAAAACCTGGTACGGGGCCACGCAGCAGCAGGCCTGACAACAATTCAAAGCCGAAACGAACGCCTTTGTTGGCTTACTCTGCAGCGATTGCTCGCTCGGCACCGGCACCGGTCTGGATCGGAGACCAGTTCAGGTCTCCGTCATAGCGCCAGGCCAGCTTGCCCTGATCATCCATGGCGATCAGATGCAGCCATCCGTTATCAAACAGCGCGCGCACGTCACTGTGTCGCGACAGGATGTCCGACATTGCCTCGCGCGGCGCTTCGATTATCACCGACAGACGCAGCGGGTCGTGCTGAAGGCACTCACCGTCATGCACCGACTGCCAAGGCAGCCCCGGACGCGGCGCTCCGTTGTTGCCCTCAAGCACGCCGATTCCGCCGACCACGTTGTGCAGCAGCTTGTTGCCGCCGCCGAAAAGCTGTGGTGCTACGGTCGACCCATAATATTGCAGGCTGATCCAGCTGACCACGACGACAGGAGCTGTCATGATCAGTTCCAAAACACCAAACCCCTTATCCTTGCGCCAATTGTAGTTGTGCAGGAAGGCCTGGCCTGCCAAATCCGCGCCATCGGTGCGGTGGCGCGGAGCCGCGATAAAAGCCCGACAACCGGCGAGTCCCCATTCCGGGCGTGTCTCGGCCCAGTCCTGCGCCCTCTGCTGAATGTCGGTAGCCTTGTTTGCGCGCGGCAAGCGGGCAGCACGTTCCGCACGAGCCAGTTGCCCGGCAGCGGCTAGCCACTTTTGCAACTGTTTCACGTCACTTGCCCAGTCGCCGTTTGGCAAGCCATGTTCGTACAGGCTGACCCGGTCGGTTGTGGTATAGTGCATCGCTGGCAGGAACACGGTATCTTCCGGAATATCGATCCCCTGCTCCCGCAGCCCCAAGCGCAACTCGGCGTCATTCAGCAATGCTGCCAGCAACCGCGCGTTGACGTCGCCCGCATGGCCGCCGCAAGCTCCGCAATGCAACGCACTTTCATGCGGGTTGTTGGTCACATCTGCGCCATGCCCAGCCAACAGAACAACCCGCGCAAAGTTTTCGGTCAGCGACATGGCTGTCAGAACTGTCTTGGCCATGCCGATACGTGTGTCCAGATCAAGGCTCGGGTCCAGCTGCGGCGCCGGATCCGTTTTGCCTTTACCGCCAAGCCCCATCGCATCGCGCACGAGCTTCCCGGCATACAAAGGTCCGGTGGCCTCGACAAAAGCAAAGGAAGACACGGCGGCCAGTTTGAAACGGCCCCATGCCCGCTTGGCCCGAGCCGTATAACGGCGGGTCAAATCAGCCTTTTCCGGCTCTGAAGCATGCGAGCAAACACCCGGCCGCAACAACACCGGACCGTGCTGCTCTACCACGTCCGACCCGGCTGCTGTATGGGCACTGGCAAGGCCGAAAAAACCGGCAAAGCCAAGGGTTTCTATGCCGCTATCCTGTGCTTCGAACGCTCGGCGGAATACTTCGGACCGCACGTCGATGCAAAACGCGGCCTGCACGTGCGGGCGCTCCTCGATGTTGCGCGCGGCACCCGGCAGCAACCGTTTGGCCAGCTTGCGCTGTTCCGCCCGCTCTGCCGCCTCTTGCAAGACAGCGTCGATAACGAAGTCAGTTGTATGTGTTACTGGGGCTTCATGCGCAGCAACAACCTCGGCCCACTTTTCGGCGATCTGATCTTGATAAAGTTCGAAAAGTGCTTCGTCGAATACCATTCGCAGAGCCAACAGCTCGGTTACGGCGTTGTCCTGTTCGCCCTTCAACTCGGCGTCCCACAACAGATAGCGGGCGTATTGCGCCCACCCGCCCATGGTGCTGAGCCAGCGGTGATAGGCGGTGGCTGCCGCCTCGGTGCTCAGACCCAGCCGTTCGGAAGACCGGCCAATTGCGCGCCAATGCGAGCGGTTGGTAGCTGCAACAAACGCACCGAAGCCTTTCAACCCGTGAATTTCCGGTGTCAGGTCGCGCGTGGCGAAATCGCGCCAGGCGCTGAATGCGCCTCCGGTGCGGGCCTGCTGCCAAAGCGCTTGTCCCTGATCGAAATGGCTGGCCGCCCAGACGCCGATCCGGTCTTCAATCAGACCGGGCCAGTCCGTACCCGAGACCTCGGCCGCCAGTTCGGCCACTGTCGGCAGAGGCTTGGGTTGTGCCGCCTGCTGGCGCACTGCTGCCATGACATCGTCATAGCTTGGAACGTTGAACTGTTCTTCAATTGCCGACAGTGCGCCCAGAATGTCGGCCTCGGTGATCTCACCGGCATCCAGTTTTTCTGCCCAAAGTGACCGTTCAGGCGTGATCCGCGTGCCAGCAACCCGCGCCAACCGGGCCGAGGTGACCGCCAACGGCTCATTCGACTGGCCCAAGAACGGGTTCACTGCAACACTCGCGGACAGAGGAAACAGTGGTGGGATAGCCTTGGCTGCAGCTTTGGCTTCAGCCACCAATTCCAACAGAGGGGCGGGGTAGGATTCGAGTTTGGCAAACATGAATTATGCTCCTTCTCAGGCTGCGGACCGCTTGGACCAACCGTCCAGCAGCTTGTCGAAAATCGCGTTGGCGTAGAGGCCGTTTGACAGGTGCACTCGCAAACCTGCCGCCGCTGGATGCGGAGCCCAAAGCGGAAAGGTCGCCTGTGCGATGGCGACAAGGCCAAAGCTCAGCAGAGCGAGCACGATGAGTGCCCATTCCAACGGACCCGGCGCGGGCGTGGCGGGCAGAGTTCCAGCGGTCATGTACTGAGCGATGACCTGAAGTGCGAAATAGCTGACAGAGGTCACCAGCGCATAGACCACGGTGCGCTGGGTCAACTGGCGCGGGGCAGCATCGGCGAAGCCCTGGGCCAGCAGATAGGCGACTCCAAAGATCAGGATCACACCCAAGGCAATGGCCTGAACCGACTTGCCGTCAAAGCCCAGAGCTGTGCCAACCAGAGCGTAAATCACGATCGCTGTGACAAAGGCCCGTAGAACATTGCTGGCACTGGGCACCGCAATCGGACCGGGCCGGTTAATGGCCGCCACGTTCCGCACGGCCTCTCCCGAACTCAGGAACGCATGCGCCTTGTATAGGGAGTGCGCCACAATATGCAGCAACGCCAGCGGGAACAGGGCAAGGCCGCACTGCATCACCATGAACGCCATCTGCGCAATCGTGGACCAAGCCAGCGAAGTCTTCACCGCAGGTTGCGTCAACATCACCAAACCGCCGAACAATGCGGTAAATCCACCCAACATCACCAGCAGCGCCATCACTCCTGGCGCGACCAGCATCACATCGGCAAAGCGGATCAGCAGGAAACCACCCGCGTTGATCACACCCGCATGAAGCAGGGCGGAAACGGGCGTCGGGGCTTCCATAACCTCGGTCAGCCAGCCATGCACCGGGAATTGCGCTGAGGCAAGAACCGCTGCTATTGCGATCAGCAATGCCGCTGTCGCGGTCAACCAGCCAGCCTGAATCGTTGTCAGGATCGTGTGGATATCAGTTGTGCCAGTTTCGACAATCAGCAAGACCACGGCTCCGGCCAGCGCTCCTTCGCTCAATCTTGCCACGAGTGCCTTCTTACGCGCGGCGCGTTGGGCCGTTGCGCGTTTGGGGTAAAACAGCAGCAGTTTGTGAAGGGCTAAACTGGTGGTCGTCCAAGCAAACAGCAGCTGGATCAGATTGCCTGACATCACCAGTAACAGGACCGACGCCAATGTCAGCGTCATCCACTGGGTGAACATGCCCTGCCGCGTTTCGCCGTCCATATAGGTGGCCGAATAACGCAGGACGATCCAACCGATAAAACTAACCAATACCAACATCACCGCGCTGACGGCATCAAGCCGTATTGACAGTCCAATCCCGAGCAGTCCGATGAGCTCAGAGTTGCCGGGACCCTTGACCACCAGTACTGCTGCTGCCCCGGCAGCGATCAGAAAGGCAACGAAGCCTGCCAGTTCGGCAAGTTTTGGCACCCTGCCAGGGCGCAGCCCCGGATGGAGCCTGGAAAGGATCGCAGCGGCAATTAAAATCATCGGGCCAAGTAGCGGCAGATAGAGATAGTACATTGTGACGTTCCCGAGTTCGTAGGCTTGGCGACGTCAGTTAGGGCAGATTGCTTGTCATTAAAAATTCATTGTTCTGTAAGTTACGTTCTATTAAATAGAATAATATGCCTCTGAATTATCACCATCTGCGGTATTTCTGGGCCGTGGCCCATGACGGGAACCTCACTCGCACGGCGCAGCGGTTGAATCTGTCGCAATCGGCCTTGTCGGTGCAGATCAAGCAATTGGAAGAACGACTTGGACACGACCTGTTTGAACGTCGAGGACGGCAGCTCTACTTGACCGAAGCCGGACGCATCGCGCTGGATCATGCGGATTCGATTTTCTCGACAGGACAAGAACTTGTCGCCACTCTGACTGAGACTGTTCAGACCCGTAGAGCCCTGCGGGTCGGGGCTCTGGCAACCCTCTCGCGCAACTTCCAAATCGGGTTTCTGCGGCCGATCCTATCGCGCATGGATGTCGAGGTGATCCTGCGTTCGGGCGGCCCGACCGAGTTAATGGAGGGACTGCAGACACTGAATCTCGATCTGGTGCTGATGAACAGACCACCGCCCGATGACAGCCTGACGCCGTTTGAAACCCACCAGATTGCCGAACAGCCCGTCAGCATCGTCGGCACGCCCGAGCGGTTGGATCCGGAACGCCCGATCAAGGAGTTGTTGCAGGCTCAGCCTTTCATCCTGCCTACTACCGACAGCAGCGTACGTACTGCGTTTGACGCCATGGCCAGCCGTATGTCAGAGCGCCCACAGGTTGCGGCCGAGGTGGATGACATGGCGATGATGCGCCTGATGGCGCGTGAGGACATTGGACTGGCCCTTGTGGCCCCAATCGTTGTGAAGGACGAACTGACCTCGGGCCGGTTGGTCGAAGCGAAGGAACACCCCCACATCAGGGAAAGTTTCTACGCGGTCACCCTACGCCGCCGCTTCCCCAATCCGCTGGTCCAGGAATTACTGTCACAGGATACAACACCTGCCTTTCGAACCTGATTTCCGCTGCCCTTCATCGGGTGCCCATGTGCAGCGCGTGGATGTGGTTGATGTTAATAATGAAGGTTTCCCAGATGCCTGGTCTCCTTGAAGATTATCCTATTAGTTCGAGATTTTAGCACTAATACTGCAATATAATTGAACTAATGTGCCGCCTACTTCTGCCAAAATTAAAGGGAACCAATGCCTCGCCATTCCGCCGCAAAAGACCTGAGCCTCAAGTGGCTTGAGCTTTTTCAGATCTGTGCTCGAAAAGGATCATTGCAGGCCGCATCCAAGGAAACGGGCCTGACAATCAGCACGGTGTCGCATCATCTTCGCAATCTTGAGGATCACTTGGGCGTTGAGCTTTTCAACCATTCCCGCAGACCCATGGTGCTAACCCCCAAGGGGCAGGTTTTTCTACGCAACATTGATGATGCGCTTTTTGCGATCCGCAAAGCCAAGGCCGAAGCATCAGCCGGAAGCATTGCCGAAGCAAGCCTTCTTCGTGTTGGGAGCATCGAAGACTTCGACAGCGATATTGTTCCTGAGCTGGCCGTTTTCCTGTCGCAGCATATGCCGAACTGCGATTTCATGTATCAGACGGATTCAAGCCATACGATCATAGAGATGCTACGCAATCGGCATCTTGATCTGGGCATTACAACCACGCCGAATGACCGAACGCGTGACTTGCAGGAACGACCTTTGCTGCGCGATCCATTTGTCGTGGTTCTTCCGCGCATTTGCGAGCATCCCGTGTCGGACATAGTAGAAGGTCGCAGTCCCCTGCCCTTTCTGAAATTTTCAAGCAATCTAATCATTGCCCGCCAGATCGACTCGCAGATGCGTCGGCTTGGCTTGTCCTCTGTGTCCAGTTTCGAATGCAGCAACAACCAGACGCTTATGGCGATGGTGGCCGCAGGGGCCGGGTGGACGATCACAACACCCTTGCTGTTTTCGCGCGCCCAGCGATTTCAAAGTAGGCTTCGGATGCATCGATTTCCGGGCAAGAGTTTCTCACGCACATTGGCCATTGTAGCCACGCCGGATTGCTCAAGATCCGTGCTGGAATTGGTGGATGGCAAGATGCGAGCCCTCATCACCGAACACGCGATTTCTCAACAATGCCAAAGCAATCCCTGGCTGGAAGAAAGCTTCCGGCTGATCTCTTGATGGGCCTGCCTCTTGCTAGGCATTTGGGTGCAATCAGGGATGAAGAATGTTGAACCGAGCGCGTATCTCCTGTTCCTGCGCGGGCGTCAAGTACACAGGGTTGTGCTCGTTCAGGATTTCCTGCGCGCGTTCTCGGGCCCGGGTCCAGGCATCCTGTGCTCCCTTTAACGCCCATGTCCGCGGCTCGTCCCGGTCTGCAAGTGATGGGTAAAAATAGTCGCGCTCCATCGCGGCATAGGTCTGCTGGCCGCCCAGAAAATGACCATCGCCCAAAACCGCATCGCAAATGGCGTTAAAGCCCAGGTTTTCTTCCGTTACCTCGATACCCCGAAGGGCGCGATAGGTGTTCGAGTGCATTTCGTCGTCCAGCAAAAAAGCTTCAAAGCTTGCACCCAACAGAGACGCGGTCATACCTGAGCTTTCATAGATCAGGTTGCCTCCGGCAAGCGCCGCAGCCATTGACGTGATCCCCTTTTCCATCCCGTATTGCGCGTCGATCGCCTTCGCATCCGTCATCGAGCAAGCCACTCCAGACGGCAGCCCCAGCCAGTTCGACAGCTGCGCCGACGCCGCGTTGAGCACAGCGGTTTCCCCACTGCCGCCGGAAAACGCACCTGTCCGCAGGTCAATCACTAACGGCCAGTTGGAAAAAACCATCGGATAGCCGGGCTGGATGGCATGCACCATCAGCAGGCTGGCCAATGTTTCGGCCAGCGACTGCGCCAGAAATCCGGCCAGTGTAGCGGGTGCGGTCGCCCCGGCCTGAGCGGCAGTGATGCAGGATATCGGGATGTTGTGCCGGATGCACTCATAGACCACATCTACCGCGTCCTCGCCGTAGCGCATTGGCGAAATCATTGGGCTGATATGGGCCTTCATAAAGGGGCGTTTGGCAAATTCTCCCGGCCCACCTGCTGCGATGTCCAGCATCTCGACAATCGGGGCCACATATTCCGCCAGCGTGAATGACGTCGCCGTTGGCTTTGTGGTGTTTTTAAGTAAGGCAAAGGCGGTGTTGACGTCCAGGTCGTAATTGTCCGGCACATCGGTCGCGACACAGCAGCGGGTGTACCAGCTGACATTCGCCAGCGTGTCCTGAAGCCTAGTAAACTTGTGCAGGTCATCCAATGTCGAGGGTCTGTAAACGCCGCTTTCCATGTCCAGCGTCTGAACGGCGGCACCCCCGGTTCCAAAATAGACCTTGTTGCCGCCCACCTCGATTGAACGGGCCGGGTCCCGACCATGCAGAACGAAGGTCTTGGCCGCCTGATCAATGGCCTCTTCCACTAGCGCAGGGGGAAACAAAAAGCGCCCCTCGCCATTGTCGATTGCCCCGATGGTCAACAAGTCGGCCTGCAGGCGATCGGGCACTTCGCCGACACCAAGTTTTTCAAGCAGATCCAAAGCGGTGTCGTAGATCATGCGAAGGTCTGCTTCGCTGAGTGGCCTGTACGCGCCACCAATCTGACCCGGTGGACAAGGGTCAACAAGCGGTTTCGCCGAGCGCTGTGCCAGTCGCTCGCGGCGACCTCCTCTCTTTCCACGCTGCCCGGTCATGTTCGCTCCTTTTGCATCCAGACTTGGGCGCGATAGAAGAAGCGCCGACCTACTCTATTCAACGGCCACAGGTAGTATAATGAAAAAATCGAATCTAGATTTCGAAATAATTTGAATAATACGCATATCATTGCGAATTGCGGCAATGTGCAGGCCTATCTCGGCCAAACGACTGTCGGAGGCACTCTTCACATGAAAACCCATACCAAGGTTGTTGTCATTGGCGGTGGAATTGCCGGATGCTCAACACTTTACCACCTGACCCAAGAGGGCTGGAGCGACGTTGTCCTGGTTGAGCGCAACGAGCTGACCAGTGGTACGACCTGGCACTCGGCCGCGCAAGTGACCAACTTTGGCATGAATCAGACTATGGTCGGGCTGAAGACGCATTCGATCAATCTTTATAAAAAGCTGTCCGAAAACCCCGAGTATCCGATCAATTACCACCATGCGGATGGCGGCATCCGTTTGGCCAACACTGAGGCCCAGATGCAGGGCTACCGCCATTTTGCCTCGATGGCGCGGGGCATGGGTGTTGAGTTCGAGGTTATCGATGCCGAAGAATGCGCTCGCCGTCACGCGCTGATCTCGACCACCAACCTGCTGGGCGGGCTGTGGGATCCGCTGGACGGAGATATTGATCCGGCCCAGCTCTGCCAGGCGCTGGCCTATCATGCGCGCAAGGCTGGGGCCGAAGTATACCGCAACACGCCAGTCACCGCGCTGACCCAGCACAAGGACGACACTTGGACCGTGCATACCGAGCATGGTGACATTGATTGCGATATCGTCGTCAATGCCTGCGGTTATAGGGTTAATGAAGTGGGGGCGATGATGGGTGTTCATCACCCAGTCGCCTCGATGGAGCACCAATATTTTCTGACCGAAGACATCCCCGGCATCGCCGAAGCCGGACACCGGATGCCGCTGCTGCGCTGCCCGATCTCGGATTACTATAGCCGTCAGGAAAAGGGCGGGTTGCTGGTCGGGTTCTACGAACAGGACTGTAAACCCTGGGGCATGGACGGGATCGACCCGAACTTCGTCAACGCGCTCTGCCCGGATGATTTGGACCGAGTCATGGACGTGCTGGCGGGTGCATTTGAACGCATGCCCGCGCTGGAAGAAACCGGCATCCGATCCATCGTTAACGGCCCGATCACTTATACAATCGACGGTGCACCTCTGGTCGGACCGATCCCCGGTAAGAGAAATGCTTTCTGTATCATCGGACTGCGCGCGGGTCTGGGCGAAGGCGGCGGACATGGCTGGTTGCTGGCACAGCAGATCGTGCACGGTGAAGCCTGTTATGACACATGGTGCCTCGATCCGCGCCGCTTTACCGGTCACGCCAATGTAGAGCTGACTTCGCTGAAAGCAATCGAGGACTATCAAAACGAATTTCGCTTTCACTTCCCGCATGAACACCGACCAGCGGGGCGCCCAGCGAAGACAACGCCTCTGACGCCGATTCTCGCCGCGGAAGGTGCCGAATTTACGGTCGTGAACGGCTGGGAGCGGGTCGACTACATCAAGCCCGCTCCGGATTTTCACCCGAGCCTGACCTTCGATTTTGATGAAGCCTTTGACGTGGTCGCAAGTGAGATCAGGAACGTCCAGAACAATGTCGGCCTTTGCGAGGTCAACGGCTTCAACCGGTTTGAAATTACCGGTACCGACCGCCACAACTTTCTGGATCGTATGTTCTGCGGCAACATCACCAAACGCGTGGGCCGGGTTGGGTTGGGCTATCCGCTGAACCATCACGGCATGGTCAAAGCTGAAGCCACAGTCGCCAACCTGCCCGCGAGCGACCGCGGTCCCGACCGGGTCTGGTATGGCTCGGCAGCAGCGAGTGAATACCATGACATGGATTGGCTGACCCAGCATCTGCGCGATGATGAGGATGTACAAATTCGGTCGTTAACCAACGATCAGACAATCCTGGTGCTTGCAGGCCCCAAGGCGCGGGACGTGCTGTCCGCATGCGCGCGCGGCGATTGGTCGAAAGAGGCCTTTCCCTGGCTCTCAGTTCGCGAGTGCTTTGTCGGCTTTGCACCAGCTACAGTGATGGGCGTGAGTTTCTCGGGCGAGTTGGCCTACGAGATTCATGTACCCAACGCCTCGCTCTATGCCGCCTATCTGGCGCTGCGCGCGGCAGGTGAGGCGTACGGCATGAAGCTGTTCGGCGCGCGCGCGGTTGAATCGATGCGGATGGAGAAAGGCTTTCTGCATTGGAAGGCTGATATCCTGACCGAGTTCGATCCGTTCGAGACGGCACTTGATCGGTTTGTCAAGCTGGACAAGGGCGATTTTGTCGGCAAGGAAGCCTTGGTGCGCCGGCAAGCCGAGGGGCTGCGCAAAAAACTGGTGACACTGAAGATCGATGCCACCCATGCCCCTGCGCATGGTGGCGCTTCGCTGCTGCAAGGAGATCAGGTTGTCGGGACTATCACTTCGGGCGACTGGGGGCACCGCACCGGGTTGAACCTTGCCTATGCGTTTGTGAACCCCAATCTGGCCTCGGAGGGCAGCACCATGCAATTGGACCTGTATGGAGACCTTGTAGCAGCGGAGGTCATCGCGCCGTCGCCTTATGATCCAGATTGTACTCTCATGCGTGGCTGAACCTGTCATGATAGAGGTTTGCGTCACGCTTCTGGTGGATTAGAGCTTTGTCACAATAGAACTGACATCGGTGTAGGACGTCCTGCGTGTCGCCACACGGATGAACACCGACATCGGTGTTGTGGCCTTTGCTCCTAGTCCAAATGGAAATCCTTAAACTGTCCGTTCCTTATTTAGCAACGACAGACGACTATTTTACGCAAGCCTTGGCACCCGCTCAACAAGGTTGCCCTCTGTGATAGGAACGTCTTTAATGACACCTCTGTCTAAGTGTCGAACCTAGTCCAGCTTTCCTTCGATTGAGATGGTATTGGCGAGGGTGCGGATGTCGCATCTAACAGGACGCCAATCCAAACAACTCTTCGGGGTTATCTACCAGTGCCCGACGGCGAAAGGCGCCAGGTATCCATCCAAGTACAACATCCAGAAGCTCTGCATCGTCAGGATAGTCCTCGGTTCGCGTCGCCATATTGTGAGGCCAATTTGTACCCCAGACGATCCGGTCGGGGGCATACCGTGCGATTTCGCGCGCAACCAAACCAATGTCGGCATAGTCCGGCTTTCCGAACCGGGACGACTCGTAGCAACCTGCGAATTTAATCCAGCAGTTGCCCCGATCAATCAGGCGCTTCAATGTATCGACTTGTGGACTGTCCGGCGTAACGCCGCAAAAGAATTTACCATGATGATCAATTACATAACGGCTTTGCAGCGATTGCAGACAAGATTCATGTTTTTGGATATGGCTACCATCGAACTGAACAGCGATGGCCAGCCCGAACGATGCCGTCTTGGCATCAACGTCCCTCAATTCCCTTAGGCCAATAGCGCCTCCGGGCAGATCCATGACACGCGCGCCGACAATGCCAGCGTCAACCAGAGTCCGAAGCTCGGTTTCGCTTGTACCTGCGTGGATCGCCCCGACGCCAACTGCACGACCGGCGGCCTGCCGCAGTACGTCCAACAGGCAGGCATTGTCGCGCTGATAGGCATTAGCGACAGTGACGATGAACCGATCTATTCCCAGCCAATTGGCGACCTGCAAATATTGCTCAAGGTTCGGGCAACCGTCCGGGACGTCCGGGCCGCCGGGTTGGGCTGAATACCCCTTCTGGTAAATATGCAGCTGTGTATCCACCGCCCCCTTTGGCAACTGAGTTTTCGGAGGGTCTCCGGTCAGTTTGCGGCACAGCATTTTCAGACGACCTTTAGCGCAAAGCGCTGAAGGGCCGCCCGGTCGATTGTTATGCCCAATCCCGGTCCGTCCGGGATGCGCACGACACCGTTTTCGTGTTCCAGCGGTTTGGTAACAACGGCTTGACGGAATGGGTTCTCCGTCCTGTCAAATTCCAAGATCGGATCGCGGGCGCCGGGGCGCGGTGGGCTGGGCGGCAGGGCAGCCATGAATTGCAGGCTGGCAGCGATCTGTACCGCCGTTCCCCAGACATGCGGCACAACACGAATGCCATGCAGCGCCGCGTGATCGGCAATGCGGCGTCCTTCGGTGAAGCCGCCGCAACCGCAAATGTCGGGCTGCAAGATATCGACCCGTCGGTTTTCAATCGGATCCTGCATACCCCAGCGGCCATGCCAGGTTTCGCCACCGGCCACCGGGATTGGTTGCCGTGCTTTGACCTCGGAATAAGCGTTCAAGAGTTCGGGCAGCACAGGTTCTTCGAACCAGTCCACCTTATATTCTGCCGCGCGCTGGCCCAGTTCGATCGCTTCCAGAGCGTCATAGCCGTGGTTCGCATCGATCATCAGCCGCATATCCGGACCGATGGCATCGCGCACGGCGGCGATGACGCACAGATCCTCTTCGACGTCGAAACCGATCTTAATCTTGACTGCATGGAACCCTTCGGCTCGATACCCTGCGACCTCTGCTGCGATATCGGCAACCCGGTCCACGTTGTCCTTTCGGAATGACCCGGTCGCATAGGCGCGGACAGTGTCGCGAAACCGCCCTCCCAACAGGGTGGAGACGGGAACCCCGAAATGCTTGCCCTTGATATCCCAGAGCGCGATGTCGATTCCGGACAAAGCGGTTACGGTCAGACCGCGCTGCCCCTGATCGCGCAGGGCGTTGTAAAGATCGATCCAGGTCTTTTCGGTTTCCAGCGGATCGCGCCCGATCAGCATCGGGGCATAGGCCTGCACAACCGACGCGTTGAGCAAGGCTGGCCCGAGGCATTCACCCCATCCGACCAGCCCATTGTCACAGGTGATTTCCACCAGCACATGTTGCCGCCGATCGAAACGCGCCGAGGCGCTTTCGAACGCGGTATCCAGTTTGAAATCAAGGATATGGGTCTGAACGGATGTGATTTTCATTACCTGTGCGCCTCGATCAGTGCGGCCAAAGCCAATTCTTCTTCTTTTGCCAGGTCGGTCAATGGCGCACGCACCGGTCCGGCGTCAAACCCGACAAGACGGACACCCGCTTTGATTGCCGAGACTGCATACCCACGTTTGCGATCACGGATATCCATGAACGGGTAGAAGAAGCTTTGCAAAAGCGCTTCGCACTTCGCCCGGTCACCGACGCGCAGGGCTTTGTAGAAGTCTTGCGCCAATCGCGGGACAAAGTTGAACACGGCCGAGGAATAGGTGGTGAACCCCGCGCCCAGATAGGCTTCGGCGAACAGCTCTGCCGTAGGCATCCCCCCCAGATAGGTCAGCCGGTCACCAACCAGGGCCGTCACTTTCCGCACTTCACCGATATCGCCGGTGCCATCCTTGAACCCAACAAGGTTGGGGCACACATCGCAAAGCCGCAGCAAAGTATCTGCCTCAAGTACTGTGATCCCGCGATTATACACCATCACTCCGATGGACACCGCATCGCACACCGCCTTTACATGCGCAAAAAGCCCCTCCTGCGGCGCGTCGATCAGATAATGGGGCAACAACAGGATGCCGTCCGCGCCCGCCTTTTCCGCGGCTCGGGCCAATTCCACGGCCATATGCGTGCCGTAGCCGCACCCGGCAATGATCGGGGTATTCCCCGCACCGACTTTAGCGCTTGCCACGATCTCGGGCACTTCGCGCGGGTCCAGCGAGAAGAACTCGCCGGTGCCGCCGGCCGCAAAAAGCGCCGTCGCGTCGAAACCGGCAAGCCAGTCGATATGTTTTTCATAAGGCGCCCGGTTGAACCGGCCCTCTTCGTCGAAGGGCGTAACCGGAAAAGAAAGCAGGCCGGCACCTAGGGCAGTTTTGAGCGTTTGTGGATCCATTGTCGATCTTCCCGTCCGCGTTGAAAGGTTGCTCGTACCATATGCCCGGCTAGATCATTGTCAACCACTTATATTATAAGTTGATGCAGCTTATCGTAACAATTCCCGATAACGGTTGCCACTCCCCTCAAGGTGCAGGCGCATCGCATCCCGGGCACCTTTTTCATCTTGGTCCGAGATCGCCCGGCAGATTTTTTCATGTTCTGCAAGGATTTGCTGCAGGTAACGTCGGGTTGCCGCCTCTTCCTCACTTGATTCGAGGCGCTGCCGCGGAATCACCCGATTCCCCATCAGTTCCAGGAATTCGGAAAACCGCCTGTTATTTGTCGCTGCCGCGATCGCCATATGGAACTCGAAATCGGCTTCAACCGTCGATTCTCCCACCTCGATGAGCGCCCGCATCTCGCCGCAGGCTTCCAGAATTGCGCCCTCCTGCGCGGGCGAGCGCCGCTTGGCCGCAAGCGCTGCAGCCTCAACTTCGACGGCGGTTCTGAGCTCCAAAAGCTCGATGATCGACGATATCTTATTGGGGGAAAACGATTTTAACATCGAGCTGGAAGGCATCGACTGGCTGATGACAAAAACGCCTGCCCCCTGCCGCGCCTCGACCAGGCCATCCGAGCGCAAAGATGCAATTGCCTCTCGCACAACCGTTCGGCTGACTTCATGTGATTCGGTCAGTGCTGCCTCGCTGGGCAGCTTTGCTCCCAACTGGTAGGCTCCGCTCAATATGTCTTCGCGCAGAGATGCAGCCAGTTTTTGCACGAGATTCGCCCTGACGGGCCGATTCCTTGCGCGCGATCTCGACATATCCTCAGAATTCATGGTCCGGCTTACCTCCTTAAAGACTTGTGCTTTAATATAGATGCATTCCGGCCTGTCAGACAACAATACGAAAATATATTGACTTAACTTGTCATATATGTTTGCTGATAACCAGTCACTCATATGACAGGTTGGACACCAAGGGAGGTTCCCATGAAATTCGTTAAACTCAGCACTGCCGCAAGCGCGATAGCGCTGGCCCTGACTTCAGCCGTTTCCGCTGCTGAACTGCGCGGCTGGAACACGCACGTGCCGGATTACCCAGTCTCTGTCGCTATGGATCGCTTCGGCGAACTGGTTGCCGAGCGCACCGAGGGCCGGATCGCCCCCAAGACCTATCATTCGGCGCAACTGGGCGAGCAGGACGACGCCATCGAGCAGATGCAGTTCGGCGGGGTGGATTTTGCGGTCTTCAATCTGGTGCCGCTGAACAACATCATTCCGGCAACGCAGGCCACCACCCTGCCCTACGCATTCAAGTCCATCGACCACATGCACCGGGTGATGGACGGCGATGTCGGCAAAGCCATCGGATCGCATATGGAAGATGCCAACATGGTGGCGCTGGCCTGGTATGACAGCGGCGCAAGGTCTTTCTACGCCAATCAACCGCTGAACTCGATGGCGGATCTAAAGGGGTTGAAAATCCGCGTGCAGAATTCGGACGTGAATGTCGCGATGGTCGAAGCCCTGGGTGGCAACGCAACACCTATCCCGTTCGGCGAGGTTTTCACCTCGATCCAATCCGGCGTTGTCGATGGGGCGGAAAACAACTGGCCGTCCTACGAGTCCACCGGCCACTTCGAAGTGGCTGGTCATTATCTGCTGGACCAGCACACAATCGTGCCCGAGGTTTTTGCCGTTAACAAATCCGTCTGGGACGGGTTGAGCCCCGAAGACCAGGACATTCTGCGTCAGGCTGCAATCGAAAGCGCAACCCTGCAGCGCCAACTCTGGGCTGAACGCGAAGCCAAGTCTGAAGAGATCGTGCGAGCTGCGGGCAATTCGATTGTCGAACTAGAGGACAAATCCGAGTTCATCAATGCGATGACACCGGTTTACGAGCAATTCGCAACCGATCCGGTGGTCCGCGATATCCTCACCCAGATTCAGGCTGTGGACTAAGCAAGAAACGGTAAGGTGCAGGGCAAGCGGGGTAACCGTTTGCCCTGCAGGGAGGACGATATGCATTGGAAAATATTTGACCGGCTTTCGGATTTCGTCATTTTGCTTGGCGGGATTTCTCTGGTCGGCTTGATCGGGATCATGGGATATCAGGTTTGGGGGCGGTACGTTCTCAACAGCACCCCGACCTGGGCCGAAAGCTTGGCTCTGCTTTTGATCTTGATGGTGTCTCTTCCCATCGCGGCGATCGGTCTGCGCGAGAATTTCCATCTCGGTCTCGACTTCCTGACCGAGCGCCTGCCGCATCCCGTTCAATCCACGTTGCGTATCTTCAACACGGTCGTGTTACTTTTGTTCGGTGCCGCAATGACTTGGCACTCAATCGGTTTGGTAACCGGCACTTGGAACCGCGACATCCCCCTGATCGGCCTGCCCCAGGGCGTCAAATACCTGCCGCTGGTGTTTTGCGGCATCCTGATCGTCTTGTTCATGATCGAACGGCTCGCCGGTCTGGTCTTCGGTGGCGGGACAATTGGCGAAGATATCTCGGAAGAAGGAAACTGAAATGGGTCTCGCAATTCTTCTCGGGGTCTTCACCATCTCAATGCTGGCCGGGATCCCCATCGCTTTCTGCCTCGGCATCGCCGCGTTCAGCGCCGCACTTGTCGAGGGCTTGCCGGAACTGATCGTTTTCCAGCGCATGGTGTCGGGGATGAGTGGTTTCACCCTGCTTGCCATTCCTTTCTTCGTTTTCGCAGGCGAACTGATGATGCACGGCGGCATCGCGATGCGGCTGGTGCGCTTCGCTGAAACGCTGGTCGGGCAGGTGCGCGGTGGCTTGGGCGTGGTCAATGTGCTCAGCTCGATGCTGTTCGGCGGCATCTCGGGTTCTGCGGTGGCGGACACATCAGCTTTGGGGTCGGTGATGATCCCGATGATGCGCGAACAAGGATACGACGACGACTATTCCGTCAACGTAACTGTGACCTCATCGATTGCGGGCATCATGATTCCGCCCAGCCACAATATGATCCTCTATGCGCTGGCCGCAGGCGGCGGCGTTTCGATCTCATCGCTGTTTCTGGCCGGTATCGTACCGGGATTCCTGATGTGCCTGATCCTGTCCGCGGCAACCTATCTGGTGGCTGTACGCCGGAGGTATCCGTCACAGAAATTTCCCGGCTGGATGGCCGTGTTTCTTGCAGGGGTCTACGCTATTCCGGGACTGATGACTGCGGTTGTCATCATTGGAGGCGTGCTGTCCGGCGTGTTCACGGTGACGGAATCCGCTGCCATCGGTGCGATCTGGGCGCTTCTGGTCACGCTGTTCGTGTATCGTTCCCTGACGTGGCAAGCCTTTTGGCAATCCGTCACCCAGGCAATCCGCACCACCGCACTGGTGATGATCCTGGTTGGCGCGGCAACAGCCTTTGCCTATTTCCTGGCGTTGTATCAGGTGCCCGACAAGATCCTCGGCCTGATGACAGCCGTTGCGGACAACAAGTTCGTTATTCTGCTTATGATCAATATAGCGCTGCTGATCCTGGGTATGTTCATGGACATGGCGGCGTTGATCCTGATCTGTACGCCTATCTTCCTGCCGGTGGTGCGCGAATTCGGAATGGACCCGGTCCAGTTTGGCATGCTGCTGATGATGAACCTTGGGTTGGGGCTTACCACGCCACCGGTCGGGTCCTGCCTTTTCGTCGGCTGCGCGGTTGCGAAGGTTCGCATCGAAAGTGTCATCAAAACCATCTGGCCTTTTTACCTTGCCATTTTTGCGGCGCTGATGCTGACGAC
This sequence comes from Ruegeria sp. SCP11, assembly GCF_040329455.1. Lineage (NCBI taxonomy): Bacteria > Pseudomonadati > Pseudomonadota > Alphaproteobacteria > Rhodobacterales > Roseobacteraceae > Ruegeria > Ruegeria sp. SCP11. Next base: position 155,250 of record NZ_JBDZYG010000010.1, on the reverse strand, counting down.
CTATGTCCCGGCAATATCGCTGACGCTTCCCAGCCTGTTTGAATGAGGTAGTCGCAATGCTTGAAAAACTGCTGATCACTGGTGCCGGCGGAGCATTGGGCACAATGGTACGCCCACGCCTGGGCCACGTAGCTAAATCTCTGCGCGTAACCGCCCGCCGGGAGATCCCACTCAATGGGCCCGATGAAGAGTTGATGATCGGCGACTTGGCAGACGCAGCCTTTGTAGATCGTTTGGTGGAAGGATGCGACGGCGTGTTGCATTTGGGCGGCGTATCAGTCGAACAACCTTTCGCGCCTATTTTGCAGGGCAATATCGTCGGCATGTACAACCTGTACGACGCGGCGCAAAAGGCTGGGCAGCCGCGTATCCTGTTTGCCAGCTCGAACCATGCCATCGGGTATCACCCGGTGACGAAAAGGTTGGACGCCAATTCGGTGCCACGCCCCGACGGCCTTTATGGCGTATCCAAGGTATTCGGAGAGGCGCTGGCGACTATGTATTTCGACAAGCTTGGGCAGGAAACGGCAATTGTGCGCATCGGATCATGCTACGCCAAGCCGAAGGATCACCGTATGCTCAGCACATGGCTCAGCCCGAATGATTTCATTTCATTGATATCAAGGGTTTTTCAGGTCAAAACTCTGGGATGCCCGATCATCTATGGGGCTTCTGACAATGATGCGGGATGGTGGGACAATAGCCAAACTTTGGACTTGGGTTGGGTTCCCAAGGACAACTCCGAACACTTCCGCGCCGAACTGGATGCCAAGGTCGAAAAACCGGCGCCAGATGACATCGCGGCCAGATATCAGGGTGGCAGCTTTGCGGCAGCGCCGATAAGGAAGGACTGAAAACAAATGATCTCGGGAAAACACTATATCGCCGGTGAATGGATCGGCGGCACGGAAAACTTTGCCTCAGCACCCGCGATGGGGGCTCCGACGCAATTTTCCAAAGGCTCTCCGGCCTTTGTCGATCAGGCCGTGGAAGCCGCCGAAGCCGCGTTTTCAAGTTTTGGCCGGGCCAGCCGCGCGCGCCGCGCGGCTTTGCTCCGGACGATTGCCGACGAAATCGAGGCCCGCGGCGACGACCTGACTCAGATGGCCACACAAGAAACCGGTTTGCCCGAGACTAGACTGGTTGGCGAACGTGGCCGCACCACCGGGCAGCTTCGGCTGTTTGCGGATCATATCGAAAAAGGCGATTACCTAGACCTTCGGCATGACCCCGCATTGCCAGACCGGGCGCCTCTCCCCCGCCCGGACCTGCGCATGATACAACGCCCCATCGGTCCTGTAGCCGTATTTGGCGCGTCGAACTTTCCACTCGCATTCTCGACCGCCGGCGGTGACACGGCAGCGGCGTTGGCAGCGGGTTGCCCGGTGGTGGTAAAGGGGCACGAGGCACATCCGGGCACTGGAGAAATCGTGGCACAGGCCATTGCCGCCGCCGTCCAAAAATGCGGCGAACATCCAGGCGTGTTCTCACTGGTACAAGGGGGATCTGTCGAGGTCGGCACCCGGCTTGTCCAGCATCCGTTGATCCGGGCGGTGGGGTTCACCGGCAGTCTGCGGGGTGGCCGGGCCCTGTTCGACCTGTGCGCTGCACGACCCGATCCGATCCCGTTCTTCGGTGAACTTGGATCAATCAATCCGGTCTTTGTACTGCCCGCAGCCGCCGAAAACCGCGCCGTAGGTATTGCCGAGGGATGGGCGGCCGCCCTGACCATGGGCGCAGGCCAGTTTTGCACAAACCCCGGCATTGTCCTGATCGAGGACGGGCCGTTTGCCGACGCCTTTGTTGCGATGGCTGAATCGGCGCTGGCACAGGTCCCTGAGCAGGCAATGCTGACGGATGGCATCGCCTCGGCATTTCGTGATGGAACCGCCGCCGCAACAGCCCGCACCGGCGTCACAAAGGTGATGGGCGATACAAAAGAGGCCCGATCGGCCTTGCCGGTGCTGCTGACGGTCTCGGGTGAAACCTGGCTGGAGGACGCAGCCCTGCACCATGAGGTTTTCGGCCCCTTCGGGATTGTCGTGCGTGTCAAGGATACTCAGCAGATGCAACTCATCGCCGCCCGATTGGACGGGCAACTGACCTGCACCCTTCACATGGACGATCAGGACATGGAACAGGCAGGTCAGCTGATGCCAGTGCTTGAACGCAAGGCCGGGCGGGTGCTTGTCAATGGGTTCCCAACCGGAGTCGAGGTGTGTGACAGCATGGTTCACGGCGGCCCCTACCCTGCATCGACCAATTTAGGCGCAACTTCGGTCGGGACACTGGCAATTCGCCGGTTCCTGCGACCGGTCTGTTATCAGAACGTGCCCGAGGCCCTTATCGAAGAAGCAATCGCCTGATGGTCGTGCCATCGGTTGACGCGGTTCATCGGATTACCAAGAAGGCGTCGAAAATGTCTTTGGGGAAAGCAGTCTCGCTTAGGCGAATGACGGATGACCGGGAAATATTTCGGATGACCTCACTCGATCAACTCCCCCCGATCCGCGATGCGCTCAGGCCGAAAGCGGCGGCAGGCGCTGATCCGGAGGCCGATATGATCCGGTTCAAACGCCTCGTCATCGAAAACTTTCAGGACCACATGACGGCCATGCTGCTCGATCCCGGCTACGCCGTTGCGGCATGCGTTGAAGCCTTGAAACCAGACAAGGGCCTGTTCATCTCGTTAGAGGACCCCTACTCGCCCAAAACCGAAGTAGGGGCCACGAAAACGGAACTTACGGCAGACTGGACGGTGGGCAAAGCCAAACGCATTGGCGGCGACGCGGTCAAGCTCTTGATCTGGTACCGCCCCGACGGGGCACCCGACGTCAATGCGCATCAGCAAAACCTAGTACGTCAGGTAGGCGAACTGTGCCAGCATTACGACATCCCGTTCATTCTGGAATTACTTGCCTATCCGGGCGACAAACGGTCGGACGGGCCAGAAAACACAGTGCTGGACTCTGTCGCAACCTTTGCCCAGCCCGAATATCACGTCGACGCGTTTCTATTCGAAAGCCCGGTTCCGGCGATGGAAATTCCCGAGTTTGATGGCGACGGATCGGCTCTGGTTCTGGACTGCTACAAAAGGCTGAGTGAGATCGCCGGTCGCCCGTGGATAATGATGTCGATGGGGGCAGATATGGAGCAGTTTCACCGTATAATGCGCTTTGCCTATGCTGCGGGATGCTCTGGCTATTTGGCCGGGCGGGCCTATTGGCTTGACGCTTTGGAACGCTACCCGAATTGGAGCGAGGTATCGTCGGTCATGGCCGCAACCGTTCGGATCTTTGTCGAACCGCTGAATGCCCTGACCAAGACGCACGCTGCGCCGGATCACGCGTTTCACGCGATATCGAACAGGCAAACAGGTGCCCAATTCTGTCGATCCTATCAGGATCTTTAAAACAGGAACCCGTTACCACTCTCCGATCCGTGCGTCGCACGGCTAGAAAACACCTGAAATGGCGGTGAACTGATTGATTGCGAACTCGTCTACACTCGGCGAGATCTCCTAATTCTGATCAAAATACGCTGCGGATACTACAACTCCAAACGCCCTCATGACACTCTGGGCAATCTTGCAGTTCCATAAACAACCAAGATTGAAACGCATTTGAATCTAGCGCATAGTCGCTTGAAGCTGTTCTATCCAATCGCAAATAGTCGAAGAAAATCAAGGTGCTTAAACAGTGCCATGATTTCACTAAGATCAATTCCGATAGCAGAGGCCGCAATGCGTGCAGTTAGTATACTGAAGACCTTCCCTGCCCACTTCGCAATGACACCGTTCAAGGCGCAGGAACTCGTCACGGTCCCACTAGAAAACGGTGGGCATTCGCCGTGTCTGAAACAGGATTTTCCAATCTGGTACTGCTCAACGATACGCGCCTTCATACCGCTAGTTCGATCTATGTCGGCTTTTCTCTGGCGGCCCTGTCCGCCTACGGCACCAAAACACTCGGAGGCCAGCGGCCTGACGTTGTCCCAGTTTCGATACAGGATCCCGCCTGAGCATCTCCAATCTGGTTCACTCCATGCTAGTATTTTCGGGTGGGCAATTTTGCCGCCTTCCCGCACTTCACGTGGAAACGTAGTCTGATATGTCCATCCTCAAAGAACCTTTGTTTCACTTTTTTCTTCTGGGCATCGCGATCTTCGGTTGGTTCAGCTATCTGAATGATCCGCCGTCTGTACGCGACGACGGCGGTCAGATCGTTATCGACGAACAGGATATCGACCGCCTGATCAACCAATTCCAATCAACTTGGCAACGTCTGCCAACGCCTCAGGAATTAAACGGGATGCAAGACGCCCTCCTGCGGCAAGAGGTTCTGGTCCGCGAGGCCCGCGCTCTTGGTCTGGATCAGGGCGACAGTGTGGTACGCAACCGGCTGGCTCAGAAAATGGAATTCCTGACCTTGTCGCTGGCCCAATCAACCAATCCGGATGACGCGACACTGCAGGCCCATCTGGCTGAGAACCACGAGCGGTTTATGCAGCCTGGCCGGGTGGCGTTCCAGCAGATCGGGCTGGAGCTATCTACAGATCCGACACAGATCGAGGCCGTGCTGGTTGCGCTGAACGGTGGGGCCGACCCGGCGCAGTTCTCAGGTCCAAGCCTGCTGCCACCCAACCAACCGCTTAGCAATGCCCGGCAGGTGGACACCAAGTTTGGTCGTGGTTTTTTTGCCTCCCTAGCAGAGCTTCCGAAAGGCAAATGGGGAGGGCCGGTTCCGTCAAGCTATGGGTTACATCTTGTCAAGATTGACATCAGCGAACCCGCAAGCCTGCCGTCCCTCGATCAAATTCGTGACGACGTCTTGTTTGATTGGCGGCGTGATTTGAAAAACGAACTTTCAGACGCGCAATTTGACGCGCTGCAGGCGAAATACGAAGTCACGGCCCCGACTGCCGAGGATATCGCCCGGAGATTGGGCCAGTGATTAAACGCTTTCTGCTGATCTTGCTGCTTGTTCTACTGCCCGGCGTCCAAGCCTATGGGCACGCATTGGAGCCGGGATTTGCAGATGTCCGCCAATTGACATCACAAACGTGGCAAGTTTTTTGGCGCAAGCCCGATGTTGCGGGCAGGCCTATGGCAATTGAGCTGCAACTTCCCGAAACCTGCACCCCGAGGGACGGTCCTGAACCGGGATTTGACGGCTCGGCCTGGATCGCGGCTTGGGTCGCGGATTGCCCCGGTGGTCTGTCGCAAGGAACGGTTGCTGTTTTGGGGCTGTCAGCGCAGCGGACCGACGTTCTGTTGCGGCTTCAACTGCTGGATGGGGCCACTGAAACTACCCGACTGACGCCGGACCAAGCCGAGTATCTCGTTCCCGAACAACCCGGTACTCTGGGCATCTTCACCAGTTATCTAGCTCTGGGTTTTGAGCATATCCTTGAGGGCTGGGATCATCTTCTTTTCGTGTTTGCCCTATTGTTGTTGATCCGGGATTTTTGGCGGCTGGTCGGCGCAATTACCGCCTTTACGCTTGCCCATTCCATTACTCTGGCGCTGGCGGCGCTAGGTCATGTTTTGGTGCCTGGCCCTCCGGTCGAGGCAATCATCGCGCTTTCTATTGTTTTTCTGGCTGTTGAAACACTCAAATCGCGTGATGGACATGAGCGTTTATCCGAACGGTTCCCTTGGCTAATCGCTTTTGCTTTCGGGCTCCTGCATGGGCTGGGGTTTGCCGGCGCCCTACGCGAGATCGGTTTACCAACCCAGGACGTCGCTACAGCTCTGCTGGCTTTCAATTTGGGTGTGGAGGCCGGACAGCTTGCATTTGTAAGTGTTGTTCTGATGGCCGCACTGCTATTGCGCGCCATTGCGCCGCGAGTAGCTGCAATGTGGCGGGTCCCCGGCAGCACCTCTGGCGCCGTCATCAGCTATTGCGTCGGCGCGATCGCAACATTCTGGTTCGTTGAACGAATTATGTCTTTCTGAGGCGCTTGGCGCCAAAGCAATGCGACTACTCTGCTAACGGCAGCTTTGCTGGAAGGCCGATCGTGTTTCGCGGACCTGTTTCTTTGCCATTAAATCGCGTTCGCAAACCCACATTCAGCTCCGGTCAGAACGAGGGCTACAAAGCGCGGTGAAGCTGCCGTTTGTCGCTTTGGAACATTGTTTTGCTCAGAACCTTTAAGCGCAGTCGCAATTTTTGTCTTGTGACAAGTGGCAAAACAAAGCAACGTCGAACCAGTTTTTTGGTTCAGGAAAAATAAGGTAGACTACATGGCTGGAAAATTTGAAATCTTCGAAGATAAAGCCGGAGAGTATCGGTTTCGGTTGAAGGCCGGAAATGGTGAAATCATTTTGGCCAGTGAAGGCTATGTCCAAAAAGCCAGTGCCGAAAACGGCATTGAATCAGTGAAATCGAACGCCGCGAATGACGACAGGTACGAACGCAAGGAAACCAAGTCCGGTGGGCACATGTTTAACCTGAAAGCCAGCAATGGGCAGGTAATTGGCACCAGCGAAAGCTACAGCAGCGGATCAGCTCGGGACAATGGTATTGAATCCGTCAAACGAAACGCGCCCGAAGCACGTGTCGAAGACTTGACCTGATTAAGGCAGAGCGTTTTATCTGAAATTCAATCCGGTGGCGGAGCAACGCTCAGCCGCCGGTCATTTCAGGGGGCGTTTACAGAGTTCGGTCACGATGGCCGTTGTCGCGAGTGAAATTCTTTGAAGAGTTAGCGTTGGAATTTACCTCGCTCACAAAGTGCTATGTGCAACAAGGAAGACGTTAGAAACGTCTGGGCGATGCCCGTTGTGATTTCCTTGGTCAAACTAATGTTTCAGGGACGCCGCCAAAAAAACTGAGGCGCCCCATTTCAACCAAGAGATATGAGTAATCAGCTGGACGGCACCCGCAAATCCTACGCGATCCAACCTAGGTTAAATCCATCGGACGGAAACACTTTGTGCGCATAGCCATCTAGCGAGCGTTCGGATCCATCATGGCATCCGTTATGCCTTGAACGTCCAGATCGAAACTTGCCTGCCGAGGCGGATACTCCTCGGACGAAGCAAAGAACTCCAGAGCGACAGCTGCTGCCGGACCCAGCGCCCATGGGCGATTTTCCTGCCACTCGTCAAACCCACGCGTTTCGTGAAACCGCTCAAAAGGATCAAGATCGAGGCGGGTGATCAAAGGCGTCACCAACTGGTTCTGAATCCCATTGAACCACTTGTCTTGCTCGGTAAAGAGAAACTTCCACTCTCCAAATCGTAGACCATGGAAGGTCGTCTCCGAGAAAAACGGGAAGAACACTCGGTTGGATGGCCCTTCACCAGTTAGCACAGGCGTCTGGTCGACTCCGTCAATATGAACGCGATATTCCACGCCATTGATCTCAGCCCCGTCCAGCAGATCTTCCGCAAGGCTCGGTTGGCCGAGAAGCGACATGATCGTGGGAACCCAATCCTCCATTGCTACCAGTTCACCCGTCGTTGTTCCCGGTTCCACCACGCCGGGCCACTTGATCATCGCGGGAACTTTGAAGCCGCCCTCATAGCCCCCGACACCCTTGTCGGCTCTGAACGGATGATTGCCACTATCAGGCCAGGAGTTCGAAGCGGCGCCATTGTCTGTTGAGAACATCACGACCGTATTGTCCGCCACACCCAACTCATCAAGTAGTTCAAGCAGCGCTCCGACGTCGTCGTCAAGCTCTACCATACCGTCGGCATATACGTTGCCGGTGCCCGTAATGCCGTCGTATTCGTCGCTCAGGTTGGTACGATAGTGCATCCGCGTAGTATTGTGCCAAACGAAAAACGGCTCTCCTGCCGCTACCTGTTGTTCGCCTCCGTCTTCGGCCGCGAAGGAATGCATGACATCGCGTTGTGCGAAAGGTGATGTTTTAAAAAAAATTCCGTAGGATAGTCAGCCTGCTCTACATATTCACCGGCATTGAGGTGATACAGAATGCCGAAGAACTCATCGAAACCATGCGCTGTTGGAAGATATTCGTCCCGATCGCCAAGTTGGTTCTTGCCAAACTGACCAGTCCGATATCCCAGAGGTTTGAGCATTTTGGCCAGGGTCGGGTCCTCTGGCTGAAGACCTTGTTCCGCGCCTGGCAAGCCGACGGTCGATAACCCCGTTCGGATCGGGTACCGCCCAGTAAGGAGCGCTGCGGGTCCCGCCGTACAGGAGGCATGGGCGTAGTGATCCATAACGAGAAGGCCATCTTCTGCGATGCGATCGATGTTTGGCGTTTCGCAACACATCATACCGCGGTGATAGGCAGAGATGTTCCACATTCTGACATCGTCGCCCCAAATGACAAGGATGTTGGGGCGGTCAGAGCTTTGCGCCAAAGCCATCGCAGGCGACAAAATGAGGGCCGCCGCGGCTAAGAGATTTTAAAGTTTATAAGAATAAACCTCCTTAAGTGCACAGATTTCAGGTTGCTCTACAAAGCAGATTCTTCTTTTAAAATAAATAAGTAAGATCGCCCGAAGCTGGGGCACTGGTGCCTTAACAGGAAATTGGGGGAATATGCATTTTTAGCCTGATTCTGCGATCAACTACGGTAAGCCAGCAGAGCTCGGGCGGATCTCGTTCAGACTTCAAATATCTGCAATCAAGCCGGATGCATCCAGTTTGAACTTCGCGCGCGACATCCTGATGTCGCCGGTTTTGTATACAGCCTCAACAGCGTGCAGTAGCGATCGGCTATGATACGCGCATTAAATGAAAACTGGGCTCTGTTTCTTGGGATGCTGATGCTCATGGTTGCCAACGGCCTTTTGGCGACCCTGCTGACTATTCGGGGCGCAAGCCTTGGGTTCAGCGATTTCACGATTTCCGTCATGCAGGCCAGCTACCCCCTTGGTGCGCTGGCGGGCACCGCCCTGGCGCCGAGGTTGGTTGAAAACGTCGGGCACATTCGCGCATTTTCTGCCCTTGCGTCTTTGGTTTCCATCGCAGCCATTGTGCACCTATTGACCAGTGATGCCATCAGCTGGAGCATCATGCGGTTGCTTGGCGGGTTTTGTTATCCAGGTCTCTACGTGATCACCGAGAGTTGGCTGAACGCAAAATCTGAAAACAACACGCGCGCTCAGGTTCTGTCGCTATATTTTATTATTCAGCTTGCCGGGCCTGCCCTAGGCACAGCACTGGTCGGCTTCCCCGATCCCACGGGAAACTTGCTGTTTGGCCTCGTATCAATTCTAATTTCACTGTCCATTGTACCGTTGCTTTTGTCCGGCAACAAAGCACCGGATTACGTCGCGCCGGAACGCATGTCCGTCTCTGGGTTGTACAAGATTTCACCTGTCGCCGTTCTTGGTATCACTATTGTCAGCATTGGCGTTTCAGCTTCTTACATCACGTTGCCCCTTTACGCCCTGCAACAAGGATTTACGGCTGCACAGGCCTCTGGCGCACTCGTCGCAGCCCTGATCGCCGGGGCGCTTGTCCAATATCCTATCGGCTGGATTTCCGATCACACTGACAGGCGCTACGTGATCATTGGGTTGGGAGTTATTACAACTCTGGCCAGTCTGTGGATGGCCTTGGATACGTCAGCGGCGCATATTGTGTATGGGTTTGTTCTCGTTGCGATCGGATTGTACCCCGCCTATTCAATCCTTACGGCGCATGCGAACGATCAACTTAAACTGGCTCAAATCGTGCCGGCCAGTGGCACCATGGTCTTGCTTTTGAACATAGGTCTGCTCATTGGTACGCTGCTGGGTCCCAACTCCATATCTCTGTTCGGTGGCCGGGGTCTGCAGTTTCTTCTGGCGGGACTAGGTGCAATCGTGGCGCTGGTTGCATTGATCCGGCGGGTTCAAGTTGCCGCTCCAACTGAAACCGGGGACGTACAGGTTGTTGGCGTCATCGGCACTGCACAACCAGGCGTATTACAGGCCGAGGCGCTGATTCAAGAAGAAGACCCGGATGCAGGGCAGTTAAATAGGTAAAGGTGTGTTTTTCGTTCCTGGTATCAGGCGCCTTGCTTTGGCAACAGGGCAGTGAAGAAAGCCAAGAAGATCAGGCTCCAATCTAAAACTGGTCGACGCAAGGCAATCCTCAGTGCCAGATGTCTGGAAGCTTTTCCTTTTTTCGGGCCATGAAACCGCACAACCCATCGTCGACCCCCTCATCAAGAGGTGGCGCTTCGTAGGCTCTGAGTTGCTCTTTCCACTTCTGGTTGGCGCGCTGAGCCATGTCTGTGCCGCCCTTTTCGAACCAGGTTTCAAACGCTTGCGTGTCTGACAATTCGGCATCGTAAAAGGCGGTTTCGTAGTGCCTTAGCGTGTGTTCACATCCAAAGAAGTGGCCACCCGGGCCTACCTCGGCAAAGGCGTCCATAGCAAAGGCGTCCTGTTCCATTGGCAGCCCTTTAAGGAAACGGTGCATAGCACCCAGATAATCTGCATCCATGACCAGTTTTTCGTAAGACAGGGTCAGTGCCCCTTCCAGCCAGCCCGCGGATTGCAAGACAAAATTTGCCCCACTCAGAACAGAGGCATGTAAGGCGGTCACGCTTTCCATCATCGACTGCGCATCCGGCAGTTTGGAGCTGGTGAATGCGCCCGAGCACCGAATTGGAAGGCCAACGCGCCGCGCGAGCTGCCCGGCTACGTAGGACGCCAGCGCCGATTCCGGGGTGCCGAAAGTAGGCGAGCCAGATTTCAGATCCACCGACGTGACAAAGTTGCCAAAGACTACCGGTGCACCCGGCCGGGCAAGTTGCGCAAGCGCGCAACCCACCAACACCTCGGAATAAGCCTGAGTCACGGCAGCAATCATCGACACCGGGGCCGTCGCGCCGCCCAAAACGAAGGGAACGATGACAGGGCATTGCCCAGCAGCCGCGTAGGTGCGGATTGCACCGGACATCGCGTGATCGAAAACCAATGGTGAGTTCATGTTGATGTTGCCCATGATCACGCAATTTTCGTCGACAAAGTCGCGCCCGAATACAATACGCGCCATTTCGATACTGTCTGCGGCGCGCTCGGGTGCGGTCACCGATCCCATGAAGGGCTTATCGCTCCATTTGAGATGGGCATAGACCATATCCAGATGCCGTTTGTTCACTGGCAGATCTGTCGGCTCGCAGGTCGTTCCACCCGAATGATGCAGCCAAGGCGAGGCATACACCAGCTTGGTCAGGTTTTCGAAGTCCTGAATGGTGCCATAGCGGCGCCCATTGTCGAGGTCGCTGACAAACGGCATTCCGTAAGCAGGTGCAAACACGACATTGTTTCCGCCAAGTTCGATCGTCCGCGCCGGGTTGCGTGCATGTTGGTGGAATATCTTCGGCGCGGTCTTGAGCAATTTGTAGAGCAAACCAGACGGGAACCGCACCCGATCCCCACAGACGTCTGCGCCCGCCTTGCGCCAGAGATCCAAGGCTTCGAGATCGTCTATGAACCGAACCCCGACCTCGTTCAATAGACGCTCGGAATGCGCCTCGATCATCTCCAGACCTTCCTCACGCATCAGGTCATACGTTGGTATCTCACGGCGAACACCCGTGATGATCAAAGGCTCTGAGATACTCGAACTGCGACGCTCCCGGCGCCGGTGAGCGGTACGTGGCATGATACACCCTGCGACTCATGGCATGTTCAGACATGCTCACGTGGTTTGCAGGTCGGAACTGCATCAGAAACGACAGCAGCGATCTTTCGCGACATCAAATCCTTCAGGGTCAGTAACAATCCCGACAATTGCCCAGTTTGATGTCGGCGTCCTTGCGTCTCGATAAATTGCTTGCTCAGTTTCGCCCCTGTTCGATCCGGCCCAGCAGTATGGAACCAAGCAGAATTGCAAGGCCTGCCAAAATCCTCGGCCCTGCATCGCGCTCGGCGCAATAGGACCAAGCGCGGTTGTGATGCTTAGGACAGAGCCATCTTTCACCCCAAGTTACATCAATAAAGTATCAGAGCCAGTAGACCAAGCCGAACTCTGATAGTTACGGCAGAAGATCGGAGGCCTGGCTAAACCCGGTCAGATCAAAGCCGAACGTGATCGGCTCACCCAACGCGTTCTGCGCCTCAACCCGCAACTGAGCGCCCGCGCGCATCTTTGAAATCCAGTCTGCCGAGACAGGAGAACGAGCAAAGCAGCCCTGTGCTTCGCAGGTCAGAAACTCGAGCTCTGCAACTTGTGCGTCATCGACCTTGGCCACCAGACCCTCTGAAAACAGTAATCCGAACGGCAAGGTTAAAACGGCCTCGGTTTCGTCTTTGCCGGCGGTTTTGACAAAGGCAACCGATGCCAACCTCTGATTGTTTTCACTCAGAACGATGCTTTGGGTCATTTCGCAGACCAGCTCAGTTCCGTTCACCATATTGCTGCAATTGACTGACCAAAGCGGTGCAGTGCCGTCTTGCGCGGCAAGCGGTTGCACCAAACCCAGTGATATCCCCAAGGCGCATACCCATTTTTTCATACTGCTGTCCTCATTTTTTAGAATTGTACTCCAAGCCCTAGACCGACTTGCAAAGCCTCGGTTGAATCTCCGAACATGTGATCCAGACTTAGATTGATAAAGCTGCTGTCATCCAGAGCAAACAGCCCCAACCGAGCCGACACCAACCCATGTGCGTTACCGATATAGCTGGTGTTTGCAAACCCGCCATCGGCGGCGCTGGCACCGTCAAATCCGGCCAACACCGACACAGTATCATCGGATGAGATGATTGCCCCTGCCCTGAAACTGGCGCGCAGTTTTTGTGTTGAACTCAGGATCTGTTCCGTTCCGATTTCCAATGAAGGCACCAGCGAGTAAATCATATCGCTGTCGTCTTGCAGAACAACGCCCGACAGTGTTGCATCACCGTTGCTTTCCGTCGCCAGTCGCATTGCGTCAACGGCAATCTCGGGCCTCAGATAAGAGTTGCCAGCAGCGAGCCGGTGATCATAAGCAAAGCTCAGCCGCAGGTTCTGGTGGTTCATTTTATGTTTGATCGCACTGACACCAACCGTATCGACGATGGTTCCATTGGGCAGCGTACCCCGAACCCCTCCGGCGCTAAGCGTATCATAGTCCGACCAACCTGCCGACAGCATAGCCGCGAACTCCCACGCTCCAGTGTATTTGGTCAGCGACGCGCCTAGATTGAACCGGTCGCCAGTCGCATTGTACTGCGATCCGTCTTGCAGGCTCATCTGGTCATAACCGACGGCAAATCCTGCAAACAGCTCATCCCCAACTGGCAACCGAACGCCTGCAGTCAGGTTGGTACTGTTGATGTCCAATTCATTGTAGAAGCTGGTCTGTTCGCGGTCATAAAAGGATCGTCCACCAGAGAACCAGAGGCAATTGCGCGGATCATCACCGATTTGATAATCAGTGAAGCGCTCGCAATTGTGCAGAGCATCTGCAAACACTCGGGTGCCGTAGTAAGCATCCACCGCGTCTGATGCGTATCCAGCCGTTGACAGGCTGTCGATCGCGGCGATGACGTCAGCTTCGTTTTGCATGTTTCCGATCAACGCAAGCAGTTCGCCTTGCGGTATCGTCCCCTGCCCGTTCAAGACCCGGTTAATGTAGTCACCTATGGCTGCCTGGTTCGGGTTCATGTTCCGAGTCGAATAGTCAGGCGTAATCACCAGATCGATCGAGCTGCCGTCAGAAGTAACACCGTTCAAGCCAATGGAGTAATCCAGAACCACCGTATCCTCGATCGTCGTACCTGCGTCTGCCGCAGTTCCGTCGGGGTTAATTATGACCAGCGGCAAGGCCCGTTGCAGCGTGTTCAGTTGCGGCATCAAAGTACCGCCTATGGTAGCATCTCCGGTCGCGTTAATAAGGTCGCTGTTGCCGCCCGACGCGCCGGAGGTCAGGAAATACACGTCGAAGATCGACGTTGCTGATGCACCAAAGTTCAGGCTCCCGGTCAGGTTCAGGGTCTGGCTGACATTGCCGGTGAAGGTAAAGTCACTGGCCTGCACTGTTGAGGTCAAAGGCGTCGTCATACCCAGGTCAGCCCCCAATACAAGCTCGCCGTCGATCTGCATCAGCCCGGTTGCACCCAGATTGACCGTATCCAACGCATAGAAAGTCGCGCCGTCTTCAATTGTCAGCCCGTTTGTTCCTCCGCCAAGGTTCAGGTTGCCCAAGGCAGCGCCCGCAAGCGAGATCTGCTCATTGCCGTCACCGCCATTTACCAGTTGGTCATTTCCAGCGATCAACAGAGTGCGTTCGGATAGGGTCAGCGCGTTGTCGGCGCCACCGTCCACAACGATTGAGGCAACAGCATCAGCTTGTCCCGTGCCACCCATGACCACGCCATCAAACCCAAGGGTTATTGCCCCGGCCCCGTCGCGCCCTTCGGATTGTGCAAGAATGCTGATACCACCTTCGCCAACCGACAGGATGTTGCCGGTTAAGGCCATGTCGATAGCACCACCGGAACCAACACCCCCAGCGGCGCCTCGGAAGATAGAGTCCACAATACCTCCGCCACCGCCCAGCGATTGCGCCACGACACCGATTGCGTTTTCGCCGGTCGTCACGATGTTGCCGGATTGCGAGAAGCTGATGTCACCACCGTCACCACCATTGGCGGTTGACAGGTTCACGGTGACTTGGCTGGGGTCCATGTCAGTTGCGACCAGGCCGCCGCCGCCACCAATGCTTTGAAGGACAAACCCGTGTGACCCGATACCGCTGGTCGTCACGTCTCCGACATTGGTGAACTCAATGTTACCGCCGTCCCCGGTCGAGTCGTCCTGTGCGCCCAGTGTCACATCCACGAAGCCGAGACCCGAGATTACGACTTCGCCACCGCCTGCACCGATACTCTGGACGCTTTGCCCATAGGATGCGTTACCACTGGTGAACACGTTGCCGTTCAGAGAAAGGTCGATATCGCCACCATCGTTTCTGAAACTTGGATCAGAACCCAGGATGACAGAGGCCGCTTTTTCGATGCCAGCTTGACCGTCGCCATTGCTGTTCAGCACCAACTTGCCGCCGCCGCCGCCGATAGACTGCACCGCACCGGCTGATGAGAACGCTCCGTCAGTGCCAACATCACCCGTTCGGCTTCCGTCCACATTACCGCCGCTGGCGTCATCCGTGTTAATCGCACCCAAACGCGCGGTGATATCGATACTATCACCGTCCTGAACATCTACCGTGGTGGCCGCAGTGCCGCCGCCGCCGCCAACGCTCTGCAGCATCAAGGCTGTCGACCTGTCGCTTGTCGTCGCGATGTTGCCATTGTGGGACTGCGTCACCTGGCTGCCCGCAGTGCCCGACACCTCATCACCACCCAGGGCGATTTCGCTGCTGACAACGCTGCCGGTTGTGCCTGTGCCAGATGTCTTAAAATTGACAGTGGTATCAACATTCCCGCCGCCGCCGTTCACCGACTGCGCGAACACTGCTTCGCTGCCTGTGCCGTTCACCAGAATATCGCCGGTAGAATTGACGACCACCGTGCCAACCGATCCGGTCGCCCCTTCACGCGCCCCTAGTGCTTGAGAGATTACGTAATCCAACGCAGAGACCAGCGGAGACGACACCGAATACCCGGCATTACCGCCACCGCCGCCGACGGATTGCGCATAGATGCCGAACCCGTTTTCCGCGTTCACGACAATCGAGCCAGTGTGGTTAACCGTGACGTCACCACCATCCGATCCCGATCCTCCCGATCCGCCAATGGCGATCTTGGAGTACGACTTGCCGGTCATAGTGTTCTTGAGGTCGTTAACATCCATAGCAACGGCCAGCCCACCATTGCCGCCACCGCCGCCAACGGATTGAGCAAAGATGCCATAGGCACTTGCACCTTCCACCCGGATATCCCCGGTATTCGTTACCGCCACGTTACCCGCAACATTACCGCTGCCGCCCGAACCACCGATATTCAATTGAGCGGTGGGCGAGCTGCTGTCGCCGGTCTTCAGCCTCAGAGTTCCGGTGATTGAGCTGCCGCCATTACCGCCGCCGCCGCCGACAGATTGCGCAAAGATGCCGTGTGCGCCTTCTCCGGTCGTCACAATCGTACCGTCGTTGGTTACGACCACGTTGCTGCCGGTGCCTCCAATACCACCCGATCCGCCAAGGCCGAATTGCAACGCCCGACGGGTGCTGGCCTCGGCGCCGCCATAGCGTCCATCGACCGAAATCGTCGATCCGCCATTGCCTCCGCCGCCGCCGACGGATTGGGCAAAAATACCGTGGCTTTCCTTGCCCGTGGTCAGGATGTTGCCGTCAACTTCGTTGGTCACGGTCACAGTGCTGCCAGATCCACCCGTACCGCCGGTGCCGCCGATCAGAATAGCGTTGGTTGTGGACCCTTCCGAGGAGCGGCCAAGAATAATGTTGCGCACCTGCTGGGCATCGCCTCCGCCTCCACCCACGGACTGCGCATAGATACCAATGGACTTGTCACCAGTGGTTTGGATCACATCGCGGTTGGTCACCGAAACTGCTGCAGAGGTCGCGCCGGTGCCACCATTTCCGCCAATCGAAATGGTCGCTGTGTTGCCGATCTCTTTGCGCAGGTTGATGATGCGGTTTTCCACCAGACCACCCATTCCGCCCCCGCCGCCCACGGATTGCGCATAGATAGCATGCGCCATCGTGCCCGTCGTAGTGATCATGCCGTCATTCACAACGGTCACAGTGCCCGAGGTCATGCCATCTCCGCCGGTGCCCCCGATATTGATCGAAGCTGCCGTCCCCACGGTTGACGGGTTGACGAAGGACTTGATCGTATCAAGGTTGCCCTGACCAGCCTGCACCATGCCGCCGGTGCCGCCTGCGCCGCCCACCGATTGCGCCAATAGGCCGATCGAGCGTTCCCCCAGCGTTGCAATTCGCGCGGAACTGGTCACGTCGACCACGCCACCAATGCCTCCGGTGCCGCCAGTGCCGCCGATGGAAAGTGATGCCGAAATGCCGCCACCAGCAGAGTTGCTGGCCTTGCCGCCATTACCGCCGCCGCCGCCCACGGATTGAGCGAACACCGCATGGGCGTCGTCGCCTTCCGTGACCACGGTGCCCGCGACCACGGATGTGACGTCACCCGCCGCGCCGCCAGTGCCGCCCGCTAAACCGACCGAAACGCTTGCCTTGTTGCCTTTGCTGTCACCAGTTTTTGGCGTTCCGATGCTGGCCGAAATCGAGGACGAGTTGCCGCCACCATTGCCGATAGATTGGGCAAAGAACCCGTAGGAACGGTCACCGGACGTGCTGACAATACCGTCTGAGCTGGCATAAACATCACCGCCACTGCCGCCGGTGCCTCCGGTCCGGCCGATCTGGATGTTGACGTTGCCACCATCCACCGAGGTCGAAGCCGAGTTGTAGCCCGCATTGCCGCCACCGCCACCAACGGACTGCGCAAACAGCCCGTGGGAATCCGCGCCGAGTGTAGTGATGTCGCCGGTATTACGCACATCTACGGACCCGCCGATGCCGCCTTCACCCGTCCCGCCGCCAACGGCCAAGCCAAAACCTTTGTTGGTTTGATCCGAGGAAAGTTCATACGCAAATGCCAAGTTTAGCGCCGCGTTACCACCGCCGCCGCCAATGGATTGGCCGAATACACCGTGACTGCTGTCCTGTTTCGTAAGGATATCGCCGTAGTGGTCAATATCGACCGTACCGCCATCGCCTGCAGTTCCGGCATCGCCACCAATTGCGATCACCGCCGACATACCGGTTTTGGTACCAGAGGAATCCGCCGGGTTCACCTTGCCTTCAAGCTCGTCCAGAACGGCATTGTAATTTGCGATCACCGAGTCATCGACGCCTGAATTGGTCGGCGTCTTACGGTCGGTTGAATCGCCGGTGCCACCATTGCTTTGGCTGCCGGTGGTTTTGCTGATACCCACGACCGCATTGATCCCGGCGTCGCCGCCACCGCCGCCGATGCTCGAAGCTTCGATACCGTGCGAACCAACACCATCTGTCGTGATGGTGCCCGCCGCAGCAGCAGATGTGCCGCGCGCTACTGTAACGTCGCCTGCGTCTCCACCGCCGCCGCCAAAGCCACCGATGCCCATGGCGATGGGAGAGCTGTCTTTGGTTCCCACGAAGGTCGCGTTGATGCCGCCAGTACCGCCACCGCCGCCGATGCTTTGGGCAAAAATACCTCGGGCGTGATAGCCGTTTGTGGCGATATTTCCGGTTTGGGTGACAGACACGTCACCGGCATCCGCGCCGATACCGCCGTGGCCGCCCAGACCTCCTACGATGCTCAGGTCAGTCTTGCCGTCAGAGTTGTTGGAATCGCCATAGTTCAACTGTCCGGTCACGTTCAGCGCGCCATTGCCGCCACCGCCCGCGATGGATTGGGCCAAAACGCCGTGTTTCCAATTGCCAGCGACCGATACAGTACCCGCATGGTTCACGGTCACACCACCCGACACATTGCCGTCGCCACCAAATCCACCAACACCGAATGTAACCGACGGGATCTTTCCGTCTTTGCTGAGTGCAATCCCACCCGACACATTAAGGCCGCCATTGCCGCCTCCGCCGCCGATGGATTGTGCCAACAGACCCGCCGAGCCGTCGGTATCCGGCTTCTCTTCGTTAAAGACGCCCATATCAATGAACAGACGCTCCAGCCCGTAAGTCGAGGCCAGTTCCTCAGTCTCATCTACGATTGTGTCGCCAAGGAAGTCGCGCAGTTTGTCTTCAAAGGTCGTTTCGTCGGGGATCGAGATATCGTCAGGGTTCGTCGTGACTGTAATATCCGCCTGGGACGTTACGGTGACGTCACCCGCCGTACCACCGTCGCCCGCGAACCCACCAACCCCCACGATCAGAGTGCTGTCGGAAACGATCCCGCCGGATACGTTCAGACCGCCATTACCGCCGCCACCGCCGACCGATTGCGCCAGCAGACCGGATTGTCCGGTGCCATGCGCCATGATCGTGCTGCCTGCGCCAATGTTGACATCCACGTTTGCAGCGTCACCGCCGCCGCCGCCAAAGCCGCCGACACCCACGACAACGGCATAGGACTTGCTGCTGTCTGTTTGGCCTGCGCCCGGCTTGCCACTGATCGCAATGCCGCCGGAGACATTTGTGCCACCATCACCACCGCCTCCGCCGATCGATTGGGCGATGATACCACTGGCACCTTTGCTTTCGTCGACTTCAAACGTGCCGTCGGATTGCTCCACCATCGGTACGGCTTGTATATTGCCGGTATAATCCAGATCGACCGCACTTGCGTTGCCACCCGATCCGCCAAAACCTCCAACACCCGCCGCGACCGAGAAGATTGTGTCCGATCCCGAAGGCTTGGTCAGCGCCAGCGTGCCCGAGATGTTCACGCCGCCGGCGCCACCGCCGCCACCAAGGCTTTGAGCAAACAGGCCATGTCCGCCGTCACCCGCAGTGACCACGTCGCCTTCCACGTCCAGTGTGACTGCGCCGGCGTCGCCGCCACCGCCACCGAAGCCCCCGAGCCCCAGACCAACCGCCGCACCGGACTTGCCGGTCAGATTCACAGCGCCCGAGACATTGAGGCCACCATTTCCGCCCCCGCCGCCGACGGATTGGGCCATGACACCGATACTGTCTACGCCCGTTGTGACCACCGAAGTCGTCACGCTGCCGTCGGTGCTGGACCGCAAGGTACTGATCACTTCGCCAGCATTGCCCGCGCCACCGCCGAAGCCGCCAACGCCAAGACTGATCGCGCCACCGTTTTGTTGAGTGATCCCCAGAGTGGCCGAGATATTCGTGCCACCATTGCCACCGCCCCCGCCGAGGCTTTGGGTCAAGACAGCGGTGCTGCGGTCTCCACTGGTGAGAACGCCACCAGTGACCGTCGACTGTACCAATGAACCGGCGTTTGCGCCACCGCCACCAAACCCGCCGACGCCAATACCTACCGCCGCGTTTGTAGAGCGCGATAGCGACAGCGCCGCCGAGATATTAGTGCCGCCATTACCGCCACCGCCACCGAGGCTTTGCGTCAAGATGCCAATTGAATCGTCGCCAGCCGTCGACACATTACCAGTGACTCGCTGCGTAACACTGTCAGCTGCACCTCCGCTGCCGCCAAAGCCACCAACGCCGATCCCGAGACCGCCAGAGAAGTTGCTCGCTACAGAGATCGCGCCGGAGATATTCGTTGCGCCATTGCCTCCACCGCCGCCCAAGCTTTGCGCGATGATACCTGCGGAGCGAGCACCCGAAGTACTCACATTGCCATCGAAGGTATTGTCGACCACTGCGCTGGTGCCACCGTCGCCGCCAAAGCCACCGACACCTATTCCCGCCGCGCCTGACCCTGTGCGGGCAATGCTGAGGGCGCCGGAGATGTTGACGCCACCATTACCGCCGCCACCGCCGACCGACTGAACCAGTACACCCGTTGCGTTTTCACCTGTCGTGGTAACATCGCCAGTGACCGACCCGGTCGCCGAGCTGGCATTGCCGCCGTCTCCACCGGACCCACCGATCCCTACACCAACCGCGCCGCCGCCCGTTCCGGAAAGGTTCACGGCAGCCGAGACATTCAGCCCACCGTTCCCACCGCCGCCTGCCGCGGACTGCACCAGAACACCGCCGGAATTGTCACCAGCCGTGCTTACATTGCCAATTACAGTGCCAGTGGCGGTATCCGAGTTACCGCCGTCGCCGCCACTTCCGCCAAGGCCAACCGACGCACCACCGCTGCCGGTCCCTGCAACCGTGACCGTGGCCGAGACATTCATGCCGCCATTGCCGCCCCCGCCGCCAAGGCTCTGCACGATGACACCGCCGGACTCATCTCCCTGTGTTGATACGTTGCCGGTCAGGGTGGCCTCAGCCGTGCCACCATTTCCGCCGGTGCCGGACGCACCACCCAGACCGACAGATGCTCCACCAGAGCCTGTACCCGCCGCGGCAACCGCGACCGAGATGTTCATTCCCCCGTTGCCACCGCCGCCGCCAACGGATTGCGCCAGAAGACCACTGGATGTGTCTCCCAGCGTTATAAGGTTTCCAGTGGCGTTCGCTGTAACAGCAGAGGCATCACCACCGCCGGTTCCGCGCCCGCCCAGACCCACGGCCGCCGCGCCCGAGCCGGTTCCTGCGCCACCCACCGAAGCCGAGACGTTAAACCCGCCATTGCCGCCGCCACCGCCGATCGACTGTGCAACGACCGCGCTCGACTGTGCGCCTTCGGTCTGAACGCTGTTCTGAACCGTCAAGCCCACGATGCCGCCATTTCCGCCTCTGCCGCCAGATCCGCCCAGTCCGACGCTGATAGCACCAGATCCTGTGCCAGCACCCGCGAGAGCAGGAGAAACATTAAATCCACCGTTACCGCCGCCGCCGCCGACGGACTGCGCCAGAATGCCAACCGATGCATCACCTTTGGTCACAACATTGGCCGTGGATCTTGCGGTGACCTGACTGCCGTCACCGCCGCCGTCGCCCGAGCCACCCAAGCCGACAGAGACCGAACCGGCACCCGTCCCAGCCCCAGACAGCGTCGGAGCCACATTAAACCCACCGTTGCCACCGCCGCCGCCAATCGACTGCGCGACAAAGCCGCTTGAGGCAAACCCGTCCGTCAGGATCGTTCCGTTGGAAGTCAAAGTGACATTGCCACCTTTACCTCCGGTGTCGCCGGAACCGCCCAGCCCAACGCTAACTGCTCCGCTGGCCGTTCCCGCACCGGACAAGACGGGAGCAACGTTGAAGCCGCCATTGCCACCGCCACCACCGATGGACTGCGCCACGACGCCCGAAGATTGATCACCTCGCGTTTCGACCGCATTGTTGGAAGTGGCGATTACGGTATTGCCGTCGCCACCGCCGCGGCCAGAGCCGCCAAGCCCCACGGACACAGCACCACCAGCGGTACCCGACCCCTGAACTGAAGCGCTGACATTGAACCCACCATTGCCACCGCCGCCACCGATTGACTGGGCAAGGAAGGCCGTCGCCGAGTCCCTTTGGGTCAGGATCGTTCCGCCTGATGTCAGCGAGACCGTGCCCCCATTACCTCCACCAGCGCCGGTACCGCCCAACCCAACGCTGACTGCGCCGGATCCGACGCCCGCACCTGCTCCTGTGCCGGAGACGTTAAAGCCGCCATTGCCGCCGCCGCCGCCGATGGATTGTGCAACAATACCCGAAGAACGATCTCCAGCCGTGACGATGGAGTTTGTTGTCGTCAGATTGACCGAACCGCCAACCGCTCCACTGCCACCGTCGCCACCAAGCCCGACCGAAACTGCACCGCTTGCCACCCCGGCACCTGCCAAAGAAGCGCTGACATTGAACCCACCGTTACCGCCACCGCCGCCGACAGACTGCGCCAGAACGGCCGTCGCGTCCGCTCCGCCAGTACTTACAGAGCCAGTCACTCGTCCAGTCACCGATTGTCCGATACCGCCGCCGGATCCGCCGCCGCCCAGGCCTACTGTGACGGCTCCGCCCCCTGCCCCGGCACCTGCGATCCCTGCCGTGACGTTAAAGCCGCCATTGCCGCCACCGCCGCCGATGGATTGGAACACAACGCCGCTGGAATTGTCTGAAATCGTTGTGACGTTGCCAGCCACCTGGCCTTCCACCACGCCACCGTTACCACCAACAGAGCCATTACCACCCAGTCCGACGCCGATAGATCCTGCCCCGGCGCCTGCAGCTGCAACACCTGCGGTGACGTTAAAGCCGCCATTGCCGCCACCGCCACCAATCGATTGGATAACAACCCCGGTTGAACGCAGCCCTTCGGTACGCACATCACCATTTACGCGTACACCGGTGACATTGCCGCCAATTCCGCCGCTGCCGCCATCACCACCAAGCCCGACGTCAACCGTCCCAGCACCCGCGCCGCCCGCAGCCAGGCCCGCGGCAACACTGAAACCGCCGTTGCCACCACCACCACCGATGGATTGCACCACGACGGCCCCGGAGTCGTCACCTCGTGTCGTAACATCTGCGTCAACCTGAGCAGTCACTGCCCCGCCAGCGCCGCCGCCGCCCGCTTGACCGCCGAGGGCAACACTGACTGATCCGGCCGCTGCACCGCCAATATCAGCGCTGGCCCCTATGCTGTAACCGCCGTTCCCGCCACCGCCGCCAACAGACTGCGCGACCACACCGCTAGAGAAGGCTCCGCTGGTCTCAATAGTGTTGCCGCCCGCGATCAGAGTGACGTCGCCACCAATTCCTGCGCCACCGCCGTCGCCGCCAACACCAACATTGATTCCGACCGCCGCGCCACCGCTTGCACTAATACCAGCAGCGATGCCGCCACCGCCATTACCACCACCGCCACCAACGGATTGCGCGATCATCGCGCTGGAATTTGTACCCGTCGTGGCGACATCCGCTTTGGTATAGACCTGTACGTCACCGCCATTTCCGGCGCTGCCCGCTTGTCCGCCAATTCCCACCGAAACATTGCCGGAAAACAGTGCCGAGGCGCCTCCGGTCGCAGCAACGGCCAGACCACCATTACCTCCGCCGCCACCAACGGACTGGAACAACATACCTGTCGAGCGGTTTCCGGTCGTGACAACTGTGCCTTCGAACCCCGAAGCCGTTGCAACACCACTGCTGTTGAATTGGCCAACCGTAACAGTTCCGCCTTTGCCACCCGCGCTGCCGTCGCCGCCAACACCAACAGCAAGAGAGCCCGATACCGGGCCGCCCGAAACTGCAACAGAAACTGCGTACCCTCCGTTACCGCCGCCGCCGCCAACGGATTGCAGCATGACACCGATCGCATCGTCGCCTCCGGTCTGCACCGAAGCAGAACCGCTGCCGCTGATCGACACATCCCCTCCGTCGCCGCCATTTCCTGCAGAGCCGCCGACTGACACCGAGGCCGCGCCAAACGCCCCAACGGCCACCGACACTGCACCGCCGCCATTGCCCCCGCCGCCACCGACGGATTGCGCGAACACCCCTGTTGAACGGTCACCCGATGTCTGGATGGCAGAAGGCTGACTGCTGTCGGTGTTGGACAGAGTAACGTTGACGTCACCGCCTTTACCTCCGGCCCCGCCATCGCCGCCGATGGCCACGCCCACGAATGCACCGACCGAACCGGATGAGCCGCCGTTGCCACCGCCACCGCCGATGGACTGGGCCAATATGCCCATCGCATCGTCGCCGTCCGTCGTAATGATCCCGTCATTAACGATGGTGACTGTCGAACCGGACCCACCTCCACTGCCGCTCCCTCCGACCGACACCATGCCGCCGGACGAGCCTCCATCACCACCGCCACCACCGATGGACTGCGCGATGATACCCCGAGCACCGTCGTCGCCGGTTACGATTTGTCCGTAATTTCTTACGCTGACTGCGGCACCTGTACCCCCCTTGGACCCGGTCCCGCCAATTGCGACCAAGCCATAGGAGTTCGCGCCGGTCCCACCGCTACCGCCAATCGACTGCGCCATGACCCCGTCAGAACCTTTGCCTGAGGTCAGAATACTGCCGCTGCCCTGAACCGTGACGCTGACCGTATTGCCGCTGCCACCATTCGACCCAACACCGCCCAAAGAAAGCGAAACCAATCCACCCGCAGTGCCACCCGAACCGCCGCCGCCGCCAATCGACTGGGCTACAATCCCGCGCGAAAAGTCACCCTGTGTCTCTATCGCTCCGGCATGAGAGACCGAGACCACGCCGCCGTTGCCGCCATTATCCGCGCCGCCAATCAATGATACCAACAGGTTGCCGCTGGTACCCGCGGACCCGCCCGAGCCCCCGATGGACTGCGCGTAGATACCGTTTGCATAGTCGCCCGTTGTCAGAATGCTTCCGGTCGACGCCGTGTTCACCGTGACGGTGCCGCCGCTGCCGCCATAGCCGCCGTCACCAGAAGATCCAACCAGCCCCCACTGCGATCCGCCATTACCACCGTTATTAGAAACGCTCAGCGCGTAGATACCGTCGGCCGAGTCTCCGGATGTAGAAATCGTACCCCGCTGGGTAACGGTTACATTGCCGCCATCTGCCGAGTGCCCTCCGGTTCCGCCACCCGGAGCAGCAAAACCGCTGCCGCCGTCTCCTGCTTTTCCGCTTTTGCTGAATGCGAAAATACCCTCGTTGTTGGTACCTGAGGTTTGGATCGTACTGCTGCTGGATTGCGTCGCGTTGACCGTCCCCCCTTTGCCGCCATCGCCACCATCGCGCCCGTCCCAAAAACTCAGATATGAATCGCCACCGTCGCCGCCGTCGCCGCCGACGCTGCCGACCTGCCAGCCAATATTGCTCGTGGCGTTGACGTCACTGCTCAGTGTCTTTGTCTGCGTTGGGCCAGTCGCGCCGTCGCCGCCCGAGCTTGGTGGCACAACCAACGCGCCGTCACGCCCGTTGCTACCATCCTGACCGTAGACAACTTGGCTCACCCCATTTGGCCCTGAAACATCTTCAGGCGGAGTCACAGCACCGGGAGTGCCTGAGCTGTTGAAGCTGCTGTTATACTGCGACAGGGTCAGCTGCGTGGATAAACTGGCCGTTCCAGTCGCGCCAGAGTTGCTGATTTGAGCGGTTGTTCCGCTAATAGAAACAATCTCAAATGCAAGTGGAGGATTGTCGGAATTGTAGATTGTGTCGCCGGCGTCTTTGACCAAAAAAACGTAGCCATCCGCGGTCTCGACAAAGGCTGTTGTACCGGCCGTAGGTGTCGAAGCCGGGTCAACAATCAGCGCGCTGACGGTGGTATCTTCACCTGTCACCGGGTTGGTTACAGTGTCGCCAACCTTGGAGTCTGCCGTCGGTGCGGCAAGTAATGGTGTTGAAATCAAAGCGTAAAAAGACGCCGCCAAAAGCAAACTTGATTTCTTTGTCACCCTTGCACCCCGCAAACAATATAACCAAAAAATGGGGGCAAGCCGCGTTCGCGCAGAACGGCAACCTACAAGGCGAACTCTCCCCATCACACCTCGCCGCAGGATAAACGCAAGATTAAGGGGAGAATTCGATTAAAGTTCTCTCTTTAGGAGTTACTTGCCGCCCATTGCTTAAATGCAACAATTTGGTGCTTCTTTTATGTCATTTTGATATTCAACCCAAGGCTGAAAAAATTTCGAACCCCCAATAGCCCATTCAAGCAAAGTGTGCGGCTCGGAATTTCAGCCTAAAAGTGCTTCGATTTTAGCAAGCGTTGCGGTACTCACCGCCACGCCTTCCGTATCAGCGAGTTGCCGCTTGGCTCGACGTCCATCGCCGGGAATATGCGCCCCTTCCTGAGATCGGATGGCCTCTACAAGGTTTAAAACACCACTTTCAAACAGGCCGTTCGCAGTGACACCGGGATCGATCGCGATGAAGAACTGGCCAGTTCTTGGAGGGCCGCCCGCTGTACCGGAAAAAGGCGACGCATTGATCCCTAACGTGGCACCCGTCAGAGCCGCCGCCAGGAGTTCTGTCATAAGCGCAACCCCCACCCCTTTGTAACCGCCTGATGGGGCCATCGACCCTTTTAAGCCCACTGCGGGGTCGGTTGTCGGGTTACCATCCGGGTCCAGCGCCCACCCGACCGGGATAGGTTTACCCTCGCGCGCATGTTTCATGACTTCGCTCTTGGCGATGGTGCTGGCGCTTTGGTCAATCAGTAGCGCGGGCTGCCCGTCCGAACCCGGCACTGCAATGGAAAACGGATTGGTTCCGACAACGGGCTTCGAGCCGCCCGAAGGCGCAATTGAAGCGGGGGCATTTGTAAAGCCCAACGCGACCAGTCCGGCCTGCGCGAGCCGATAGGTGTGATAGCCTAAGACTCCGCAGTTATAGCTGTTTTTCACAGCCAGAACCGCCACGCCTTGTTCACGGGCTGCGGGGATTAAAGTCTGAAAGCCCAGATCAATCGCGGGGTGGGCAAATCCAGTCGCTGCATCGACGGTCACAACCCCCGGCTTGGGCCGTTCCAGCACCGGCGTGGCTTGACCATCGACCTTCCCACACTGCACATGCTCGCAATAAATTGGGATGTAGGCCAACCCATGACTTGCGACGCCATCGGCTTCGGTCGCCGCTGTAGCCTGTGCGAGTGGTCGCGCGTTAGCGTCGGCAGTACCAGCAGCCAACAAAGCGCGGAAGGACAGGTCTTCGATTTCAGACAAGCTAAGAGTCCGTGTTTCGCTCACTTTAGTATCCCTTCAATCGTTGTCAGAAACCCCGGCACCTGCACCCAGCAGGCGGGATTCTTCCGTAGCGGGGGCATAGGTGCAGTGGGCGAAGCGGTTCAGCGTCGCCCAATCTTCCGGTTTGGGGTGCGCCCTTGTTTTCAAACTGTGCTGGGCCTCAAGTTCCCCGCCACGCGCAATGAAAACCCTGTTGGCCGTCAACGGTAAGGAGCCCGGGATCGAAATGCGCGTTCCGTCGGTTACCAGCCGTGCATTGTCCAACTCGACAGTCAATGAACTATTCAGACCCCGTGCAGCATTTGCGGCAAAGGGCAAGAGCAGAACAGGAGCGGCCACATCTTTCATTCCTATTGCACCAGACCAAAGAAGATGCGCGCAATCGGACAATAGCGGTCCCGCCGACAACGGGCACAGCGCACCGTCACTCTGCCATGGGCCATAAATGGCTTGCGGGCGATGACGCGCAGGCTGCGACGCCAATCCTCGTTCCAGCAGCCCTGCCAGAACACCTGCGCCATCCAAACCCTGCGCACATAGCCACCGGGCGGCCTTGGATGCCTCTTCAGCTTGCCCCCAGGAATACCCCGCACCTCGTGTTGCCCGTTTGGCCAACGCTTCAAGTTCATTCAGTGAAAAACTCATGCTGGCAACTCTGGATAGACCCACAAATCTGCGTTTTCAGTGGTTAGGTTTTCGGGATAAGGCGCACCAGCATACATACATATCCGCACCCACCGATCCGAGCGCGGATCGAAATGAGTAGCGCCGAAGAAGGAAAGCTTTGCGCGCAACATATCCAGCGGCAACACCGAGGCACCGATTGTATTGTCTCGGATTTCACCATAGGGCGCGCGTTGGCTCATCTGCGCACGGCGAATAGTGTGCCTGTGTTCAGGGTGATGTAGTAGAAATTCTGCCACGGGCTGCGTTGCAGAATAATCCTCCATCGCAGCGTATGCCGCAGACGCATCCCGCGCGGGGGCCAGTGGTTGTTCATACTCCGCGATTGGTTCCTCAAATCGTTCGCCCATTCTGGGTTCGAGCTTTTCTTCGGACACATACCATGCGCGGGCGCAGTTTTCCGGTTTCGCCCAGTCCAGGTGCAGCGCCCAGTCATAGCTGCCACGGATCAAATCCCTTGCTTCGCCAACCAACATTTCACCATCAATGATGAAACTATCAGCGTGACCGTCAGCCATACAGGTCGCCAACTCATCGACCAGCGCGCCATACGGTTCCAGGATCAGCGAATTCAGCAACTCCTGCCCTTCTTCGCTCAGCGCTGTTTCCGACCATTCCACCAATCGGTGCCAAGGATAATCTTCCGTTAGATCATTCCGCTCGAGACATTCCGTGATCGCTTGCAAATCGGTTTTCAGGCTGTCCAGTTTCGCGATCTGGATCGGGTGATCCGAGCGCCACCAGGAAACCGACAAGCGGCTGCGTTGGAACACTTGCCGGAATATATTGGCCTCAGCGGGATTCGCGTTTTTCAACGACCGAATACGCGCAATGGCTTCCTCGCGAACAGCAATCCAATTGTTGAACAGCATCGGATGGTTCACAATGAAAGGGGCCATCCCAAGGCCAGTAGAGTTCCCGATGCCCAACCAATGGGCGATGGTCGGGTCAAGCTTGGCCGTCTTTGCCCCGCCCTGAACGTCGGCCATGTGTTGGACCAAATCCCGAACAAAGGCACGCGTCAGAAACACGGACAGCATTTCCACCTGAAATGGAGCGTTTATTTCCGGACGGTCGGCGATCGTCTCACGATCCGCGGCGCCGAACTTGCCCGAGCCGTAAACGGCGGTGGTACGCATCAGATAACCGACTTTGTAAATCTGCTCCAAATCCGGCTGTTGTCCCGCTGCCAAAGCTTCTACTACATGTGTCCACAGACGTACCGAGCGATTGGCGCGGGACAGAGACAACTCGCTTTCGCTAATACGCCCTGCCTCTTGCAGGGGAACATTGCGTTCCAGACGGTCCAGATCATCCCGTGTCGGAATCCCATCAAATAGGGCAAAAGTGGCATCCCAGGCATCGGCGATCACCCGGTCTGATCGTTTTTCAGGCGGCAGATCATGGGCAAAGGCAACCAGCGAGTAGGCACGCTCTGGCCCCTGCGCCGTATAAACCGCCCGACCAACGCCTGTATCGTCGATATCAAAAACAGGCCGCGAAAACGTCCAGTTTTCCCGCGCCATGCGACGGGTCAGTTGGCGCATGAAGCTGAGGCGGCATTGGTGCAAAGATCCCAACCGCGAAAGGCGCATCACCTGTTCCGGTGATCTGCGTGCGATATGGGTGCCGTGGTCCGTCATGGCTGCATCGGTCCGAAGTTTTCGGCAAAGAACCGATACCAGTTGCGCCCCATGATGCCTGCTACTTCCTCGTCACTCATTCCGGTTTTCCGCAGACCGTTTTCAATTTGACCGAAATCGCGATTGTCCCGAAACCATTCCGGCATGGGTGGGAAACCCGGATTGCTGGCCGAGCCTTCGCCATAGTCGATCTGTTTCGTCCAACGCCCGACCCGCATCCATTCGACCACCGAGTCCGGATGATCCTGACACAGATCAGTCCCTATCCCCAAATTCTGAACACCGTACTTTTCCGCAGTTCGGGCAATCATTTCGCAAAAACTTTCCAGCGTACATTCGGACTTGGCCTTCAAATGATGAGGGTAAGCCGAAAACCCCAGCATCCCACCGTTTTCGGTGACTGCCTGGATCACATCGTCGCGTTTATTTCGCAGCGCGGGAGCCCATTCATGAGGGTTTGCGTGCGTGATGGCGATCGGGCGTTCAGACAGTTCGGCTGCTTCGATGGTGGAACGGTCGGCGGAGTGGCTCATATCAACAACCAGACCTACGCGGTTCATTTCTTTGATGACCTGTCGGCCCATGCGGGTAATCCCGGTGTCCTCGGCCTCGTAACAGCCAGTGGCCAGCAGGGATTGGTTGTTATAGGTCAGCTGCATGAAACGTGCTCCCAGCGTGTGCACGATTTCCACCAGACCGATGTCGTCTTCGATGGGCGATGGGTTCTGAAAGCCAAAGAAAATCGCCGTGCGTCCAGTCTCGCGGGCGGTGTCGATGTCGCTAGCCCAGAGACCCTTCATGATCAGGTCAGGATATTGTTCGAACCATCGGTTCCATTTCTCGAAATTGAGGACCGTTTCGCGGAAGTTCTCGTGATAGGCGATGGTGACGTGAACTGCGTCCACGCCGCCCTCACGCAATTGGCGGAAGATCTTTTCCGACCAGTTGGCATATTGCAGCCCATCAATGCGCATCAGACCGGCTTTCCTGCACTGATATAGGCGGTTTTAACGGTGGTGTAGAATTCGGCCGCTGCTTTACCTTGCTCCCGAGGGCCATACGAGCTGTCACCACGGCCTCCGAAGGGCACGTGATAGTCGGTTCCAGCGGTGGGCAGGTTCACGGTCACGACACCGGTCCGTACGTGGCGGCGGAAATGCGTGGCACGCGCCAGGCTTTGGGTGACGATGCCCGATGTCAGGCCAAAGTTGGTGTCGTTGACCACACTCAGGGCTTCGTCGTAGCTGCCAACTTTGATGACTGAGGTCAGCGGCGCGAACATCTCCTCACGGTTGATGCGCATATCGTTGTTGGTGTTCAGGAACACCCCCGGCGACATGTAAAACCCGTCATGCGGCATCTCGAGCCGCTGGCCACCACAGGCCAGCTCCGCGCCTTCGGATTTGCCCAGCTCAACATAGGCCAGATTCTCATCCAACTGTTGCTGGCTGATGACCGGCCCCATTTGGGTTCCGTCTTCCAGCGCATGTCCGACTTTCATCGCCTGTGTCCCGGCCACCAGTTTCTCGACAAAGGCGTCATGCACGCCTTCATGCACCACAAGGCGTGATGAGGCGGTACATTTCTGGCCAGTACCGCCAAAGGCACCTCCCAAGGCCAGAGTGACCGCCAGATCGAGATCAGCGTCATCCATAACGGCCAAGGCGTTCTTGGACCCCATCTCCATCTGGACTTTGGTCAGGTTCTGGATGGCCGCCGCAGCGATGCCCTTACCAACCGGAACCGAGCCGGTAAATGAGATCGCATTGACCTTTGGGCTTTCCACCAGACGCTGACCAATGGATCGGCCCGATCCCATGACCAGGCTGAACAAACCCTTGGGAATATCCTGACGGTTGATGATTTCGGTCAATGCAACGGCCGAGGCCGGAGTGATGTTTGCAGGCTTCCAGACAACGGCATTGCCGTAGCACAGCGCCGGAGCGATCTTCCAAGAGGCGGTTGCAGTTGGGAAATTCCAAGGGCTGATGATGGCGACAACACCCACAGCCTCGCGCCGGACGTCGATTTCGATATCGGGGCGAACAGAGTCCGCATTTTCACCGATTTGACGCAGACACTCTGCAGCATAATAGGTAAAGAACTGCCCCGCGCGGTAGACCTCGCCCTTGCCTTCGGCCAGAGGCTTGCCTTCTTCGCGGCTGAGCAGAGTGCCCAACTCCTCGGCGCGCGCCATCAATTCATTGCCGATATTCATCAGAACGGCCTGTTTGCGCTCAAGCCCATAGGCCGCCCATTCAGCCTGCGCGATCCGTGCCTGATCCAATGTGTCCTCAAGCTGATCGGCATGGGCCTGCGCGAAATGGCCTATCAGATCACTCAGATCCGAAGGGTTTCGGTTTTCGATTTCACTTTCGCCAGCCATCCATTCGCCGGCGATCAGGTTCAGCTTGGTCACGTTGAGCCCCAAATCCAGGTTTAATGATCCGGGGCAGGATGGACTTCAAAAGCTGCATCAGTCAAACTCAAACAACTTAACTTTACTTCAGCAAAGTTGAAGCATGACAATCAAGATCGAAATGCTACGTTGCTTCTGTTCCGTCGCGCAAACTGGCAACCTTGCCGAAGCGGCCGACCGTCTGGGTCGAACCCAGTCGGCTGTTTCCATGACGTTGAAACAACTGGAAGACCATCTTGGAAAAAAACTGTTCGAAGGCGAGCGTAAAAACCGGCTGTCCACCTTAGGTGAGCAAGTGTTCGAAATGGCGCTGAAACAAACGCGACAATTCGATCAAACGGTGCAATCCATAGAGGTCGCAGCCGACGCGGCTCACGGGATGATCCGAATAGTCTCAGTCCCCTCAGTTGCAGCACTTTTGTTTCCATCCATACTTGAGCACATGACCTCCCTATTTCCGGGCATCAAGGCCGAGTTACGTGATACCGACACACAACAGGTTCTGGATGCCCTGACCGAAGGCAAAGCCGATATCGGGATCGCCTCAGGGTATCATCCGCTGAACGGCGTCAAGGTTATGCCCCTATTCGAAGATGCATTCGGGCTGGTTTGCGCATCCGACCATCCGCTGATCACCAGGCCGGAACCACCCTCCATAGATGATGTTGTTGCTGGAACGTTTGTTCGAAACGCCTTGTGCGATCTCATTCAAACACCACGCTTCCTCAGCGCAATCGAAACCGCGGATGTGACAATTCACAACACACATTCCCTGATAACCATGGTGCAGACAGGGGATTGGGTAACAGTTCTGCCGCAAACGGTGATCCAATTCCTTCCGGAATCCACTGCGTTTCGTGCCATTTCGGATTTGCCCGACAAACGGCAGGTCTATCTGTATGTGTCTGAAAGACCGCGATTCAAAGATCTGACGGATGTATGCAGTACTTTTATTCAAAGTCACAAAATCTCAAGCGGCCTTGAAAGCTAGCCACCTTCTGAGTGTTCAAGTTTCCAAAGCTATGGAGTGCCGCTTGATGGCCCCTAGCGAGGATTCATGTCGTTTGCAGGCCTGTTTGTCGCAAACTTGCTTGCGACAGCGTTTTTAACTCCGCAAGATTCGACCATGACGACGACTTGTATTCCGAACCCGATGGAACGCCGCGCAACCGGCTGTGATCTAGTGCCCTCTACCTGATCCGGGGCTCTTGCCCAATTGTTGACGCTGCAACCACGGTAAATTCGGAATACTTCATGACAACACAAATGTTGCGCCTTGCCATCGATATCGGCGGCACCTTCACAGATACAGTATTGGTTTCCGGTGACGAGAACATTCTGGCCTCGACCAAAACCCTGACCACGCATCAAAACCCGGCCGAAGGCGCGATGGAAGGCGCAATACGCGTCATGCAGCAATCCGGTCGAACACTGGCCGAAGTTTCCGGTTTCATTCACGGCACAACACTGGCAACCAACGCGCTGATTGAAAGGCGCGGCGCGATCGTGGCGACCATCTGCACGGAAGGGTTCAGAGATATCCTCGATATCGGATACGAGCGGCGGTATTCTCAATACGACATCAACTTGGAAAAGCCCGATCTGCTAGTCCCACGCGAACGGTCCCTGACCATTGGCGAAAGAATGTCCGCCGAAGGTGAGGTGCTGATCCCGTTGGACGAAACGCAGATCGATGCTCTGTTGGCAGAATTCGACGCAAGCGGTGCCGAGGCCATCGCGATCTGTCTGATGCACGCCTATGCCAACCCGGCCCACGAACGGCGGCTACGCGAGATCCTGAGTACACTTCGCCCCGATCTGACGATCTCGATTTCCTCAGATGTCAGCCCCGAAGCGCGCGAGTTTGACCGGCTCTGCACCACTGTCGCAAACGCCTATATCCAGCCGCTGATGGAGAGCTACCTGACCCGCTTCGTCCAGCAATTCACTGCTGAGGGAGTGAGGTGCCCAATCCTGATGATGACGGCAGGCGGTGGTATGTGCACTGTGGAAACCGCCTCGCGCTTTCCAATCCGCCTGGTCGAATCCGGCCCGGCAGGCGGGGCTATTCTGGCCGCACGTATCGCCGCGAGGGCTGGTCTGGACGAGGTCTTGTCCTTTGATGTGGGCGGAACCACGGCCAAGCTGTGCTTGATCGATAAGGCCAGACCGCAAACATCGCGCGCGTTTGAAATCGCACGCGCGGCACGGTTCATCAAAGGCTCAGGCATGCCCGTGCGCATTCCGGTGATCGAGATGATCGAGATCGGCGCGGGTGGCGGCTCAATTGCGGGCGTCGATCGTCTGGGTCGCCTAACCGTTGGCCCAAAATCCGCAGGTTCCGAGCCTGGTCCGGTAGCCTTCATGCGCGGTGGAACTGACCCCACCGTAACCGACAGTGATATCACCTTGGGCTATATCGTTCCGGATACATTTGCCGAGGGGCACATCAAGTTGGACCCCGAGGGCTCAAAGGCCGCTCTAACCCGAGTGATCGGTGAGAGGCTGGAACTTGATGCAGTAGGTTCGGCAGATGGGGTCAGCCGTATCGTGGATGAGAGCATGGCCAGCGCCGGGCGGATGCACGCAGTTGAATCGGGCAAGGACCTTGGTCCGCGCACAATGATCGCTTTTGGCGGCAACGGCCCGCTGCATGCCAGCCGGGTGGCGCGTTCCGCCGGGGTGTCGCGCATCGTGATCCCGCCCAATCCGGGCGTTGGTTCAGCGGTTGGATTCCTGTTCGCGCCGGTCTCGTTCGAGATTGTACGCTCGCGCTATTCGCTGCTGGACAGCATGGATATGGACGGGGTGAACGATCTGTTTGACTCGATGATCGCAGAGGCGAAAGAAGTCGTAGCTCAAGGCGCGGGAACCGCGCCAACCGAGACACTGCGTTCCGCATTCATGCGCTATAATGGGCAAGGTCACGAGATCGAGATCACCTTGCCGGATCGTGCCCTGACGCCTGAGGATATTGCCCCTCTAACGGCTGCGTTCGAAGAGGAATACCGCAAGCAGTTCTCGCGCCCCGTACCGGGGATGGAGATCGAGATTTTGAACTGGGCTGTGCGGGTGGCCACCCCCGAAAGCGCGGTGCCGCCGGTACCAGAGACACCTGAACGCTCCGCGTTCACTGTTACTGAAACACGCCCCATCACCTGCGATGTGGACGGCTCCAAACGGGACGCGGCCTTTGTGGCCCGCGCCGATTTGAAACCCGGCGATCACGTATTTGGCCCGGCACTGATCCATGAGCCGCAGACCACCACGCTCGTATCCGCCGATTTCTCGGCCCACGTGGATGCCATCGGCAACCTTGTCCTGATGCAAGACCAGAAAGGAGGTGCAAAATGACCGCTGAACTTTCCCCCGCCCGCCTGCAAGTGATGTGGAACCGCCTGCTGGCGGTGGTCGAGGAACAGGGCCAGACCCTGATCCGCGCCGCCTTTTCCCCCATCGTGAGAGAATGCGGCGACATCTCTGCCGGGATTTTCGACGTCAATGGCCGGATGCTGGCGCAGGCCGTGACCGGAACGCCGGGCCACATCAACACCATGGCCGAAGCCGTGTTGCATCTGCGTCAGCGCTTTGCCGTTCAGGACATGAAGCCCGGTGATATCTACATGACCAATGACCCGTGGCTGGCCTCGGGTCATTTGAATGACTTCCTGCTGATGATGCCCGCGTTCAAGGATGGCAAGGTGGTTGGCTTCACCTCCTGCACGTCACATCTAGTCGATCTGGGCGGTCTTGGTATGGGACCGGAAGGCTCGGATATCTATGACGAAGGCCTGCTGATCCCTCCGTGTAAACTGGTCGAAGAAGGCACGCCCAACGCGCTGCTGATGGAC
Source organism: Ruegeria sp. SCP11 (assembly GCF_040329455.1). Classification (NCBI taxonomy): domain Bacteria; kingdom Pseudomonadati; phylum Pseudomonadota; class Alphaproteobacteria; order Rhodobacterales; family Roseobacteraceae; genus Ruegeria; species Ruegeria sp. SCP11. The sequence goes on along the minus strand of NZ_JBDZYG010000010.1, from coordinate 119,585 downwards.
ATTATCCGTGCCAATTCGCGCGAGCCGATTGCCAATGAGGGCGACATCTACGCGCTGATTGCCTGCTGTGAGGCCGGGGTGAAACGTCTGGTCGCGATGATGGACGAGTTCGGGATCGACGATCTCGACACTCTGGGCAGCTATATCATCGACACATCCCGCAAGGGCGCGCTGGAGGCAATCGCCGAAGTGCCCCAAGGTGTCTACAAAAACGTGCTGCGCATGGACGGCTACGAGAATGAGCTGGAGCTGCACGCCACCCTGACCGTCACCAGCGATGGGATGCATGTCGATTTCACTGGCACATCGGGCTGTTCGAAAAAGGGCATCAACGTACCGCTGAACTACGCCACGGCCTATACTGTTTTTGCCCTGCGCTGCATCGTTGGGCCGGACATTCCGAACAACGCGGGTTCGCTGGAGCCGTTCACAGTCGATGGACCAAAGGGTTGTATCCTGAACGCACAGCGTCCGGTACCGGTTGCGATGCGCCATACTCTCGGGCAGGTGACGCCCGATCTGGTGCTGGGCTGCTTGCATCAAGCACTGCCGGATCAGGTGCCCGCCGAAGGGGCTTCGTGTATGTTCGACCTACCTATGCGGCACGCGCCGGAAGTCGCGGCCAATGGGGGGCGTGAGTTTGCCATCGAACCGGTCCACAATGGCGGCACAGGCGCGCGGCCACATGCGGATGGTCTTTCGGCCACGGCCTATCCTTCAGGCGTGTTCGGATCTCAGGTTGAAATCACTGAAAGCGTGGCACCCGTGATCATGTGGCGACGCGAGTTGCTGCCAGACTCGGGCGGCCCGGGCAAGTATCGCGGGGGGCTTGGTCAGAGGATCGAGATGACCTCCTCCAACAACGCGCCGTTTATCGTTTTCCTGTCAGTTGAACGACTGAAATTCCCTGCCCTAGGTCGCATGGGCGGTCATCCCGGCGCCCCGGGGCGTATCCGGTTCCGAGATGGCGATGGCAACATCCCCGGAAAGGGAGAGTTGCGGGTCGAGGGTGAGGACTACCTGATCTTCGACACCCCCGGCGGCGGCGGTTTTGGCGATCCGGCTGAACGCGACCCGAACGCGCTGGCACTGGACCTCAAACGCGGTTTGGTCACTGAAGAGGGTGCCAAAGCCTATGGAGACGTATCATGATCCTGGCCGTAGAACACGTCCGACAGATGGCGGCCTATGCTCTGGCTGATCTGGGTGGGCCCGAGACCATCTCGCTGGCTCAGAATGAAAGCGCCTTTCCGGCCAGCCCCGCTGCGATTGCAGCGGGGCGGGTAGCCCTGGAGCAGATGCCGCTCTATCCAGACCCCGACTGGCCCGAACTGCGCGAGGCGATTGCTGAAACATATGGGGTAACGGGCGAGAATATCCTGTGCGGGGCCGGGTCAATGGAGTTGATCGGCTGCCTGATCCGTTCTTTTGCCGGGCCGGGCGATCGGGTGTTGGGCACCGACTATGGCTATGCCTACGTGGCCTCTGCTTCGGCGCAGGTTCAGGCGGACTATGTGAAGGCGCGCGAAGTGGATATGACCGTCTCGGTCGATGATGTTTTGACCGCGGTTACGCCCGAAACCCGGATCGTCTTCGTCTGCAATCCGGGAAACCCCACCGGGACTCTGATACCGAACTCTGAAATTGTCCGCCTTCGCAATGCTCTGCCCGGGGGTGTGCTGTTGGTGGTCGATCAAGCCTATGCGGAATTTGCGGATGTGGATCAGAACCCGGCTGAGATTTTCGCGCTCGTCGACCACGGCAACACCGTGGTCATGCGTACCTTCTCCAAGGCTTATGGGCTGGCCGGAGCACGCGTAGGCTGGGGTCTGTTCCCGCCTGCGATCGGGGCGGAGGTACGCAAGCTTCTGAACCCGAACAATGTGTCGATCCCCTCGCAAGCTATGGCCACGGCGGCGGTGCTGGATCAGGCGCATATGCGAGATACCGTCGCCAAAACCGCCGCAATACGGGACCGTTTCGCCAACAGGTGTCGAGCGTTGGGGCCGACGGTTGCACCGAGCCATACCAACTTCGTACTGATCCGCTTTGCCGACGTCGAAACTGCGCATAAAGCGGACAAAGCCTTGCGCGCGCAAGGGCTTCTGATGCGGGGGATGGGCGGCTATGGTCTGGCCGATTGTCTGCGCGCAACGATCTGTGACGAAGAAGTCATGGATCGCTGCCTGACCGTGCTGAAAGAGGTAACGTCATGACCTATGAAACCCGGACGCGCGCCAAGATCGGCGTGTTGGTGCCCTTTACCAACACTAATCTCGAACCAGATATGATGCTGATGCGCTGCCCGGATACGACAGTGCATTTCCAACGCATGGGTGGCTATGACGTGGATGAGATCCCAGGTTCGGACCAGATGGCCGGTCTGGGAGCCTCGGATATCAGTCATGATCTGAAGATGATCTCGGGCGTGCGCCCCGATGTTGTTCTATATGGCTGCACCTCGGCCACGCTGACCCACGGCCCATCGTTTGACGACCAACTGGTGCGGGACATCAAGGCGAGATCCGGTGCTCTGTCCTTCACCGCCGCCGGTGCGCTGGTGGACGCGATCAAAATGCTTGGCGTTTCAAAGGTTGGGTTCTCATCACCCTATCTGGGCGAAATCAATTCACAGGCGATGGATTTTCTGGCGCAAAATCAGATTACGACAGTCAAATGCGCCGATATTGGACGCGAGCTGGGCAACTACGGGCAAGGCGAACTAACCCCGGACGAGGTCTTTGACCTGGCCTGCCAAGCCGATCACCCAGAGGCAGAGGCAATCGTGCTCAGCTGCACCGACATGCGCGCCGTCGAGGCCGTCGACCGCATTGAGGCCGCTCTGGACAAACCCGTAGTGACTTCAAACCAAGCCATGATGTTTGCAGTTATGCGAGCTCTCGGCTTACCACGTCAGGGTAATGTTCCAGGTCGGCTGTTCGATCTGCTCTGAGCGCCGCAGCAGATTGCGCTCAGATCCTAACGGTTGTCCGGCGCGTCGTATATCAATGCGCCGAGGTCCGAGAACTTTGAACTAGGCGCCTGCAAAGCCAAGACCGCATCGCGAATATCCTCGGCGCGGGCGACGCCCAGACTAGGAGCCGCAAATTCCATGAATTTTTCAATCACCTCGCTCTGCTCCATTGGTGCTTCAGGCCCGCCGCGGGCATGAACATCTCCGGAGTCCAGCACTCTTCCGTCTTTCAATACGATGCTGACATCGGCGACCCGGCTTTCGGGGAAACGCTCTGAATGCCGTGCTACTTCGGCAACCGAAATACGGTCGACAATAGAGGCCACCAACGGATCGGACAGGCCAGATCCTGTGATATGTTCAACACCGATACGGCCGTAGGCCACCATAGTCGCAACGGCGAACGGCAGCGAATATTGCGCCTTCGAAGTATCGTCTGGCATGCCCTGAAACAGACAGGCGCTTTCTCGAAAGGTGTTGACCTGAATCGTCGCAATATCTTCATGCGTCAGGTCGTGATCGCGCATCAACGCCCGCGTGGCATCAATCGCCGCATGAGCCCAGCGACAGATCGGATAAGGTTTTACGTATTGGTGCTCCATCTGCCAGAATGTGCCCAGATCCTGCCAGTGAGACGCAACTTCTTCGGCCTCGATGGTGATCGCAGGTGCGCCAGTAAACCCTTTCTCGGCCAGAACCGCTGCCGAAATACCCACCAACGCCCCCCAGCCCGAGCCGTCATGCAGCATGGTGGGGTTGGCAATCTCGCGCATCATCTGGCTGCGCGGACCGTGATATTCAGCGATCCCCATGGCCTGCCGCATCTGTTCCGCATCCAGACCGCGCAAACGCGCTGCAACTGCCACGACCCCCAGAGCGTTCCATGCGCCCGAGGTATGATAGTCGCTGACTGTGTTGTGCAGCGAAAGCCCCGCGCGCCCTGCGACCTCATAGCCGATGGTCACGGCAGCCAGTGCCTCTGGGCCAGAAAAATCACCGACAGTTTCTGCAATCGCGGCCAGAGCCGGAACAACAACCACACCTATGTGGCCTTTGGTTGGGTTATACCCGTCATGGCCGTCTAGGTTATCGGTTTGGGTGGCCGCCGCATACGCTGCGCCCGCAATACTGACCCGTCGGCCATCGAACAGCATTCGGGCGCTCATGTTCGGTTCGCCGGTGCCAAAAAGGGCCAATGCACCCTCGCGCGCGATGCGACCCGCCGTCATAGGCCCCGCGCCGATGGTAATACCCAGCGTATCGAGCAGCATTAGTGCTGCTGCTGCCCGCGTGGTTTCAGGAAAATCTTGCGCGCGGCGTTCAAGCGCAAACTCGGCGACGGTTTGGAAAGTGTCTGTCACGGCATCCTGCGGCTAGCTTGCATGGTTTGAAAAACCTTAGGCAGGTTTTATCATCGAGGCACGAAAACATTCTTGGGGCTATGGCCCCAGTTTATTTGCAGCTTTTCTCGCTCTGCGTTTAGCTTATGAAACGGATCAAGAGTCGCAGTTGAACAAGACTCAACCAAATTGGCCCATAACTTTGCTCTGCGCTCTGTTTGAAAAGTACCGTCATGATGAACCTGCCCCACCTGACTTTTCTGCGGTCTTTCGAAGCCGCCGCCCGCCATTTGAGTTTCACCAGCGCCGCTGAAGAATTGAACTGCACCCAATCGGCCGTCAGTAATCACGTGCGCTCACTTGAGGAGTTCTTGCAAAGGCCACTTTTTGTCCGTCATGCTCGATCCCTGTCCTTGACTGACGTAGGCGAGGCATACCTGCCATCCGTTCGCCACGCGTTGCAGGAAATAGACGTGGCCACCCAGTCCGTCATTCAACGTTCACATAACCGCAAAGTGGTGGTGTCCTGTCCGGTAAGTCTAGCCGAAAACTGGCTGCCTGACGTCATTCGCGGTTTTAACGCCGTGCACCCGGATATCGACCTGACCGTGCATGGCACGCTGTGGAGCGATGTCGGAGCGAATGTTTCGGACATCTCGATCACAATCGACCACATTGATGATGTTGTGTCAGATGCCGAGCGGATGTGGCCGGAAAAACTCTCGGTGGTTTGCGCACCTGACTTCCGGCTCGAAGGCGCGCCATTGACCGATCCGACCCAACTGCAGGACGCGCCGCTCATCCATATTCTGGGCCGCCCCGCTTATTGGGAGCGTGTGGCCCAACATTTCGGATTGTCCGATCTGAACCAGAAGGACGGGCTGCGGACAAATGCTTCGAATCTAGCAATGGAAATGGCGGCAAATTCGCTGGGATGCGTTGCCCTGCCGCGCTCACTGACCAAGTCTCATGTGGACCGGGGGCTGCTGATCGAACCTTTCACCTTTGATTTGGAAAGCCCCTGGGCTTATTTCATTCGGCTCAAAGAGAAACCTGTGTCGACGCCGGTCAGGCTGTTTCAGGAATGGCTGCTGCAGGCAGCAGCCGAAATGGACAATTGACCGGCCCGTTAGCTGGCAGGGCCGATCAAACGGCCTCCTCCATTGCAGGTTTGACATCGCGCAGGCGGTGACCTTTGGGATCAAATGGGGCTTCTGCAAGAACCTTAGCCTTGTGAGGTTTACCCAGAATAAAGATCTCAACCGTGTCGCCGGGTTGGGCCACCTTCGGGTCTACATAACCCAGCGCCAGCGACTTCCCGACTGAATACCCATAAGCACCTGAAGTCACGCGACCCGCAGACGTGCCGTCGGTGGCAAAGATCGGCTCACCCCCGGTGGCGTCGGCCTCTTCGGTCACATCGACTTCGAAGATCGAGAACAGTTCACGCGGCGCGTTGTCCTTGATGGCCAGATAGGCGTCTTTGTGCAGGAACTCCTTGTCCAGCTTGATCAGACCCGCCAGCCCAACCTCTTGCGGGTAGTATTCCTGCGAGTACTCACGACCCCATGAACCATAGCCTTTTTCAATACGCAGCGATCCCAGCGCACGGCCGCCAACCGGGCCACCGTCCAGTTCCCGCGCGGCATCCAGCAGCGCGGTGAAGAGCCGAGTCTGATCCTCCTCGGCACAGTGCAGCTCCCACCCCAAATCACCGGTAAAGCTGACACGGATGGCAAGGCACGTGACCCCGGCGACCTCGATCGTGGCTGAGCGCATGAAGCGGAACGCCTCGTTCGACAGATCCGCATTAGTCAAGCGCTGCAACAGATCGCGCGACTTTGGCCCGGCCACGTTAAACCCTGCGATGCGGTCGGTTGCGACCTCGACCGCTGTGCCTTCGGGCATCGGAACCATGTTGAAGAACCGTTGATGATAGCGTTCGGCCATACCCGATCCGATCATCATGTATTCATCCTCGGCAACCTTGGTGATTGTGAAGTCGCCCGCCACGCCCCCACGCACCGAGATCAACGGAGTCAGGCAAGAACGCCCCACCTCAGTTGGCACCCGGTTGGCCACCAGCTTGTCCAGCCAGTCATGCGCGCCCGGACCCTTGATCACGTAATTGGCAAAGTTCGAGATGTCGATGACACCGACATTCTCGCGCAGCATCTTCACCTCGCGGCCCACCGGATCGAACCAGTTCTGGCGGGTAAAGCCGTTGGTTTCTTCGGTTCCCGGCTGATCGGCGAACCACAGCGGGTGTTCCCAGCCGCAGTTCAAGCCAAAGACGCAGCCCATGTCCTTTTGCATCTCATACGCCGGACGTACGCGGGCCGGACGGCCGGCGCTGCGTTCCTCGTTCGGGAAGTGGATCTTGAAGCGGTGGACATAAGAATCCTGCACTCGTGCCTTGGTGAAGTTCTTGTCGGCCCAGTCGCCAAAGCGGGCCAGATCCCAGGCGAACATGTCATATTGCGGCTCGCCCTGGATCATCCATTGCGCCGCCAACAGGCCCAAACCACCGGACTGTGAGAAACCGGGGATCAGACCTCCGATCAGGAAATAATTCTTCAGCTCAGGAACCGGCCCCCACAGCATGTTGGAGTCAGGCGACCAGATCATTGGCCCGTTGATCACCCGTTTGACCCCAGCGGTGGCCGCAACCGGCACACGCTCGGTGGCGCGGATCACGTTTTCCATGATCCGGTCCAGATCGTCGGGGAACAGCTCATGGGCGAAGTCCAGTGGCGTGCCGTCTTCGGCCCAGAACTTCATGTCCTTCTCATAAGCGCCGATCAGCAAGCCATTGCCTTCCTGACGGAAGTAGTACTCGCCATCCCGGTCGGCAATCGAGGGCAGACGGCGACCCAGATTGGCCACCTCGTCGATGCTTTCGGTCACGAAATACTGATGCTCGGTCGGTTGCAGCGGCAGGGTCAGACCCGCCAGCGCCGCCACCTCACGGCCCCAGAGGCCTGCGGCGTTCACCACCCATTGCGTGTGAATGTCGCCCTTAGTCGTGCGCACGATCCAGCTGCCGTCGGGCTGTTGCTCGGTCCCAATCACCGGGCAGAACCGTTCGATGGTGGCGCCCATGGCACGCGCCCCGGCGGCATAGGCATGGGGCACGCCCGAGGGGTCCACATTACCGCCATCGGGTTCATACATGATGCAGCGAATATCATCGAACTGCGCCAGCGGGTGTAGCTCTTTTGCCTCTTCCCGGCTGACCTCGTGGAAATTCAACCCATAGAATCTGGCCTTGGCCTCTTGCAGGCGCAGCTGATGCTCACGCTCTTCGGTCTGAGCTAGGTACAACGAGCCGGGCTGGAACACACCGCAGCTCTGACCGGTTTCCTTCTCCAACTCTTTATACAAATTCATCGTATAGTGCTGGATGCGGGTGATGTTGTTGTTGTCGTGCAGCCCGTGAATATTGGCTGCTGCGTGCCAGGTCGAGCCGCTGGTCAACTCATCCCGTTCCAGCAGGATAACATCCGTCCAGCCCAGCTTGGCCAGGTGATACAGGATCGAACATCCGGCCAGACCGCCACCAATTACGACTGCTTGTGCATGAGTTTTCATGGGTTTTCTTTCCTGTAAGGGTTTCTGGCCAAGGTGGGATTTATGGTTCCCTGCAGACCGAGACAGTATTCAGCGGGCCGAACGGCCTTTGCCTAAGAATACAAGTGTCGTCTCCTGACATCTGGAACCATCCATGCAGAGGTATCATTCCAGCAAGATATATGAGGCAGCCGCCAAAAACTCTCACAAAAAAAACGGGGGCATTGCCTGCGCTCGTGTTGAGCGTGTGAACTTCGCTGCTGCGCATGTCAGCGATGCTGCAGAGTCCCACTAAGCCAGGCACGAACAGGAATGCCCGGCTTTCGAGATATCTTGTCAGACCCTGGCCTTTTCAAATGCTGACCATGCGGCTTCAAACGCTTCAAACCCAAAACCGGATTTCCGGGCGGCATCGAGTACAATGCGTTCGGTCGATAACAACTTTTGGATCGCGCCCTCGAGCTGATCGACAACGTCGTCAGGTACCACCAGTGCGCCGTGACGGTCGGCATGGATCAAATCCCCTGGACGTACCGTCAGCCCAAACACCGAGACTGGACTGTCGATCTCGCGCACGTGGACGAAACCGTGGCTGGGTCCGACTGATCCTGCGACAACCGGAAAGCCGTCGGGCAAGTCACCCAGATCGCGCATAACTCCGTTTGTTAAAGCCCCGGACATGCCAAAGCCTTTGTGCACAGTTGTATTGATCTCGCCCCAATAAGCACCGATGCACTCTGGGTAATCCAAATCCTCGATCACCGCGACCGACGGGCTGGGGCCTTCGGCCATGTACTTGTAATACGCCATCCGCCGCGCCTTGATGATTTCCGGCGGCTCAGTCGGCGGATTGACTGCCGCTATTTTGGCGGTACGAGCAAAGCCGACAATGGCCGGTTCATCAGGGGCAGAGCACATCATGTTGCCGCGCGTGAACCCGTTGAACCCACGTTTGCCCTGGGCCACTTCGATAGCGTTGCAAACAGTCGGCGTGTCCACTTTTTTGAGCAGCGAGATAAGGGAAGGTGTCATGCGTCCTCCAACCAGCGGATCAGTGCCGCCGTGGTGTCATGGGGTTGTTCCAGGGTGGGCAGGTGTCCTGCGCCTTCGATTATTTCGAGCGTGCTGGCGGGCAGCAGATCGTGCATGAGTTGGTGGCGTTCGACTGGGCACAAAGCGTCTTCCCGCCCGCACAAAACCAGAGTTTTGCCGGAATACCCTGAAAGGGTTGCCTGTTGGTCGGGACGGTCCCTTAAAGCCAGCGATTGACGAAGGAAAACATCTGGGCCTAAATCCAGAGCCATAGCCATACACAAGTCCAAAATAGCGCCCTGATTGGGGCCATCGGCCAAATAATTGGGCTTCATCTCGTCGCGCATCACCTGCCTCAGTTTACCTTCGCGTACTGCGGTCATTTGAGGGGCACGGCGAGCTTTAACTTCAGGCTTTTCAGCCAACGGGTTGGTGTCAAGAAGCGCCAGACGCGATACGCGTTCTGGGGCTTGTCGTAAGACTTCCATTGCCACGATACCGCCCATCGACAGGCCCGCCAAAGCGAAGGCGGGCGGTGCGTTGTCCAGGATTTCGGCGGCCATGACTGTCACGCTGTCATGTCGACACATTGGAAAGGTCATAATGGGCATCTTGCCCGACAGCGCATTAATCTGAGGGCCGAATAGGCGGGCATCGCACATCATGCCCGGTAGGAAAATCAAGGGGGTCATGCTGCAACCTGCCTTGCACCTTCAGACATCGATGCCAGCTTGGCATAGGCAATCTGCGGGTCTATCGCGCCGAAACCCGCGAAAGTTCCGAAGCCGCAATCGCTTCCTGCGATCACCCTGTTCGGTCCAACGATATCGGTAAAGCGCTCGATCCGCTGAGCCACCAGTTCCGGGTGTTCGACAAAGTTCGTAGTGGTGTCAACAACGCCCGGCACCAATACCTTGTCATCGGGAATGTCAGCCTTGCGGTCGCGGAATACTGTCCATTCATGAGCGTGACGCGGGTTGGACGTCTCGAACAAGACATAACGGGACTTGGTCGCCATCAGAGTACTGAACACCTTGTCCATCGCAATATCGCAGCAATGCGGACCTTCGTAGTTGCCCCAACAGATGTGCACGCGAACACGGTCCTGCGGGACATTCTGAAGTGCATGGTTCAGTGCCTCGACGTGCATGTCTGCGATTTTGATGAACTCATCATCCGTGAGGTCAGTGAAAAGCATATGACGCGACAGAGCCAGATCGGGACAATCCAGTTGCAGGTCCAGACCGGCGGCCACGATGGTTTCGTACTCGTCCTTCATCGCATCTGCCAAAGCGGCCAGGTAAGCCTCGCGCGTGGAGTAAAAATCATTCTGCAGGAACAGCGAAATGACACCCGGCGACGCTGCATTCATGAAACCACGTTCAGCTCCATGCTGTTCAATCGCCGCCTTGAGGTTGGCAATGTCCTTCTCAAGCTCGCCCTGCCCTTTTGATCGGACCTCGCCCGTGCACATTGGCCGCGCATATTGCGGCGTGCCACCATCATTGGCGAGCCGTTCAAGAAAGCTGGGAAACATCTTCAGATCCGCCGGGGCATTGCGAGGGCTGTCACCGGAAAAGCCCGTGTAGCGATCCTTGACATAGGTCGCGTAAGAAATCTTCGAGGTCTCACCATCACTGACGATATCCACGCCAGCCTCAACCTGTCTGCGCACAGTTTCAGAAACTGCATCGGTCATGCATGCGTCAAAGGCCGAGGTTTCAAAAGGCTCGCCGTTTTCCCGTGCAAAAATGAAATCCACTACCTCCTGCGTACGGGGCAGTGATCCGACATGGGTTGTCTTAACCGGCATCTGCGTCTCCTTTAATCTTCCGCGCCATCAGGACGCTGTGGCTTTCAGTGTCAGGGTCCTTGGCCAGAAACCCCGTCATCCGCAGGCCATTTTCCTCCAAGCACACGGCATAATCTGCTGGCGAAAGTGAGGCATGATAGACCAGTTCATCCCCGACGGTTCCGGTCTCTTCACCCGCACTGGGACCAACGGTCAGCATTAGGTTTCCACCGGGTTTCAAATGCCGAGACATACGGGCAATACAGTCTTCCTGCTCATCCCCCGTCAGGTGGAAAAAGCTGTTCCAGGCGATAATGCCCTCGAATTGCCGATCCAGTTCGAAATCGCGCATATCCGCTTGCCGCCAATCTCCGTCCGGCCAGCGATTCCGAGCAATCGTCAGCATCGCCTCGGAGAAATCCACGCCAGTCACAGTGAAGCCTTCGGCCTTGAACCAGCGTGCTATCGGCTCACCTGTACCGCATCCCAAGTCCAGCACGTGATCTCCGGAATTCAGGCTCGCGGTGAAGCGCGCCAGCCAGCGCGCTTCGAACAGGGCCCGAGAGCGTTGCTCATCGTAGGCTCTGGCCTGCCGTTCATAAACGGCATGGGTATCTCCGGGATCGACGGTCATCCGGCCCAGGTTGCCCCGGCAGGATCGTCCGTCGCCGTGATGCGATACAGCCCCGCCTGTCCCGTCATGGACGGGGCGACGCTGTATGTTTCACCAGGCATCACCACTGCAGTATCGCCGTTGCACAATGTCGTTTCATACCCGTCCACCGTGATACGCCAATGCCCACTGGCCGGCATCAGAACCACCGGCTTGTCTGCTGTGACCGCGTCGTCAGCAGCCGAGCCGCGGGTTAGGAAGTCGACCTCAAAACCCGGCTTGTCCTTGATGATACCGGTCTCACCAATCACCAGCGCGGGTTTGTCAGCGGCCAGCGCCATAAGGTCCCAATAACGCGCTACATATTTTCCTATTACCGCATCAACGGGCACTTCGGGGAAAGCTTTCAAATCCTCCTCGGTCAGCAGCGGCATCGGGCGCACATTGTGCGGTAGTTCCTGACCTTTCTTGGAATCGTAGAGCACTCCGTTGTCACCCAGCATCAGGCCGTGCGCCTGCGCATCTTCGATGACCTGAGGTGCCCAGGTAACGCCGCCGCCCGCGTCGTCGCCACCAAGGATCGACATGATCATGCCGTAGTCGTCGCCCACGTTTTCGAATCCACGGAAGATTCCGGTGGGGATGTTGAAGATATCACCTTCTTCGGCAATGAATTCGCCCGCCGTTCCATAGCGGCCCCAGAAAAAGCGCCAACGGCCTTTGGCTACGAAAAACACCTCGGCGGTGGTGTGGCTGTGCAATGAGTTGCGGCACTTGGGCGGCTGACCTGCCGCACCGATGTTGAAACCGATCTTGTCGGTGATGTGTACATGTTGGTCCGGGGATTCCGAAACGCCGCCACCGACAATGGTAAAGTTTTCTTTCTGATCGCTACCCGGGGTATGGGCGTCGATAAAGGCGGTTTTGCAGGGCTGCAGTTCGCCATAGCGGACGATGCGTTGTTGGATGGTGCTCATGAGTTTGTCTCCTTGAAATTGGGGTTGTTGGGATCAATCCCAAACCCCTGGAGGACGGTTGTTCAGTCGCCGCGCCCGCAGCGAGGCGCGGTGCGTATGATAGCGCCGCGCTGCCTGACTGGCGTTGAGAGATGAGACCATTCTGCTCACTTAACCCTCTCCAACCTGAAGTAGGATCTGTTTCCAGATCGTGGTTTCATCGAACAATGTGTACTCGCGGCGCAGCTGCGGCTGGCCGGTTATCAACTCGCCGAACTCGGCATGGCTAATGCCCAGAACATAGACCTGAGCGCCGGTCGGAGCACCAAAGGCACCCCATCCATCGTGCTTGCCCCACAGGCTCCAGCGGACTGCCGCACGGGGCGCCATGTTCGGGTCATCTCGTCCGATCTGGTGTTCGATCTTAAACTCGGCATTGGGGAAGCTGGCGCGCAGACCCATCCAGAACCGATCCACGGAGTCCCAACCGTGACCGGTCACACCGCCCACATATTCGGACTGTACGGCGCGATCATACTCGGCTTCGATCGCACCCATATCGGCGTTCATGATCCGGGTCAGGATATCGGCGTAGCGCTGGCCCCATTCATTGTCGTTGCCTGTGCCCTTGTAGGGGCCGGGCTGATCAGTGGCGGGCGTCAGCGGTTTGACACAGTTCTCCGGCCCGCCCTCGCGCGCGATCAGATCTGCGGCGTATTCCTTGGGGTCCCAGCCCATCTGACGAACGATCGCACCTTGGTCACGGATCAGCCACTCGTCGTTGATCTGATTGTCGATGGCGTGGCAGTCAGCCAGAATCCGATAGCGCAACTTTGTGCCGGTCGCCGGGCCATAGACTCCTCCGGCAAGATGCGTTGCAGTCGAAATGATCCGGTGCGAACTTAGCATCCCCTCTTCCGGTGCACCGGACCAGATCACGTCCTCGCCCAGAAGTTGCCGATCAGGAAACTCGGCCAGCGTCGCCATGGTCGCGCCAATGACGTTCTGGTTACCCAACACCACTGACGCGGGTGAGCGCACGACGATATCCTTGCTGTAATAGTCATGCAGCGTGGCGATGCCCCGGTCTTCCCAGATTTCTTTGGTGATACCGATGATGTAGTCCGGGAAGTCCCGGAACTTCGAATCGAAGCCTTTCATGTCTCAGTCCTTTGTGGAGTCCACCCCTTAGGCAACCGAGCCGAGGTCCGCACGACCAATGGTCCGTCAATGGCCACCTTGCGCGGCTCAGCGGTGTCCGGGGTACCGATATGTTCAAAAAGCGCGGCAACAGTTTCAGCCACCATAAGGTTGGCCCGTTGCCGGATCGTCGTCAGATTATAGGCGGGCCACCCGGCGGGTGGCACGTCGTCGTAGCCCACGACCGAGACATCCTCGGGCACTCGCAGGCCAAGTTCAAAGCGGATCACATCCATTACCGCCAACGCCATATGGTCATTGGCAACAAAGACGGCATCCGGCCGCTGATCGGGTGCGACATCAAACATCCTCCGGGCCGCTGCGCGGGCCTTTTCGGTGTGGAAGTCGCCAACCTGATGCGCGAACAGCGCGTGCCCCGCCTCTGTCAGAGCCGCGCGAAATCCGGCCTCTCGGTCCCGCTGGGTTGAGGCCCCCTGCCATCCGGCGATGTAAGCAATACGCTGGTGGCCGCCTTGCACAAGAAATTCGGCAACCTTGCGCCCGCCGCCAAAATTGTCCGAGGCTACGGTGGTAACCCCCTCGATATCCTGGCTGCGGTTAAACAGCACCACCGGCACGCCAGCCTGCTGGCACCGCATGACAATATCCGACGACATCGCCACAGAGGCCAGAATGACTCCATCCACCTGGTAGTCGAGGATTTCTTCCATCACGGTATCGATATTGCCCGCTGTTCGAGAGGCCATGAAGATCAGGACGTGGTACCCCTGCTCCTGCAAGGCGTTGGACAGTTTCTCAAGCGCTTCGGGATAGAAATAATTGTCCAAATAGGCCACTACCAGACCAATGATGCGGCTTTTGCCGGACACCATGGCCCGCGCCAAAACGTTGGGGCGATAGCCCAGTTCGGCAGCAGCCTTGCGTACTTTCTCCTCGGTCTTTTTACTGACCGAGGCACCGGGTGTGAACACCCGGCTGACTGCCGACTGGCTGACACCCGCCAGCTGCGCAACTTGCAGGGATGTGACTTTATCAGCCATCAGTCCGCCGTCCATCCGCCGTCAATCAGCATCGAAGTGCCCGTGACCAAAGCCGAGGCATCCGAGGCAAGGTAAGTGACCGCTCCCATGATATCCTCGACCTCACCCACGCGATCCAGCTTGATCTTTTCCATGATCCAGGCGGCCCGTTCGGGATTGTCGAAGGTCGATTGTGTCAAGGGCGTACGAATGAAGGTCGGGCACACCGTGTTGATGCGTATCCGCTGCTTGCCCCATTCGATGGCCATGGCTTTGACCATGCCTTCCAGCCCATGCTTGGTCGCACAATACAGCGCCCGGTCGACTCCGCCGACATGGCCCATCTGGCTGGAGATATGGATGATCGACCCCGGCTTGCCCGCCGCCATCAGCGCTTTGGCTGCATAGGCCGACAGGAAATAGGCCGAACGCAGGTTCACATCCGTAACCGCGTCGAAATCCTCAGGCGTGGTCTCAACCGCCGGGCCGTGGCGCGCGGTGCCGGCAGAATTTACCACCACGTCAAAGACACGCCCCTCAAAAAGCTGCTGCAGGGCACCCAAGTCGCCCTGATCCACAACCGCAGCCTCGGCTGACCAGCCTTGCCCCTGCAACGCCGCCACGGTCTCGGCCAACCGGTCCGCGCCCCGCGCGGCGCAAACCACATGGGCTCCGGCCTCGGCCAGGGCCACGGCACAACCCTGCCCAATGCCGGAAGACGCTCCGGTCACAAGGGCGGTTTTGCCGTTCAGCGAAAACGAAGGGGTGCGGGGCAAGTCTGTCATCAGCTCATTCCATCAGGCGTTTCAATACGGCCCAGATTTCGGGCCTTGTTGAATTCCCGCAGACGGGCAAAGACGTCAACGCCAAGCTGCCGGTAAGCGTCCAGCAAATCGACCAGAACCCAGTTTTCCCGGATGCGCCCATTTTCCAGCCGCCAAAAATCGAGGCTGCGCATGGTGATCTTCTTGCCTGATGGCGCAATCCCCAGCCAGCCATCATGGGTGACGGTTTGGATCATGTTTGGCCAGCCGGTCACCGCCGCATATTCGCCATCACCAAAGAAGTGATACGTGATCTCGTCCACATACTGCCCCCGATCCGGCATTCCGTTCAGGAATGGGATCTGGTGCCAGTTGCGAAAGCCAGCATAGCCGCGCCCGGTACCGATGCCCGAAGGGCCGTACCAGTTCATGCGCGGATGCCAGAACCGCTCCATCTCCATCACTTCGGGACCGCCTTGCGACGGGTGTTTCTTTAGGTGATCCAGCATGTCGATGATGTGCTGGCAGGTGGCCTTGCCCTTGGCTGCATCATAGGGACCGGGCACAAATCCATCCTGCGTTGCAGGGCCGGGTACATGCCATTCGTGGCCAAGGCTAGGCACCATCGGCCAGGCATTGGCTTGCATCATCACCTCGGGGATGTCCCAAAGCGCCTGAACCTCAACAACCTTATCGTCCACGAACCGGTAGAATTCGTGGAACCGCATTGTGACCTGATGACCGGTTGGTGGGATATCCAACCACGGGCCGATGAAGGTTCCAGTGTAATAGCCTCCGCAACCGACCCAATTGGCACCATCCTCATCCGGCCCGGCCATAACGATATAGTCGCGGCGTTCCAGATCAGGCCAGGCGGCCAGCAGGTCTTTATAGGCGCTGTCGTAGAAGGCATCGCTGCCAGTGCTGTCGCCAAAAGGATGGCACAGATGGAACACGGCATCCGAAGTCGTGACCTCGGCCAGTGCCTTTCGCACACTGGCCTCGGAAAAATCATACATAGCAGCCCTGAGTGGAGCGATCAGGGCCTTGTGCTGGGTATGCTTGTCACTCATTCGGCCGCGTCCCGGTAAGGTGCCGGTTCGCCATAGGGCACGTTGATGCCGCCATAGCGGCGCACACGGATGTTGCATTGCTCAGCATGACCGACGAAGCCTTCCAACATACACAGGCGCGAGCCATATTCGCCGATCAGCGTCGCTGCCTCATCGGTCAGCACCTTTTGATAGCTGTGCGTCTTCAGGTACTTACCAACCCATAGCCCGCCGGTGTAACGCCCGGCCTTCTTCGTCGGCAGCGTGTGGTTGGTGCCAATCACCTTATCCCCGTTCGACACATTGGTACGCGGCCCAAGGAACAGAGCGCCATAGCAGGTCATGTTTTCAAGGAACCAGTCATCGCGGTCGGTCATCACCTGCACATGTTCCGAGGCAATGTCATCAGCGACCTGCAGCATCTCGTCATAGGTGTCGCAGACGATCACTTCGCCATACTCGTCCCACGACACTTTAGCAGTACCCGCCGTCGGTAGAATACCCAGCAGACGGTCGATCTCGGACAGAGTTTCCTCGGCCAGTTTGCGCGAGTTGGTCAGCAGAACGCAGGGGCTGTTATAGCCATGCTCGGCCTGACCCAGCAGGTCGGTGGCGCAAAGCTCAGCGTCAGCTGCGGTTTCATCGGCGATGACCATGGTCTCGGTCGGACCGGCGAACAGATCTATGCCGACGCGGCCAAACAGTTGACGCTTGGCTTCGGCAACGAACGCATTACCGGGGCCAACCAGCATATGAACCGGATCGATGGTCTCGGTCCCGATCGCCATCGCGCCGATGGCCTGAATGCCGCCCATGACATAAATCTCATGCGCGCCGCCCAGATGCATCGCTGCGATCACAGCCGCATTTGGCTTGCCGTTGAACGGAGGCGTGCAGGCGATGATGCGCGGAACACCGGCGACCGAGGCCGTCGCCACCGACATATGCGCCGACGCCACCATCGGGAACTTACCGCCGGGTACATAGCAACCCACGGACTGCACAGGGATGTTCTTGTGGCCCAGGATCACGCCCGGCAAGGTTTCGACCTCGATATCCAGCATTGAGTCGCGCTGTGCCTGTGCGAAGTTACGCACCTGTTCCTGCGCGAACTTGATGTCGGCCAGTTCGCGGTCGGTCAGCTGTCCGATCAGGTCGTCGATTTCCTGCTGGCTCAGCCGGAACGAAGGCGGCGAGTAGTTATCAAACTTCTCGCTCAGTTCACGCACGGCGGTATCACCACGGGTTTCGATGTCTTTAAGGGTCGCCTCGACCACGGCACGGGTCTTGGCGTCATCTTCGGCCCGGTCGGCGTCAGACTTACCGCGTTTCAGATACTCGATTGTCATGTTTCCAATCCTCAGTTTTCGGGCCGGGGCGGAACCTTTTCCCCCCGGTCATAGGCTTCCCAGCCTTCACCGTTGAACAGATCGACGCCCAGCTGCGCCGCGACGTGGGCGAAATCGACATTCACCCAATTGTCGACGATCTTGCCATCGACCACTTTCCAGAAATCCATGTAGCGAATCTCAACCCGTTTACCGGTGGGGGCGATGCCCAGAAACTCACCCGAATGGGTGGCTTCCTGACGGCCGAAGGCGGCCGCCCATTCACCCATGTACAGACGTGCCTCATCAATGCAGGTCTTGTCTGAGAACGCGGCCTGAAACGGGCGCTGCCAGTTGTCCTGAAACTCTTTCAGGCCAGTCTTGGTACCGCAGCCCTGATTGCCCATCCAGCGAAAGCCCTGGGCAAAGAACTCACCTATATCGTCGATGCGGTGGTCGTTCAGACCGTCCACCATGGTTTCAATCACACGGCGTGTGTCATCTGTTTTGCTGAGGTCCGTGTCGCGAGTCAGAACCGCTTGTTCGGGGCGGGAACCTTTCATGTGTCATGTCCTTTCAGGTTTTACAGGGAAGAGAGTGGGGGAAAGGCCCCCAACACTCAGAAAATCCCTGGGCATCCTGTTCAGCGCCGGGTGGCGTGACATGGCGTTATGGCGGGCGTGGTTGCTCATCAGCCCTTCACCGCCCCGGCTGTCAAACCGCTGACAATCTGGCGCTGGAAGATCAGCACAAGGAAGATCAGCGGCGCAGTGATCGACACGGCAGCGGCCACGGCAACTACTTGGTCAGTTGTGGTGGTCTCGCGATTGAACATGCCAACGATGGCAGGAACCATGGTCTGGTTCTGCGCGTCCAGCAGCAACGAGGTGACAAGAATGTCGTTATAGGCCAGCAGGAAGCTGAACAACCCGGTGGTGATCACCCCCGGCCACATCACCGGCATGATCACCCGGCGGAATGCTTGGAAGTGATTGCAACCGTCGACACGCGCGGCCTCATCCAGTTCGGCGGGGATGTTTTGGAAGAAGGAGCGCAGCATCCAGATCGTAAACGGTTGGTTGATCGCCACCAGCACCGCGATCACGGCGAAGGGCTTACCATAGAGAGTCGGTGCGTTTTCGCCCAGGATCGGTGCCAGCCATTCAGACGAGCTGATAAAAACCGGCAGATAGCTTGCGACCAGCGCCGATGGCGGCAAAGCGCGGAAGATCAAAGCGACGATCAGAAGCCAGAAAGCCAGATTTGACCCCGACCGCGCCAGCCCATAGCCCGCCAACGTCCCGACCGAAAGTGACAGGATGACAACGCCCGAGGTCACGATCAGCGAGTTCTTGAAGTTGTTCGAGAAGCCGCGGTCGATCCAGACGGTTTTATAGTGTTCGGTGGTCAGACCCAGTATGTCACGCCCCAGCGGACCAAAGAGTGGATTCAACACGCTCAGAATGGCGGGAAGTATCACGAAGAATACAACCAGAAAGCCCACTGCGGCGGCCAGAATACCGATCACCCAACCAAACCACTCCTGACCTTCCTTGGAATAGGCTTTGATCATTGCAGGCATTTTCTTGGACACCAGAGCGATGGTGCCCCAGATCACGGCGATACCAAGTATAATATCCAGCAGCGACAGCCCGTTGCCGTTAGACAGAGTCGTTGGCCCGAAAATCACGTTCAGGGCGTTGCTGTCAAAGGCATCAACTGGGGATTTGAAACTCATCACCGTGATCCAGAAGATCGGGAAGATGGCAACAAGGCACCAGAAGGTCAGGAAGATGTTCGAGGTCAGCCTCAGGCTGAGCGGTTGGCGAAGCGCGCGCGAGGACATGTCAGTGACCTCCTTTGTGATCGCGCCATGTCCGGCGCAGCGGGAAGATAAGCAGGATGGCGATGCCGATCATGGTCAGCATGGCGCTGGCCGAGGCTCGGCTGATCGAGCGGTTACCGGCCTGATCAGGCACCAGGAAGTCGTAGGTCAGCCATTGCAGCGAGATGACATAGCCCTGGCTTGCGAAACCGACGATCTCTTCGAACACTCGGTAGCTGTCCATCAGGTGGATCATCGACACGAAGATGATCAGCGGCATCAGGTGTGGGATGACGATGTACTTCATCCGCTGCCAGCGAGTCGCACCGTCGATCACCGCGCTTTCCAGGCTGTCCTGATTGACCGTTTGCAGACCGGCATAGAACACGATGGCGGCAAAGGGCGCGACGTGCCAGACGCGGTAGAGCATCATTAGGATTTCAATCGTCCAAGCCTGCGCAAACAGGGCAATATCCCGGTTTAGCCACCATTCCAGCATCGCGGTCAGGATGCCATCGCCGCGAAACAGCCAATTGACCGACAGCACCCCGATCACCGGTGTGATGATGAAGGGCAGCAATGAGATGAAGATCACCGGCCCCCGGATCGCCTGTGCCGCATTATTGATCATAACCGCAATTCCCAGCCCACAGACGATGACCAAAGGTAAGGTGATCAGCGTGAAGGTCAGGGTAAAGCGCAGCGCCTTCCAGAAGTTGATGGTTGAAAGAACATTCCAGTTGCCATCACTGATCGCACGCCAGGCCCGTTCCGGCTCCAATACGTTGCGATAGCTTTCCCAGCCGACAAACTGGGTCTGGGTGATGATTTTACCTTCCTCATCCAGCTGCGGCTGCGAGACAGTCTCGGTCACACAGGTCTGGGTCAGAAACCCGGGAGTGCAGGTTTCGATTTCGACAGATTCATACAGCGGTTGTGTGACGTAAAAGCTCTGCTTGAACACACTGACCAGCGGGAACGCGATAAAGAGAAGCATCATAAAGACAGAGGGGCCAACAAAGGCGGCAAATGTCCGGAAGTTCATGGCTCTGCCTTTCTCATGGTTCTCATGGGAAGAAAGGGATGGGAGGGCCGGAGCCCTCCCCCCGGGAGGATCAGTTGTTGATGAGACCGGCTTCTTTGGCGGCGGTCAGATACTCTGCTTCGATGTCAGCCAGAGTGGTCTGAGCATCTTTGGCACCGGTCAGATAGTCGGCTAGACCGTTGCCAAGCGCACTGTGCAATACGCCCATTGGGGCGGACGCCGGGTATGCCTTGGCGCCATTCTCTGCCGAAGCTGCAGCACCGGCCGCCAGATCACCCGGCGTGTAGGCGGGGCTCAGCCAGACAGCGACGTCATTGTTAGCGCTGACCATCTCGCCATCCATACCTTCCATGACGAGGCGGAAAGCGGCATCCGCTTCTTCGTCGCTCATGTTTGCGGCCAAAACGACACCGTCCCACCAAATGGTCGTCGACGGTGCAGCCGCGCCCATCGGGGCAGATGCCATGGTCACTTTGCCCACAACCTGGCTTTCAGTTTCGTCATTCATGGCGGCCGCACGGCTGGCCCACAGGTTCGCCATTGCGATCTTGCCCTGCTGGAACTGCTGCTGAACATAAGTGGAGTCAGACACCAGATATTCCGGGTCCATAAACTCGGTCATGGCTTTCATGGTCTCAAGCGCTTTGACGCCCTGTTCGTTGTTGATCGAGGGCTGATTGCCTTCGCCAAAGAACTCACCACCTTCGCCCATGTACATGTTGACGAATTCCTGAGCGAGATTCCAACCGGTCTTGAAGGTGCCACCAATTGGATAGTTCATGACACCCGCTTCTTTGATCTTGGCAGCAGCAGCCAGGACGTCATCATAAGTCTTGGGTTCTTCGATACCCAGATCAGCCAGAACGTCACTGCGGTACATCAGGTGTTGCGCGTTCACCATCATGGCAATCGCCATGATCTTGCCGTCCACTTTGATCAGCTGGTTCGGCAGGAGGTCCTGACCATACTTCTCGACCAGATCATCCAGCGGACGCAGCGAACCTGCGTTCAACAGCGGGATCATCGTTTCGTTGGCTACGCCACCAATTTGGTAGAGCGCCGGGTTGGCTGCGAAAGCCTCGGGCTGTTTCTCGCGGAACTCCTGGTCCAGCGACGCGCTGAAATTGCCGCATTCGGCCATTGCATCGGTAACAGCTTTCCAGGCCTCGAACCCGGCTGAGAGCGATTTCAGCGGCACTTCATTTTCATAGGCGCAATCAGCCCAAGCGGCAGCTGCGGCGAAGGACATGGCACCTGCCATGAGGATCGTCTTGAGTTTCATACGTTTCTCCCTGTCAGGATCGGTCCGTCGTCGACGTCCGGACCGGTTGTGTACCCTTGCGGGCTTGATTGGGGTTACCCCCCGATCCGCGCACCACTTTCAGCTTCAAAGAGGTGACAGATTTCCGTTGGCACCGAGAACGAGACCGGCTCGCCAATCTCGGCGCGGAAAGCTTTGTCGGCTTTGACCGAAACCAGCGCGCCCCCGACCCGGACCGAAATCATGGTCGCGTCGCCCAGCAGTTCCAGCGTGTAGATCGGCGCCGTGATTTCACCCTGCCCTTCGGCAATGCTGGCGTCCTCGGCCCGGAAGCCCAGCGTCAGCGGCCCGTCCGGCGCATCTACCGGGATGGCAACATGTTCGGCACGGAACACTCCGCCCGAAACCTCACCATCCATCAGGTTCATCGCGGGTGAGCCAATAAAGCTGGCTACGAAGGTATTCGCGGGGCGGTCATAAATCTCGGTCGGGCTGCCCACCTGCTGCACCACACCCTGTTTCATCACCACCACACGATCGGCCAGCGTCATGGCCTCAATCTGATCGTGGGTCACGTAGATGGTGGTCACCGCCAGTTCGTGACTGAGGTTCTTGATCTGCGCCCGTGTCGAAACCCGCAGTTTGGCATCAAGGTTCGACAGAGGCTCGTCCATCAGGAATACGTTCGGTTCCCGCACGATGGCGCGGGCCAGAGCCACACGCTGCCGCTGACCGCCCGACAATTCGGCGGGTTTGCGATGTAGGAAATCGTCCAGCTCTACCATTGCGCTGGCGCGTCGCACCTTTTCGTCGTGGGTGGACGGGTCGATCCCACGCACCTTCAATGGAAACCGGATGTTCTCGTAGACGTTCATGTTCGGGTAGAGCGCGTAACTCTGAAACACCATTGCCACGTCTCGGTCCTTGGGCTCCAGATCATTGACTACATTGCCATCGACCAGAATTTCACCTTCGGTCACATCCTCAAGACCGGCGATCATACGCATCGTGGTGGTCTTGCCGCAGCCCGACGGACCCAGCAGCACCAAAAACTCGCGATCCGCGATGGTCAGGTCGAAATTGTGAACCCCGACAAAGGAACCCCAGCGTTTGCCGACGTTGCGCAATTGAATTTCCGCCATGGTGCCCCCTGAAAGGAATCGTTTGCATACGTTTGCAAAACTGTAATTCGCATACATCAAATCAGGCAAGACTTTTTTGCATACGTATGCAATTATATGCCGAAACGCCGAGTCGAAAGCCCGGCAATAATCCTGTAACCCCTTATCAAAGAACGGAAACTGCCGTGAACTTCCAAGCCGAAAAAAAGTTGGTCTTGTCCTTCTACGATGTACTCGACAGCGCAGAAGGAATCGAACTGTCCTCCGTTATGACCCAATTCTGCGCGTCCAATATGTTATGGCGCGGCTTTCATCCGTTCGATGAAATCTCCGGTCCGGAAGAGGTTGCGCGGCAGTTCTGGCAGCCGCTGAAACAGAGCCTGACACGCTTGCAGCGTCGGCAGGACATCTTTTTTGCGGGCAAAAATTCACTGAGTGAAGGCGGCGTTTGGGTAATATCCATGGGTCATCTGATGGGCCTGTTCGACGCGCCGTGGCTTGGCATTCGTCCTACGGGAAAGATGGCCTTTTTGCGTTATTGCGAGTTCCACAAGATCTCAGGAGGTAAGATCACCGAAACGGCAATGTACTTCGACATTCCTCACCTTATGGTGCAGGCAGGACAAAATCCCTTTCCACCGCAAACAGCCGCGCATCTGGTGCAACCCGGACCGATGACACATGATGGGCTGCTATTTTCTGATCAACCTGTGAGTGAAGGCGAAAAGACGCTGGCGGTCATCAACGCCATGATCTCGGATCTTGGGCAATGGAACAGTGTTCTTTCTCTTGAAGATGAACTGGCCCAAACTTGGAATGACGACATGATCTGGTGGGGTCCGGAGGGAATTGGGGCTACCTACACGATCGAACGTTATGCCAAACAACATTCCGGGCCGTTCCGCGCATCATTTTCTGATCGTTCGAAAACCGACCATGTCTGCCGTCTGGCCGAGGGTCATTACGGAGGCTTCTTCGGTTGGCCGAATTTCACCGCCGTACCCATAGGTGGTTTCATGGGTATGCCCGCCACTGGGAAGGCTGGCGAGTTTCGAGTAATCGACATTTACCGCCGCGCAGGGGACAAGCTGGCCGAGAACTGGATCTTCATCGACCTTCTACATTTTTGGAAGCAACAGGGCCTGGATATCCTGAACCGCACAACTCAAATCGAAACATCGTGAAAAAAAGGCCAATCCCGTTGGAACCGTCCCAGAGCCTAATTGGACTGCAATTTGATAGACTACAGTAAGTCCGCCTGCCCTTGCGCGACAGGCAAAAGCTGCCCGCATTTCGCTGACCCGCAGCCCGACCTGTCGCTCATCCCTATATCCCAGGCTCGGGACTCATTCTCAGCTATGACGATTGCCGCGACTGGGATGCGTGAGCGGAAGGCATTTGTACAGCGATTGTATCGTGTTGCAACACTTTGCCAGTGCTTCTGTTTGCCGAACATGATCAGACATGTTCACCACTCGCTATTGGAACAGTAATTCATGCCAACCTTCGACAAAACTGGGGGCCTGATCCCAGCGAAAAGGGTGGTTTCCAACCTTCACCTTCTTTGATGTCGCGCCGTTCGGAACAGCAACAAAAACACGAAAACCGATCCGATCGAGGTTGTCACGATTCCAACTGGAAGTTCCTGCGGGGCCAGCAAGAGCCTACTTAGAATATCCGAACCCGTTAACAACGCCGCTCCGACCAAGGCCGCTGTTGGCAACAGCCGGCTATGCAGGGGCCCAGCGATCCCTCGGGCGATATGGGGAACCATCAGGCCGACAAACCCAATCACGCCTGCTACGGAGACAAAGACCGCGGTTGCCAAAGCCGCAACGAAAAACATGCTGAAGCGCAGGCTCTGCACCGGAACACCCAGCGTCGACGCCGTCACGTCTCCGGTCAACAAGGCATCCAGCCAACGACTGCGATACAGCGAATAAGTCAGGATCAGCAAAAGTCCGACACCGACGAGCGGAAAGGTCTCCCATCGGGCCAGACCAAGGCCGCCCAGCATCCAGAAGATGACCGAATGCGCGGCACGACTATCGCCCGCGAAAATCAAATAATTTGTGATGGCGGAGAACAGGAATGATACTGCCAGACCTGCAAGGATCAGTTTTTCTGGCGCACTTGTTCGTAGTGCGTGCACAAGTGCCAGTACAATTCCCGAGGCGATGATGCCCCCACAAAACGCAGCCAACGGCAAGGTCCAGAAACCGAGAAGATCGCCGGTCACCGTGATGACAAACACCGCTCCGGCTGCGGCACCCGAGGACAGGCCGAACAGAAACGGATCAGCCAGATCGTTGCGGGTGGTTGTTTGCAGGACAACGCCGACAATGCCCAAACCGGCACCGATCACCGCAGCAAACAAGGCGCGCGGCAAACGCAAGTCAAAGACAATACGATGCGCAGGTTCCATATCTCCTTGAACCAGCCCAGTACCTAGCAACACCGCGTCGAACGCATCTACGGCAGGAATGGCCGTTGTGCCGTACACGGTTGAAATCAGCAAAAGGGCGGTCAATACGACCGCCCCCAGCATAAGTACAAAGCCAAATCGGCCCATATCAGTTGATGCCCGGATGCATGGCCTGAACCATTTTCGAGATCGCCGCAATGTTTGCCGGTCCGGGGGTCAGCTCTTCGTAACGCAGGCCGATCCAACGTTCGTTCTTGACCGCATCTGTTTCAGACATCACCGGGTGTTCCTGCAGAAACTTAAACGTATCCTCGGCGCCATTCCCGGTTTGATAGTCCAGCAATACCAGGAACTCAGGATTCGAGGCAGCTACGGCCTCCCACGAGGTGCGGCCCCAACTG
Source organism: Ruegeria sp. SCP11 (assembly GCF_040329455.1). Taxonomy (NCBI): domain Bacteria; kingdom Pseudomonadati; phylum Pseudomonadota; class Alphaproteobacteria; order Rhodobacterales; family Roseobacteraceae; genus Ruegeria; species Ruegeria sp. SCP11. The sequence continues at coordinate 93,906 of NZ_JBDZYG010000010.1, read as the reverse complement.
GTGTCCATGTCATGGGTGACGTTTTCACCACCAGCAGCTGCAATCATTGCGTCAGGAATGGCAAACTTGCCCGCGGTGAAAGGTGCATCCGCCGGGCCGTCCAGTAGGAAGACGCGGGGCTTGGGAAGATCCGCCGTTTGGGACTCAAGGGCCGCCAGCTCGTCTTTCCAGCCTTTCACCAGTTCCTCAGCCTTGTCCTCTACATGCATGACTTTGCCCAGACGCAGGACGTCATCGAACAGCAGGTCCATGCTGGCCTCGGGGCGTTCTTTGTCCAGATGCACGCAGCTTTCAGTCAGGATCATGGTCTTGATGCCAAACGGCTCCAAAGTGTCTGGCGTCACGTCGCCGCCGGGCTTCATGCCATAGTACCAACCGGCAAAGAAAATATCGGGCTCAACCGCGACGAGATTTTCTACCGTCGGGTATTTAGGCGCCAGTTCGGGGATATCTCCGCGCAGGGTGTCGAATTCAGGACTGGTCTTGTACCAACCCGTAATGCCGGTCAGGCCGACAATCTTGTCTTGCAGACCCAGCGCAAAGGCCATGTCAGTCATGTTCATGTCATGCACGACCAAACGCTCGGGCTGCTCGTCAAACACCAGCGGCTTGCCGCAATTGTCGACCATAACTTCATGCGCGGACGCGCCGCCTGCAATGGCAGTGGTCAACGCCACGGACCAGAGGTGTTTCATCTGAGGATGTTCCTTTGTTCAAGTTGAAACAGTGGTTTTTCGGATATCCAGCGCCGGGATCACGCGGCCTTCATGGTGAAAGCACAGGTAATCGACGCCAAAGGTGTCACGTACGTGTTCAGGCGTCAGCACCTCGGCCACCGGGCCAAAACTGGTGATACGGCTGGATTTCATAAGCGCCACGTGTGTGGCAAATTCGGGGATCATGACAAGATCGTGGACGATCATCACCACGGTGATCCCTAATTCAGCGACCAGGGACAGCATCCTCCCCTTGGCGTCCGGATCCAGATGATTTGTCGGCTCGTCCAGAAACAGCAGCGAAGGGTTCTGAGCCAGAGCGCGTGCGATATGGGCACGCTGACGCTCGCCCCCGGACAGAACAGACATCTTTTTGTCCGCAAGCGCATCCAGACCGGTCAGTTGCAATATTCTAGAGAGCTCAATGGCATGTTCCTCGGCCGATCGGTCAGACCGGATTGGTATCTGACCCAAGGCGACATACTCCCACAGCGACAGCCTTCCGTCCGGCAATTCCTGCTGACTGACCACGGCAATCATTCGGGCACGTTCGACCGCTGTCATCTGTTTGAGGCTGTGCCCTTTGACCAGTACATCCCCCAGCACCAGATCAACCGCACCACATAAGAGATTCAGAAGCGTCGTCTTGCCCGCACCGTTCGGCCCGGCGATGGCCAGAATAGCTCCTTCACCTAACTCGAATGAGGCCTGTTGCAGCAAAACGTCCCCGTTAAGTGCATAGTATTCAAGATCGCGGGCAACCAAAAAAGATGAGGTCGTCATGAGCGTTCCTCCGCCTCGATCCGGGGCAATCGCGACAAAGTCTTACGGTACAATGGACGCGGCCTGTCTGTCGCGTTTGTCCACCCGTCAGTGCTGTTTTGGAATTGTTGAGCAAACTCAGCCAGAGCCCGGATATCCTGTGCGGTCTCAATATCACCGAACAGGTATTGCGCCTTGCCACGGGCCTGAAACCCTACTGTCGTTGGGTGTGCGCAGCCTGCCATGCAAGCAATTTTGCGAATAGTGAAACCCGAAGGCAGTTTGCCCTGTAAGGATGTACGTAGCGCTTCGGCCTTGTCTTCGCCTTTGCACGTCGAACAAATCAGCAGGTGATGATCAGGTTTTTTCGGCATTGCCCACTCCGCTTGTTGCCAAGCGCGAGCAGAAGGTGCCGACAATGTACACACGTGACAAACGTGCCATCAAAGCCTCCTTCCAGGACGCCCCGCCCCGGGTTGGTTAAATACGCGATGGCAGGTCTCCTGACTTGCGGGTCGATGCTTGGCCTCCCTTCCCGGCCATTGGCCAGTGGGTATTTGGCGTCGCTCACCGCTTACAGTTGCGGGGGCAGTTACGGACTTGGTGCCTGTCGGCCAACCTCACCGTATTCCCTTTTCATCCCGTGGCAGCACCAGCGGGAACCATCGAAGGAAGGATGTGCACGAGAACTGGAATTTGGTCAAATGATTTTTCAAGACTGCGAACAGTTTCTATGAGGTTTAAACAAATAGGTCGTTGTTTGCCGAAATGCGGTGGTCTTCGCACACTCCACAATTATCAACCCTATACATCCGGTTCTTCTCTCAGTATGGACAGCGCTTCGACGTTGATCCGTCTGTTGGACGCTCTGAGGGTGGCCGCAGCACCCAAAAGAGCCAAACCATGAAACAGACAATTGCTGATGCCCTTGCACGCAAAGGGTACACCACGCTCACACCAGTTCAGGAGGCCGTATCGGCACCAGAACTTCAAGGGCGGGATCTGCTGGTCTCGGCCCAGACCGGATCGGGGAAAACCATCGGGTTCGGCCTAGCCATCGCGTCTACCATATTGGGTGATGCTGAGGTCTTTGACACCAGCGGTGCGCCTTTGGCACTGGTCATCGCCCCGACGCGAGAGCTAGCCATGCAGGTCAAACGTGAACTTGGGTGGCTTTACGCGGATGCAGGTGCCTTCATTACCTCCTGTGTCGGCGGCATGGACATGCGCGATGAACGCCGGGCACTGGCCCGTGGTGCACATATCGTTGTAGCGACACCGGGACGCCTGCGCGATCACATCACGCGCGGCTCGATCGACCTGACGGCGGTGCGTGCAGTGGTGCTGGACGAGGCTGACGAAATGCTCGACCTCGGGTTCCGTGAGGATTTGGAGTTTATTCTGGAAGAAACGCCAACAGACCGGCAAACCCTTCTGTTTTCAGCCACCGTACCCCGTGCCATTGCCAATCTTGCGACGCGGTACCAACGGAATGCCGAACGCGTCAGCACCGTCAGCGAGCGTAAACAACACGCTGATATCGAGTACCGTGCGTTGAAGGTCGCCCCACGTGACGGAGAAAACGCGATAATCAACGTATTGCGGTATTACGAGGCGCCAAACGCCATCGTCTTTTGCAACACCCGCGCCATGGTTGGGCGTCTGACTGCCCGCTTGTCGAACCGCGGGTTTTCGGTTGTGGCCTTGTCCGGTGAATTGACCCAAGGCGAGCGTTCAAATGCGCTGCAAGCGATGCGCGACGGACGCGCCCGGGTCTGTGTGGCAACTGATGTCGCCGCGCGAGGGATTGATCTGCCGAACTTGGACCTTGTGGTTCACGCCGAGCTGCCAAACAGCCATGAAACTCTTTTACACCGTTCGGGTCGGACCGGACGTGCCGGGCGCAAAGGCGTCAGCACTCTGATTGTTCCGCCAACCTCGTTCAAAAAAGCCGAACGGCTTTTGAAGTTCGCCAAGCTCACGGCCCAATGGGGCGCGGCGCCGTCGGCTGAAGAGGTCAACGCGCAGGATTTGGCGCGGATGTTCGGTTCGGAGGACTGGCAGGCAGACGTTACTGACAGCGAACGGACCTCGGTGGATGAACTGGTGGCGAAGTTCACGCCAGAACAACTCGCTGCCGCATATGTCCGACAATACAAACGGCAGCACTCCGCGCCGGAAGAGCTGAGTGATGTCACTACCACTACGCCAAAGCCTCAGGCGGAATTCGGTCCGAGCGTGTGGTTCTCGCTGTCGGAAGGGCGCAAAGAAAACGCGTCTCCGCGTTATCTTCTGCCCATGGTGTGCAAGGCCGGGAACATCACCAAAGCTGATGTCGGCGCGATCCGCATCGCGGAGGATGTGACCTACATTGAAATTCGCGAAAGCAGCGTTCCGGGCTTTTTGGACGCTATCGGGCCAGACATGAAGATCGAGGGCACAAAAGACATCGTACGCTTGGAGACAGCGCCCGATTTTTCAAAGCCTACAAAGTCGAAGCCAAAGCGTGGCACAAAAGGCAAAAGAGGCCCTGCAAAGTTCGAGGAAAGACCGCCTCGTCTCGCTGAACCACAGCCTGCAAAGCCGCGCAAAAAAACAGCGACCGCGCGACCCGAGAGGGCCGATACAAACACCAAGCCCAAGCGCGATGACGCCAGCGGCACCGGCAAAGCCAAGAAACAAGATCGAAAATTCAAAAGCGATCGCCCGAAAGGCCCGCCCCCGCCCAAGGGAAAGCCAAATAGCAAAAAAAATCGCGCTCGTGCCGCCGCATCGAAAAAGGGCGGCAACGCGGTTCCAATGCGCAAGAAATAAGCTGAAACTCTCGGTTGCTTTAGAACTAGCATAAGGGTTTCGGTTCGGCAGAAATGCTTATGCGGGCGTGGGGTTTTCTATTCGAAAGTTGGAAACCCCACTCCTCAGGCGACGGCCAATAGGGGAAGCGCGAACCTTTCGCTTCCCCATATGCATCAAACTTCGACCTCAACCTTGCCGATCGGGTTTGAACAACAGGCCAGAATGTAGCCCGCTTCGACATCATCCTCGGAAATACCTCCATTGTGTACCATGTGAACCTCGCCAGCTGTCTTTTTAACTTTGCAGGTTCCGCAAACGCCAAAGGTGCAGCCTGACGGAATGTTCAACCCGACCGAACGCGCAGCGGCCAAGACCGTGTCGGTCTCGGCGACTTTGGCGGTGACACCAGAACTTGAGAACAGAATCTCGGCGCTGCTATCATCGTCCAGAATGATATCATCCAGTTCCGGCTGATCCGCCTCGGTCTCCACAGGAGCGCCGAAGCTTTCCTGATGGTAGTTGTCCATGTCAAAGCCCAGACCGGCAAGCGCATCACGCACGGCTTGCATGAAGGGCTCCGGGCCACAGCAATAAACCTCGCGGTCGAGATAGTCCGGCGCCATGAGGCCAAGCATAAGCTGGTTGAACTGGCCCTGATATCCAGTCCACGGGCGGTAAGGATCGGGTTCCTCAACAACAAACTTCAGGTCCAGACCGTGCGTCCGGCTGGCCATCTGCTCTAACCGCTGGCGGAAGATGATCTCTGAAGGCCGTCTGGCACAGTTGATGAAGACAACATCCAGATCGCGGCCTTCATCCCACATGCAGGTGGTCATCGACATCATCGGGGTGATGCCGGACCCGGCCGAGATGAACAGAAATTTCCCCGCTTTGCTTTCTGCATTACTGAACAGCCCTGCGGGGCCAATGGCTTTCACCCGCATACCAGGTTGCAGGTTGTCCAACATCCAGCGTGTGCCGATGCTGTCGGGCTGGGCCTTGGCGGTGATCGTAATCGACCGTGGCCGCGAAGGAGAGGAAGAGATCGTATAGGTGCGATGCACCACCCCACCCGGCTGGTCCGGGGCCAGGATTTCCAAGGTCAGAAACTGTCCGGGCTGATACGCGAATTGCGCCCCCGAAGGAGCGCGAAACGAAAAGCTCGCCGTGTTCGGCATCTCGGGAACGACCGAAACGCATTCCAATGTTTCAGTGTCTTGCCAGACAGTTACTGGCGCGCTGAAATCTTTCATTTCCCTCACTCCGCCGCTATCGCGTCAGGTGCCAAGCGATCCGCCAGCGTGTTGCAGTACCAGTCGACAAACTGCAACACACCGGATTCCTGAGTGACTGAATATGGGCCGGGCACGTAGGCCGGGCTGTTGATGCCCAGCTGATTGTCTTCGACGACTTGGCGATCTTCGTCATTGGTAGCCATCCAGACCTCGGTCAGGCGTTTCAGATCGTAGTCGACACCCTCAACAGCGTCCTTATTAACCAGCCATTTCGTAGTGACCTCGGTTTCCGTCGGACTGATCGGAGTAACGCGGAAAACAATCGAGTGGTCTGCAAGAAAATGGTTCCAAGTGGTTGGGTAATGAAACTTCAGCAGCGACCCTGCATCCGCAAATGGCGATTGGCCCAACCAACGGCGCACAGCGGACTTGCCATCCATCGTATAGCTTTCCGCGCCCTCGTTCAGCGGCATTCGGGCCAGGCGGTATTGCCCGTCGCTATGCAGGTAGAATTGTGAGGGCAGTCCAGCGGCTTCGCAGCGATCGAAATGGGCCTGCATACGAGGTGGTGTTTCACCACCTTCGATACCTGTTATAGCAGGATCGTCGGGAAAGGTGCGGCACAGCGACGGGTGATTTCCACCGCAGTGATAGCATTCGCGGTTGTTTTCCCAGACCAACTTCCAGTTGCCTTTCTCGATGATCGAGCTTTCAAAGGCGACCTTGGCATTGGCCAGATCATGCGGCTCAAGGTAGGGGCGAGCGGTGTTGGCAAAAGTGTCGAAGTCCGGTGCTTCTTCTGCCAGACAGATATAGACCAACCCGGCCAGCTCTCGGCAGTGAACAGGTTTCAAACCGTGCTGTTTCGGGTCAAAGTCCGGCCCCATATCCCGGGCCCAGAGAAGCGAGCCGTCCAACTCGTAGGTCCACTGGTGATACGGGCACACCAGCTTGGGCGCATTGCCCTTGGCTGCTTTGCATATAACCGAGCCGCGATGGCGACATGTATTGTGGAATGCCCGGATTTGATTGTCTGCGCCACGCACAATGATCACGCGATACGCGCCGACAGTGTGGGCTACATAGTCTCCGGCCTTAACCAGTTCGCAGGCCGGAATGGCAAACAGCCAGTCGCGATAGTGAATGGTTTCAAGATCAACCTGAAAAACCTCCGGATCGGTGTAAAAGGCCTGTTCCAATGCGTAACCCGATGTTCTACGGGCCAAAAGGGTTTGAATATTGTTCACTTCTAGCTCTCCTGCCGCGCCCCGTGGCGTAGCTTGGGCAGATGACAAAGGAGACCCGTCCGGAGACGTGCGAGGATCACGTCCGAAACCTGTGCCCCCCACCGCCACCCGCGGTTTGACATATCTGAGAGGCTGGTTTCCGGACTTGGAAGGGGCTTGCGCCCGGTTTCGACACCTTCCCGGAATCCTCGTTCCAGTGGTTGATTGCCGAACCTGACCTTCGTTACCGTTGCGGGGGCAGTGCCGGAATTTCACCGGCTTCCCAATTCTCTGCTGCTTGAGAATCAAACAGCAGCACCTCACACGCGCAGGATATTTCCGGCACGTATCGGCGCTGAAATGCTTGCGACAATTCCAGCGCCAAAACAGACATGGAGAACTTAGGTTTGTGTTACTGCATAATGCGTTTGATTGAAACGTTTCTCAGACCGTCAGAACACCGTCCATCACAAGCTGCGCGATTACGGCATCGAACTTCTCAATCGTCTCGTCAATCAATGCGGGCGTGTGGGGCAGCCCCGTGACACACGAAGTGTGGGACATGAAATCCACCCCATGCGCCAAAAGCCCGTCCTTTAGCCCCCTGACTAATGCCGGAGGCGTCTTACGGATTTGAGCCGCATCCAAGCCCTCGATCGAGCGCGCTCCGAAATACAAATGGCAGGTCGAACTGTCACCATAGGCCGACGCTTGCACCCCGTGTCGTGCGAAGACTGCATTGAACCCACGGCGCAAGCGTTCGGCCATTGCATCGGCATGGGCTTGCACATCGCCCGTGGAAAGAATCTCCATCGCACGCACGGCGCCGGCCGCAACCATCGGGGCCGCGTTGAACGTTCCTTTGTGGCTGACCGGGGGGGACAAGCCATCACGGTTTGCCGCCGGGCTTAGAAGTTCCATCAGATGCGCTTTGCCTACAACCGCACCACCGGGCAATCCTCCGGTCACGATTTTGGCAAGTGTGGTCAGGTCTGGTACGACACCGTCCCGCGCCTGACGCCCACCAGGCGACCAGCGCAGGCCGGTGATGACCTCATCAAAAACCAGCACACAGTTCAGATCGTCCGCGATTTGCCTAATGCCTGGTAGAAATCCATCAGGCAACGGCACAGATCCATAATTTGCACCAGAGGCTTCGACGAAAACTGTCCCGATAGTGCCGTCCACTTCCAGCAAGGTGTTTATCCGATCCAAATCAGGTGGTGCGACAATTGTCATGTCCGATATTGCTTGTGGAACACCCAGAGACGGGGGCGTGTTCACACCAGGTTTGGATCCAGTAATCAGGAGATCGTGCCAGCCGTGAAAATGCCCGTCGATGCGCAGCACCTTGTCCTTGCCGCTGTGGGCGCGCGCAACGCGCAACGCTAACATCGTTGCTTCGGTCCCTGATCCGGTAAAGCGCACACGTTCAGCTGACGGGAATAGTCGGCTTAGCCATTCCGCCCACTCAACCTCTAACGGATGGCAATCACCAGTATAGGGCATCCGGTGCATTTGCTGGGCGACAGCCTCGACAATTCCAGGGTGAGCATGACCCAAAATCTGGCTCGCGGCACCAAGTTTGAAGTCAATGTAGCGCTTTCCTCCCACATCCCATTTTTCTGCCCCCAAGGCGCGTTCGAAATAGACGGGGTCCGGTGCGCGGTAACGCAATTCGTGACTTACGCCACCGGGCATCACGGCGCGGGCACGAGCAGCAAGGGCTGTGTTTCGGGGTTCAGAGACCATTCGACTATTTTCCATGGTTTAAAACGATTGCCTTGGGAGAAAGATAGGCGGCAAGTCCGGCCAAACCTTTCTCACGCCCAATTCCGCTACGTTTGACACCGCCAAAAGGTACGGAGTCATTTGCCGTTAGAAACCCGTTGACGAAAACCTGCCCCGCCTGAACCTGTCGGGCTAGGCGCAGGGCGGTATTGCCGTCACAGGTATAAATCCCTGCGACCAGCCCAAAGTCAGAGTCATTGGCCAGCGCCAGTGCGTGATCTGCATCGTCACACAACTGCGATACAAGGACCGGGCCAAATACTTCATCTCTGGCGATCTCAGACTGCGGTGGAGGATTGGCGAAAATCGTAGGTGGGTAGAAATACCCGTTCGGATATGCCTCCAAAACACTGCGACTGCCACCAAGCGCCAACCTGTGACCTGCGGCCTTGGCACGGTCTACAAATCCTTCGACCCGGGCGATTTGGCCCGAATTGACGAGTGGTCCGATATCCGGGCTGTCTAACGGGTGGCCCAATGTCATGGCGCGTGCTTTCGCGGCGACCTTGGAAATCAGCGCCTCGTGAATGCCCGGCGTACAGACTAGCCGCGATCCAGCGGCACAGACCTGACCTGCATTAAAAAAAATACCACGCAGCACGCCCTCCGCCGCCGCATCAAGATCGGCGTCGTCCAATACAATGATCGGAGACTTGCCCCCCAGTTCCAACGTCACACCAGCCACTGGAGCCGAGGCCGCTTGCATTACCTTACGTCCTGTCGCGGTCGAGCCGGTGAACGTTACATGGTCGATCTCCGAATGCCCTGCCAACTGCGTGCCGATATCCCCGCCACCCGTCACCACATTGAACACCCCATCAGGCAATCCCGCTTGCGCAGCAATCCGGGCAAGCATAACAGCCGTAAACGGAGTCAGTTCAGAAGGCTTTGCGACCACTGTCGCCCCGGCTGCCAAGGCCGGTGCAACGCCGCGTGCCAGTGTCGAAACCGGGTAATTCCACGGAAGTATATGAACAGTGACACCAACTGGTTCATTCACCGTAAATACCGTCTGATCCGGGCCGCTCGGAATGGTATCGCCCTGCAACTTGTCACAGGCTCCGGCATAGAAACGGAAGTATTCTGCAGCGCGCCCGACATCCCGAAGCGCCTGCGGCAATGGTTTGCCTACATTGACCGCCTCAACCGCCCCCAAATGGTCAGCATTTTCTGTGATCAGTTCCGACACGCGGTGCAAAATGCGAGCGCGCTTGTCGGGGTCGCAATCGGCCCAGACTTTCAGCGCTCCACGTGCGTGCTTAACCGCCCGATCCAACTGACCTGCATCGGCATCGGGAAATGTTCCGTACATTTTCCCAGTGGCGGGGTCAGTCATCTCGCGCGCCGCACCTTTACCCATCACAGCGGCCCCACCCAACCACTGGCATGCGGCATTGAGGTCAGTATCCAAACGGGGATGCTGGATCATGCGGACCATCCAATCTGCTGACGGGTCAAGCGAATACCGAACTTATTGCCGTTTCTGACCACGTCTTGCTCAGACGTATCCATGAAACAGGTATCGGTGGCGTCATTGTCCAGCACCTCAAGGTCACCAAAAACACGAGCCAAATCAGGTCCACCGAACCATTTCTGCCGCACATCTCTCACATCCACCCAACCGGGCGGATTCTCTACGGGTGACTCTGATTGCGCGTGCCGTTCTCTGCGTCCACGACGCTGTACGGAAGCGGTCATGTCCAATCAGCTCCCTTTGCATCCTTTGTCATAAAGCAGGAAAAAAGGCCTGTTGGACAAAAGTTATATTCTCACCAATTGATGAGCAGAACTTATGAATGAGGCCCACCTTTTGATTATAAAACACTTGATGTCGCCAGCGTAGTTTGCAGTTTCATCGCCGTGTAGGGAGACAGTACGGCTTACCAGACCGCAAATGCCAACGGTTACCTGGCGGCGTTCCGCAACAATTTGGGTGAATGACTCGGGGATGTCTGCTTTTGAGGTGGCGGGTCAGCAACTGGAATTGGTTTCATAGCGACTTCAGACAAATGGCCCCACGTCACATACAAAACCGCGACCACGAACAGTGGCAAAAAACCAAAACCCTAGCTCATGTTTTACGGAACAAAACTCTATCGCTAAAGCGGTTTTCGGAGGCGCAATTTCCCGAAAATCTACTTGACACCAGAGCTCTTACCACAGCGGCCAGTTTCTAACATTCAATCGCGTCGGGTTTCAAAACCATCAAACTTTCCGACTCAAGAAATCTTTGATGCCCGTAACTACCGGGCGCAGAGCGCTCATATTTGCGTTGTCGCCCATGTGGGCCACACGGAAAACCTCTTCCCTGTTTGTGCCAAAACCGCCAGCGATACGAATGCTGTGATCAGCAACCAGGGCTGCCACCAGGTCCGAGGATTGAAACGCCGCCCCGGCCCTGACGGCCGTTACCCCGGGCGCGCGCGCACCGACTTGGATTTGCATCTCGAACCCCATCGCCTGCATCGACCGGCATAGGTAATCGCGCGCTTCGCTGTGGCGAGCGTATCGGGTGTCCAGCCCCTCGGTTAAAATTTTGCGCAATGCCACATCAAGTGCCCGGACGCCAGCCACTGGCATTGTCGTCAAGCTCGGATGCCAATCGCGCGCAGCGTCGTATTGATCCCGCCAGCGGAGAATGTCAGTGAAGCCACCGCGTGGAGTTTGTTTGGCCTCGATCTGCGGCCAGACATGGTCTGCCACGGCCACAAGTCCCAGACCCGGCACGGATTCCAACCCTTTCTGGGATGCCGAAGTCATAATCGACACCCCCCAGTCATCCATCTGGGCCGGGCACGTGCCCAGTGCACTGACGGAATCGACCAATACCGGCACGCCCTCGTCCCGGGCAACTCTGGCCAACGTATCGACCGGGTTCAGCAAGCCGGTGGAGGTTTCAACATGGGTAAAACATACGAGGTCAATTTTTTGAGCGAACAGAGCCTCGCGCAGCATTTCTGGGTCAGCGGGTTTGCCTTCAGGCACTGGCAACAGAACTGCTTTTGCACCACAACCCTCAACAGACTTCTTCAGAACGTTGCTGAAATATCCTGCGTCAAGGATCAGGGCTGTCTGCCCTTCATCCAATAACGCGCGGGCGGCCATTTCATTCGCCAAGGTCCCACAGCCCGGGACAACGGCGACATGACCGCTGGTCCCAAAGAACTGTTGCAGGTTCTCCGTCACACGGATGTAGACCTTGGAAAATTCGGAACCTACATGCAACGCCTGCGACCCGTATTGCGCCGCGAGCACCTCTTCAGACACCTCGACCGGGCCCGGTGTAAAGTTTCGTATGAGGCCCATCAGTAAGTCGCCCGCCCCCCCGACAGGTCAAACACTGCTCCGGTGTTAAAGGTGCAATCGTCAGACGATAGCCACATGACCAGACGCGCGGCTTCCTCAACCCAGCCCAGTCGCTTCATCGGAGACTTGTCGATCATGATCTGGACAAAGTCAGGTGCCATCTGGTCCAGAATAGCCGTTTTGATGGCTGCGGGCGCTATACAATTCACCCGGATATCAGTCTGCGCCAACTCCTTTGCCAAGGACTTGGTGAAGCCGATCACACCTGCCTTGGCCGCCGAATAAGCCGAGGCGTTCGGCGTTCCTTCCTTGCCCGCAAGCGAAGCCATATTGATGATGCGGCCAAAGCCACGCTCTTGCATCACCGGCACCACTGCGTGGGCCAGGTAGAATGTTCCCGTCAGGTTCACCTCGATGACCCGCGCCCATGTCGACGGGTCGTTTTCGACCACAGGCAGGGTCGGTCCAGCAAACCCAGCATTGTGTGACAAGAAGTCGATTCCGCCAAATACCTCACGCGTTGTCGCAACGGCGTCGGCAATCTGATCCGGTTGGCTGATGTCGATTTTGCAGAACAGTGCACCGTCCGGCGCGTCACATGGTTCAGCCAGGTCCCAGATTGCTACCTTGGCCCCTGCGGCCGCATAGTGTCGGGAGATTTCGGCACCGATCCCTGCGGAGCCACCGGTCACGATCGCAGTGCGACCAGAAAAGTCGTAACTTACATTGCTCATGCGTATTACCGGATAAAGGTTTGGACGTAGTCAGCACCCAGACCGACTTTTTCGAAATGCGCCCGGCACATGTCGATCTTGGTGAACACATCTTCATAGCCCAGATGTTTTCCGTCCGGATCGACGTAGTACATTACACCGTTGACCTGAAAATAGGTGATCATCTCGTCCACATCATCGGGCACAACCAGCGTGTGTGTCTCACCCGGCGGTTCAAACACATACCCACCCTCGCGGGCCTCCCAGTCGTGTTCCAGGTAATGCCAGCGACCTTTCAGCACGAACCCGTGGACAGCGTTCGGGTGCCGGTGACGGGACAACACGCCGGATTTGGTAACTTTCAGCAGGTTCATCCAGTAGCCCTGACTGACATTCAGGCATAGCGGCCGAAAGAACACATTCTCGGTCTGCTGGACCCACATACGCGGATCGCCTTCAGACAGCGCATCGGGAATCACGATCTCGGGCAATGCGTCCTGCGGCATCGGGTGTTTGTAGGGAACGCGCGGATTTTCGTCTTCTGTGACCAGTGGCATGTGCTTCCTCTCAGACCAGACAGCGGCGGTTTTAGGTTGTATTCGTATGATTTTGTCCATATTATGGACAAAGGAATCTATATATGGACACACTACGCGATCCGCACAGATGGTCAATCAGCAAAAAATCATGACGACAAAACAGGTACAGGGCACCCAAAGCTTTGCCCGCAGCATTGGGTTGCTGCAGCATATATGTGACCGCTCAACACCGCCTGGTGTGCAGGATTTGCTTTCGGAATGCGACTTCACCCGCCCAACGCTGTACCGGCTGCTGGGTGGGCTGGAGGCCGAGAATTTGATCACGCAAACACCTGACCGGCGCTACAAGCCTGGGCCGCGCCTGGTCAATCTGGCGCGCTCGGCGCTGGCCCAAACCGACATCCGCACCCTCGCCAGAGACGCCCTTGAAACACTGCGCGACAAAACCGGTGAAACCGTACATCTGGCAATTCCCAGCGGCGAGGGCCTTGTCTACATCGACAAAATCGAAAGCCGTGAAACGGTAAGGATGGGCTCAACGATAGGCACATTTGTTCCCCTTCATTCCAGCGGTGTGGGTAAAGCTTTTTTATCCGCTCTGCCTGAGCAGGGCTTGGTTTCGTATCTTGAACACGCCAATCTCAAAGCGATCACGCGGTTCACGACAACAGATCCGGAACTATTGCGCAAACAAATCGAACATTGCCGTACCCGAGGGTACATTTTCGACAATCAAGAGAATGAAGAAGGCATCGTTTGTTTCGGTGCTGCGATCTTGAACGACCGAGGACATCCGGAGGCTGCTATCAGCGTCTCGGTACCGTTGTTCCGGATAAAGGACGACAAATCGATTTATGCGGAACCGCTCTTGAATTGCGTTCGGGAGTTGTCAGCTCAGTTGGGTAACCCGTGAAACCCACGGGCGCAAGGAGGGAGCAGAATCTGAACCCGCCCAGTTCGAAAACTGAATATCCGAAGTTATCCTGACAGCATCTCCAAAAAGACCTTTCCACGTTCAAAAGTCCACCAACTTGCAATTACGCCGCAAACGAGAGCAATCGACACTCGCAACGAAACCTCGGGGGTCGGGCCGAGCCTTCTAAACAGCAACAACAGCGGCCAGATTACCAAAACAATTGCAAGCTGCCCGACCTCGACCCCGACGTTAAACGCCAACAAACTCTGCCAAATGTTCGGGGACGTCACCTGCAGAATTTCGTGCAGCACAAAACTGAAGCCGAGACCATGAAGAAGCCCCATCAGGACCGTAATGGCAAAGACTTTTCTATTGGAGTCTTTCCCCGCGTTATCCTCCATAACCGCCAGAAATGCAGCGTAGATGATCGACAGTGCGATTCCCGTTTCAACGAAAGGAACAAACCACGCCGCGGATGGCACGTAGCCAAAAAATCCGAGCGACAGGGTCACGCTGTGGCCAACCGTAAAGCCGGTGACCCGCCAGAGAAGCGCATGCAAGCCACTCGCGCCGATGACGAGGCATATCACAAACAACACATGGTCGATGCCTTCCAGAATGTGGCGCACGCCTTCCCAGACGAACGTAGCAATGCCCGCAATTCTGGACCTGGAAATTTCAACTGGCTCATCCATAAGACCACGGGTTCGAAAGACCAGCGGATCACCAGAGCCATAATCCAGAATGAGGTTTGCCGTCATCTCCTGATCTGGCAAACCGGGATCCAACAGACTTGAAAGAGTATAGGACGACGGCGCGCGCCCTAGGTCGTAGAATATCGTGACATCCACCACCACGTCGCCGACATAGGCGGGCGGAGTACCAAAACGGGTTGAGCCATTTGATATCGCCTGTTTGGCCTCACTCAACGTCGCAAAACCCGGCTCTGCGTTCACTCGATGCACCGATACAGTCTCGACAACTCCAAGTACTCGCGCGCCTTGGGTCTCCAAAACCGTATTGGTTTCCGCAATACGGCCCAAGCCAAGAGGATCGGCAGCAAGTTCGGTCGGGTCAACAAAGTGTACCACCTTGCCGTCCTCCAACGCGTTTGTTGTGAAAGGTGCTGCTGTCGGCAGACCGTCTTCGCCCGGCTCGCCAGTCTTGTCTGCCACAAGATACGGCATCGGCATGCGAAGAAACATGCGAAGACCATCGCTTGTGTGCTCAACATGAAACACGCGCACATTGAGGTTCAGAAGAAAATGAGCCTGACTGGCGACTGCAAAGACGATCAGGCAGCCAGTTGCTAGGACTAAGAGTGTATTACGCAGCCAATTAGACATCTGGTGAGCGTGCCTCCAACACTGTGATTGCCGAGAGGATCCAGTTTCCCCGGTCGGGCCGGAATTCTACCCGTGCGCGATAGTCCACCCAGCGTCGGTGATCATGCCCCCAGTGTCCGGCTCGGGCATCGACACGCCATTGCGCGACGCCTTCGAAGGCACCGTGACGGTTCATGTCACCTTCAACGATTGCGACATCCGTGACATCGGCAATTTGCGCACGCCCTCCGCCCGGCACCTGAATCGTCAGGCTTGTTTCCAGTTCCGCCGCCAAGTCAGCTTGCGATGCGTCGAAGACTATTGGCCCCAGAGCTTTTTTCCGTCCGTCGGGACGCATTTCCAGTCCAGCCACGTAGGTGTTCAGCAGAAGTTGGGAAAAAACCGCCGCTGCAAGTTGATCTTCGGTCTGGCCGGTGATCTGTGTCACGAACGCAACCTTGTTTTTACCTGACATTGCCATACCAGCGACCAAGCACCCCAGGGCGAGTGCCGCGAAACCAAATCGCACGTGTTTCTGCGCGGAACAGGCGGCGATCACTCCTGCTCCGGCAACAAGGACAAAGAACATCAGGGGCCAAAGCGGAACAAAAACTACTCCTGCCGCCGGAACTGGCTCGACGTTGGGATTTTCGTATCGTTTTAAGTGGTTGGTCCAGATGACCTCAGGGACGTCGGGTGACGCCCAATTGTAAAACGGGCCGGCACTATCTGTCAGCGTCACGGGAACCTTCTGGATATTTTCGTCAAACATGTCCCAAGAGATCGACGCCGTGGCCGGTAAATCTGGAACGGGATAGGACAGTATCACGCCGACAAAGGTCGTGTCGGCAACGAGCATCGGTGAGTCTTCGACCACCTGATATCCCCGCGCCCCAATCGTCAGAAATGACCCTCGAACCGATGCGGGGGCAACGAACTGATCCGAAATGCGCACCGGATTGCGAACCGTGAACTCTTTCAGAGCTGCGGCCAAAAGTTGGGACTGGCGTACAGGGTCTAGGCTGGCACCAGTCGCCAGGTTTTCGCCGATCCACGGTGCTAGTTCCCGAACACGGATAAGGACTTCGTGCCGAAGCTCCCGCGGTGCTACATACAGAAACGAACTGGTGCCGCTTTGTGCGGCACGATTGAGATTCGGGTTGCTGAAGGCCGTATACCATGGGTCGGGCCAATTGATCCGAAGCTGAGTATCTCTTTTCAGAAAGCTGAACCGAGTGACGGGTACAGCGCGGTCAAAAACCATGAACCCGGTGGATGCGGCCGGCGATCCATCCGCAGCGTAAATGGGGCGGATGATCAGGGATTCGGGCTGCGCGCCCTCAAAGCTGAAGAAGGCCTCAAGGTAAAAAACGTCGGGATTATCAGGCGGCCCGGGTACTACGGCTCCGGAAATGGGGTCCTTCATGCCAGCAAACGGAGAAGCCCGGTCAATTCGTTTTCGGCGCTCCATGCTCAAAAAATGGAACGGCAGGGGTCGTCCGTCAGCGTGGGCGACAAAAAATACATTCTGATCCTGATCCGGGAACTGAAGAAATGAAGCCGGAGTCGAAAGCGGGCTGGCCACAAGTTCTGACGACAGCGCGCGTTTGAAAATCGGCAAATCCTCGGGGTAAATTTCCAACTCCAGTCGAACGCCTTCATCCTCCAGTCGGAAAACAGCAATATTTTTCGCGACTTCGGCCCCACTGAACGGGACCACGTCCCCTTTTGCGGTGGTCGCCAAGACAGAGACCGCCACTATCGCCATCAGGCTTCTGATCTGTTTCGACAATATCGCCATAAGCCGTACATACGCCGATAGACGCCCTTTCTACTTTTTCGGATACACGAGTGTCATGGACAGTCGCCCTCCCCACCCGTCAGGGCCGGAGTCCGGAGAGGTCAGGTAGTATCGTGCGCCCGCTTGAAGAGACACGCGCTGCTTTCCGATCTTGACCAGTTTGGAAATCATAAAGTTCAACGGGGCGGTCCATTCCTCAGCGTTCCAGTCATACGTGGATTCCGAATTCAGTGTGTATGTCCAAGCTTTCTGAGTGGTGTGCGCCAGGAAAGGCTGGACATAGGTCGAGTCGATGTCGCTGCTTTCGAAGGACCAGATGTGATTGGCCAGCCCGCCTATGGTCCAAGGTCCCTCTTGCACCAGAACGACCCCGGTTATGCCACCCCCCCATTCGCCAACGCCCAACTCTCGATCACTGGATGTCGGCACGTAAAAAATCGGCCCAACTCCCCAGGTAAATGACGATTTTGTCGGGCTGAACCATAGGCTTACCGTTGTATCTCCGAAGCCTTGGTTGTTGCCGGACATGCCGGAAACATCATTCTGCCATTTGTAGGGAATGATCGTGCGTGTGATCAGGTTCAGATTGTCGCTCAGAGAAAATGGGATGACGGGCTGAATGTTCAGCGTCGTCTGATTGCCATCGGCGCTGCCATACCCACTGTCGTAGTTGAACTGGAACGGAACCGAGATCAATGAGGCCAGCGGGTTCGATAGTTGCTTCGCCAGTTCCGAGTCATCAGCGACCGCTGGCGATGCCAAAATCGAAGCCAGAACAGATGCTGAGACCAAGGCACTCTGTCGAAACAGGCATAGTAATGAGTATTCGGCGTAGAATTTCATCAAACTGGTCTTTTCTCAGAGTAATGAACCAAGGCGTCGTCGGACAAGTGGGGCAAGCGTTTAGCAATCTGGTGCTTACATTCAGACCCGAAGTTTTGTGATTTCAAATGGTTCGCGGTGACCCCGTGAGGCGCGCCCGGCGAGGGCGCGCCAATTGAAACCGGATTATTTGTCGTCCGGCATTTTCGGCGGTGTGTACCCTTTCCACTTCCCGGCCAAAATTTTGTCAGATGGCTTCTTTTCCTCGGACCGTGGCGCATTGTTGTACGCCTCTGTGACAGATGGCGGCAGCGCGTATTCATCCACCGACGCCTCGCGCACGATGATTTTGTCCTTGGTGACGTTTATAACCGTAAGGTCGCGCGTGAGCGTAAGATCCCCATCATAAGTCGTACGAATGCCTTCGAGAATTGCTTGGTAATTCTCGGGGGAAAGCACCGAATGATATCCAACCGCATGACGAGGCTTGACTTCGGCCATGACTTTGCCAAAGGCCGCGGGCTCGGTGTGAACGCGTGTAGATACATACGTCGCTTGACCCAGGGTCCAACCGAAGTAGGGTGCCAGCGCTTTCGGTGGCAGGAAGGCTTCGTGCGATGCGATGTCTGCGCCTTTGGCGTATTTCACGTACCAATTGTTCGGATAGGTGTCGCCACCGAAGACATATTTCAGCCCGTTCCATTCCAGAGAATAACTCACCGATCCATCCAGAAGATGAATGGCCGGCCAGGATCGGATCGTTACACCGTTTTCCTGATATACGATCTCGTTTTCCTGCATGTAGTCGAATTCTGTCACTTCGATCTTGCCGCCATCGTCCGGCAATGCGCCTGTGCGACCTTCAAGATCCCAGGCGTAGGCTTTTTGGCTGTTTTCAACAAAAGCCTTGATGCCCAGTTCCGGAGTCGATCCGGTTGGCCCGTATATCCGCAACGGGGTGTAGCGACCGGACAGCCAGCTGCCGATGTGCAGCCCCATGAAGTCCCCAACATGATCGACATGCAGGTGGCTGATGAATACTTTGTCAATTTTCGAGAAATCCGGCCGAAGCGAGAACAGGTTGCCCATCGAACCCATTCCGACGTCGAACAAGAACACATCACCATTGCCAAGCTCTACCAAAAACGAAATGGACACGGCGGCCTTGGTTTGGTTCGGCATGCCGGTACCCAATGCGGTAATCCGCATTTCATCTGTTCCCAGAATTTCCGTATTTGGGAAATAGCTGGCCGGATACTCTTCGTCACTGATTTGGGTTGCTGTTCGCCCCGTCGGCAGGTTTTCGGCCAGAGCCGCCGCCGCACCGAGGGAAAGGGCCGTCGCTGTACAAGCCAACGCCACATTCCGACATTTTCTACCAATGGTTAAAAACATAGTTCCCTCCTTCGTTTCTGATGTTCACAAGTGGGGCAGTCATGTCGGCTCTCTGTTGTCCGGCCGCTTGTCTGAAATTCGGTCTGTTTTCTCCTGTCTCAGTTGCAGGCGATGCCGGGTCCGCAATTGCAAAGATCGTCCGCGTCGGTGGCTTCACAATTGCGTACCGCGCGACGCTCGTGCCGACGATGTACACCCGCCACCGAGCCTGGTGACATGGGGTGTCCGAAATGGTCGATGAACAATGTGCCCGGACCTGTGGTTTGCGGAATGTCCCCGGTGATCACCTTGACCCCGGAATATGTCATCGTTCCCGAACCACTCAGCGGGCGTTGCGACAGTTCGACAACAACGTCTACGGGCTGCGCACCGTCGGCAACGATGGTCAGCAAGGCGTTGGGCGGGTCTACGGCAAAGCTGTCATCGCCTTCGGACACCATGTCCAAAAAGCCTTCTATGCTCAGCACACCAGCATAGCGAACTGGCCGATCGCAGAAGAACGTGACGATCGGGCTGACATCTTCCATGGTTATCGTGTCACCGGCCATAGAAACCGAACCGGCATTGTGCACAAACAGCGCCTTACATTCTTCGCTATTACTGTCCTGTGCGTAAGCGACGGACATGAGACCGATCATGATGGTAAATGCGGTGAGAAGCACTTTGCGAAATCGTTTAACCATTCCCATCTCCTTGCATGCGTGACCGAGGGTCATTGTGTCTGGCCACCCACTCGTTTAGCCGACAGTTTATTTTTTATCTGTGCACCTGAGCCTTGGGGCCTGTCGCCTCCTGATTGACGTATTGCATCAGTTCGAGCCTCAGATCCTTGCAGATCTGTTGAAATTCAACCGCTCGGGCCCGTCCGCTCTCTCCTTGCGCCTCAAAACTGCGCAGCGCGATTACCGCCTCGCCGAAGTCGCGGCAAATGGCCTGAAACTTTGGATCGCTCCGCGACAAGGACATGATAATGAACTCATCGCTGGGGGACTGGTTCACCAGTTCGGTACAACCGGCAGAAAGATAATTTTCCACTTGCTTCCCTCCGTAAAAGCCATTGGCCATCAGTGAGAAACTCTTTCCCGCGAAACATCCATACGGATACCCCGTGGCGACATCAGACTAACAGTCGAGAACGCGGGCTTGGGGTACAGAACATGTTTGAAACATGTAAAAAACATTAAAAATTCTTTGGTTTGAATGTAATACTGGACGCAACGCGACTCAGCCAGTTACTGTTTGAAGCGAGTGGATGGAACGAAAACAAACGACAGACACTTCGATGGAAAGTCAGTTTTCCGAGCGTGAGTCACTGCCATCGCCCGAACAGGCGGCTATAGACGAACAGCTCGCGCGTATGTTCGAGAGTTCTCAGTTTGGGGCCAATGATCGCCGACGCGCGTTCCTCAAATACATTATCGAAGAGACCCTAGCAGGACGCGCAGACCGGCTGAAGGGGTATTCGATTGGCGTTTCCGTTCTGGGGCGTTCCGAAGACTTCGACGCGACGTCCGATCCGGTTGTGCGCCTGGAAGCACGTCGCCTTAGACGCGAACTGGAACACTATTACCTCACGGATGGGAGCAATGATCCTTTGGTGATTACCATTCCCAAAGGGTCATATGTGCCTTCGTTCGATTTCCGGGATCAAACGTCGGCAACGCCCAATTCTGCGGAACGAGCAAGAAGGTCAGGCAAAGCCAGCTGGCGCGCACCAAATTGGCTCTTGCTGCTATTGTTGGTGTTGCTGGTCGCCATTTCAGGCTACTTGCTGGTCGAAAGCCTTGAACCGGACACCCCGCCTGGGGATCAAGCCATAACCGATCCGGACCTATGGGGAGATTTGCCGATCGTGGCCGTGATGCCGTTCAACCCGTTGGGCAGCAGCGCGGTTGCATCCGTAGCAGCCCGAGGGATTGCCGAAGACATCACGACCGATCTGGCGCGAGTTCAGGGACTGCGAGTGATCTCGTACGCGTCAACTGCCGAACTGTCTGACGAAGCGGTTGACCTGATAGATCAGGGGCGACAGCTGGGTGCGACGCATATTTTACGCGGCAGTCTACAGACGATGACAGATGGCTATCGGCTCAACATCGGTCTCGTCGACGTGGACAGCCGCAGCGAAATCTGGGCCAAGCGGTTCGACTACAAAACGACGGACCGGTTCGATACACAGACTGAGATTTCGCGAGAGATCAGCGCCACATTTTCAATCGAGCTGTTCCCGGAACTGACTTCGCGGATCGAGGATGCGCGCTGGACGCGCCGTGACGCCAGAATCTTGTATCAGCAGGCACTGGACATCATTCACCCCCCGAGCGACCCCGCGCGGTTTGACGCCGCACACGCCTTGCTGCAGCGTGTGGTGAGTCTGGAACCAAACGCCCCTCACGGTCATGCAGGGTTGGGTTTCGCGGAATCGCACCGAGCGTGGTTTGGCTTGGCGCCGAACACAGATGAAACTCGCGATGCAATCCAGCAATATGCTGAAATCGCACTGGAAAAAGACCCTGCCAATGTTCGCGCCCTGTTAACACTGGGCAACCTTGAAATGCTGAAGGGTCAGCCGCAGAAGGCAATTGAATTCGGCCAACGCGCTGTTGAACAAGAGCCGAGCTCCAGTCTGGCTCACGGCTACTTGGGATTGTTCCTGTTGTACGCGGGCAAGCCGGAACAGGCCATCACACCCCTCAAACGGTCGCTAAGCCTGGACCCCCTCAGCATCCGGCGACCCTATAGGAACATACTCGGAGTGTCTCAATTCCACGCGGGACACTACAGGGACAGCCTGAACACATTGCAGGAAAACTTGGACCTCGGCGGGCCGTTTGGGATACATATGATGGTTTACCAAGCCGCTGGTAACGCTGCGCTGGAGCAGTTCGACGAGGAAGCGGCGATCCTTGAGAGACTTTCGGCGATGATCGCAGAAGGCGAGACATTTCCGCTTAGATGGTGGCTGGAGAGGGTGATCTACGATCCCGAAATGATGCAGCCAGTTCTGTCGGAATACGAAAAGGCCAAGTCGCTGGCCGATGAGCGATAGCCAACTGTGGTTACCAGCTCTGACCCTTTTTTCGCATGCTTTTTTTGGGCTGGTCTCAAATCTTGGGCTCTGTTGCCCTCACCTGAGTTCGGAAAAGCGCAGGAAATGACTGACCGCGAGACCCCAGAAGCCGCAGCCGACTACAAGAGCAGGACTGCGTCTACCCTGCCCGGAAGAGCCTCAGATTTGATTAAAACTCGTCCATTACAAACACTCAATCCAAGCCAGTCTAGACCCGTATGCTCCCCACGCTTGCCACAAAGTTCGAAATAGTCTTTCCTAACTATAAGGAATTTGTGTGTTTTGTGTTTTGAGGTGTTTTATGACCCGCCCGTATGATAGCAGGAAGCGTATTCTGGTTACCGGCGGCGCCGGATTCTTAGGCTCCCATCTCGTCGATCGTCTACTTGAACGCAAGCACGAAGTCCTTTGCGTGGACAACTTGTTTACCGGAACCAAACGGAACATCGACCATCTGCACAACCATCCCCGGTTCGAGTTTCTACGGCATGACGTGACATTTCCCCTTTATATTGAAGTGGATCAGATCTTCAATCTGGCTTGCCCCGCCAGCCCGGTCCACTATCAGCACGACCCAGTGCAAACCACCAAGACCAGCGTACATGGTGCAATCAACATGCTGGGCCTAGCAAAGCGCCTACAATGCCCGATCCTGCAGGCCTCGACTTCCGAGGTTTACGGCAACCCAAGTGTGCACCCGCAGACCGAAGACTATTGGGGCAACGTCAATCCGATCGGGCCGCGCTCGTGCTACGATGAGGGCAAGCGTTGCGCCGAAACGCTGTTCTTCGACTATCACCGCCAGCACAATCTCGACATCAAAGTGGTTCGGATCTTCAACACCTACGGGCCGCGCATGCATCACGCCGATGGGCGGGTGGTTTCAAATTTCATTGTGCAGGCCCTGACCGGACAGGACATTACCATTTTCGGCGACGGCTCCCAGACACGTTCGTTCTGCTATGTTGAGGATTTGGTAGAAGGGTTCCTACGCATGATGGACAGTGGCCCGGATATGACCGGCCCGGTCAATCTCGGCAACCCCGGTGAGTTCACCATGCTGGAACTCGCCGAAATTGTGCTGCGCCAGACAAAGTCAAAATCAAAGATCGTCTATCAGCCGCTGCCCCAGGATGATCCACTTCAGCGCCGCCCAGACATTTCCATTGCGAAAGAAAAACTGAACTGGGAGCCCACCGTCGAGCTTGAAGAAGGGCTTAGGAGGACCATCGATTATTTCCGGCATCTCGTGAAAGAGGTTGGCCTAGTCTGACGATGCTTGAGCCCCCCTATCTCAGATACAAGATTAGCGCGTTACCTTGCCCCATTAAGAGCTGATCTTCCCGACCCCGGCCGTAGCTATTAAATAGCGGTTCGCCGTTTGCACCAACGCACTTCTACGATTGACATACGAGCCAAGCCTCTAATTTGATTGACAAAAAACTGGCGCAACATGAGCCCTTTCTCAAGCGCCTTGATCGAAACGCAATTGCCAGCCATGCTGAGTTTGCCATCCGATTGTGATCGGACACCTGTATTTTTGGGTATGAGTTTATTTGTTTTGCCTGGGACTTTTCTTATGGACGAGGGATTTGAACCTTTTAGAACACCACACCCCGAACGCCTCGGACCTGCGGTCGTCATTTCGGTTTTAGCCGCGGTCGCGACTGTATGTCTCTTCATTCTCTATGCAGTAAATGGAGAGGCAATTGCAGACACCATGTATGAGGCGCAAATCTGGCCCTCTGTTAAAAACGGATTCTCCAGAAACGGTGCAGTTCCGTCTATAGAATTTTATAGAACGGCAATCGAACGCACACTGTTCTACCTCTTGCTCATATCCGGACTGGGAGTGCTTGTTAGCCTTTCCTTTTCTCCGCGCCTTGCTGGCAACCGACAAATCGGCGGACTGGCAAGTAGGCTGGAATCGTCGGCATTTCGAGACACCTGCATTCTAGTCTACCTTTTGATTATCGCGACTGTGTTGCGGCTGCCGGGGTTGAACCTGGGAATCTGGAGGGATGAGGCCTCCACCTATTTCGAAGCGGCTTCGGGCAGTGCCTCGGCCGTAATTGACATGGTGAAGTACGGGGAACTGAACCCACCGGGGTTTTACCTGCTCACTCACTACGCAATCGAATGGCTTGGCACCGGTGAGAACGCGCTAAAGATATCACCCTTTGTCTTCGGTCTGATGGCGATCCCTGCCGCCTATTACCTTGCCAGAGTCGCCGATTCGCGCCGGGCCGCCCTGCTTGCCGCATCGCTAGTTACGATTTCCCCGGTCGGCATCTACTACGCGCAAGAAGCACGACCCAACACGCTTGCGGCACTGCTATGTTGTCTCGTGACCCTCTTTTTACTCACAAGCCTCAACAGCAGACATCGCACTTGGTCGCTCATAGCGTTTGTCCTGTGCGCCAGCTTGCTCATTTATGTTCAATACACTGGCCTGATGCTGCTTGTGTCGCTTGCGTTGGCCACAATAGTTCTGGTGGTTCGCCGTCCTGGACAGGTGCCTGCCCTTCCATATCTTATCGCCGGCTTCTCTATTTTCGTGATCTATCTACCGTGGATTCCGATCTTTTTTGACCACCTCGGAACCGGCACACCGTGGACACCGGAGAGCGAGTGGTCGGACAAGCCGCGCGCCATCTACAAAAACACAGCATACTTGCTACCGTGGAGCAGCCAAAAATCGATCATCGCGAAGATCACGCTGGGAATGGCGGCGCTGGCAGCGTTTTGTGCTTTGGCTTGGTACGTCGTCGGTTTTTTTCGGCGCCAGCAGCTCCCCGCTGCATCCCAGCGAGAAGAGACGGCCATGTTCGTGTTGGCCACAGCCCTGCTTGGGCCAATTCTAATGCTAGCGGCGTTGTCTCTGACTGGTCGCTACATGTTTTCATTCATACCAATCGCCAGCGCGTTTTTTGGTATTTTTCTGGTTCATGCAGGCCACCTGTTGAGCCAACGCGGTTGGCGCTGGTTACAACCCCTGCCCGTCGCCATTGTTGCACTTTTTGTTTGGACGCTCTTGAACGTGTGGGATATCGCGACGGCGGATCGGCTTCCAAAATCGGGAATTCGGACCGTTGCTAGCGATATTGACCCCAGTTCCAGTGAAACGGTTTATCTTCTCAGTCCCGATTTCACCGCTCCAACATTTGGTTACTACACACGGGAAAAGAATGTACCGTTTGCGGGCTTCGCCCGGCTTGAAGATCCCCATATCTTCAGACCTCAAGATTATGCCGAGACATGGAGCCGCGACGCGGCTGTACCAGAGACCATCGATTATCTACGGCGCAAGGCCACCGAGGGATACGTCCGACTCGCCTTGATCGAGGGTGGGGGCTGCCACGTACTGGAAGACACGGGTCAGATGCAATATTCGCGAGTACGCGATCTTCGGGCAGAAATTGACCGGTTGTTATCACCAGTGAGCTTCACCAATTATTCTGCCCGCATCGAGTGTGTGACCGTTACCGAGTATGATCTGACCGGTTTGGCCAATGATGGGTCAACCACAGGAGCTGACTGAAGCACGGCGTTCAGAGAAATCTATGGGCCGATGCATATGAAATGTAGCCACTTTTCGCAAAACACTTATGGGCGCCCCCATTTTTGTTTCCGTTTTTTTGCCCCGGAAACAAGAATGCTCTTAGGCCATATCTCCAAGACATTTTGAGTTCTGCTCGTTTGACCCAAATAGCGCACGGCGTGCCCAGACTTTGACCTCTCGCATCGCCGGGACCTAGCGTGCTCAAGCATTGGACGTCGAATCCTTTGACCAAAACCTCTAAAGCGGATAGCTTTTAATTGTTTTTTATTGTGTGCGGCTTTCGTTTTTTGGTTAGCCGGAGGTGTGTGTTTGTGAAAAAGTTTGTTGTGAATTCTTCTCCTGGTAAACAGGTCGACGGTTCGGATCCCATCAGAATTAAGTTGGCAATTTGTTATCCGAGGAAGGTCTCATGACCCATGAAGCGCATGAATTCCGCGCGACGGATTCAATTGCGCTTTCTGTCGTGGTGCCAACTTTCAACGAAGTTCGTAATGTCGCTGAACTTGTGAACAAGCTTGATTCCGCGCTCGACGGAATCTCTTGGGAAATTATCTTCGTAGATGATGCGTCGCCTGACGGCACAGCCGACGCTGTCCGGAAATTGGCGCGAACAGACCGGCGCGTACGGCTCATCTCACGCCACAATCGGCGTGGGCTCTCCTCAGCAGTTGTCGAAGGTGGTCTGGCCGCTGCATCGGACGTGGTCGCCGTTATGGACGGCGATTTGCAACACGACGAAACCATCCTGCCAAAGCTTTATGAAAAAGTCGCAAGTGGCGAGGCCTCCATTGCATCGGCCAGTCGCTTCCTAGCCGAGGAAAAACCATCAGGATTGTCGTCCGAGACGAGAGTGAAGATAAGCAATACAGGCATTCGACTTGCCAATCGACTTTTCAACCTCGACATGACGGATCCGCTGACCGGTTTTTTCGTGTTTCGTCGAGAAGTGTTGCTGAGAGCTTTGCCCGACCTCTCCGAGATCGGCTTTAAAATCCTGCTGGACCTGATTGCGGCTTCGCGACCACGCCCAAAAGTCGTCGAATTGCCATTCATGTTTCGTGAACGCGTGCACGGCGAGTCAAAACTCGACACTGGCGTGCTGTACGAGTTTTTCCTTTTCTTCATCGAGAAAAAAATCAGCCGCTTTCTTCCGCTTCCCGCGCGCTTCATCTCATTTGCAATGATCAATTGCGTAGGCATCATTTGCCATATGATCGTTTTTATTGCGGTCGAGAGACTCTTTGGCGCGACATTTGCTGCCTCTCAGCTCATGGCGACATTCGTTGCACTCACGTTCAACTATTCTGCTAACAATGCCATCACCTACAACGATCGCCGCCTAAGGGGCGTCGACTTCTATTTCGGCTTCGTGATTTTTGCGGTGCTGTGTTCGGTCGGTATCTTCGCCAATATCGGTGTCGCGACCATGCTGCACGATCAATACAACAACATGATTGATCTTGCCCCGGCTATGGCTGGCGCGCTGATTACGGTCGTTTGGAACTACGTCGCTACCCAAGCCTTCGTTTGGGGCCGTGTACGGTATCCGTTTCTTGCATCGCGAAAGAGCGAGAGGGCAAATTCATGACAGAAGCCACCTTAAACGACCTGCACGCAGAACCGTCGAAAAGCGACGACCAGAAATCTCAGGCAGAGCACAAGAAACCTGGGCGCACCGCTGGGGAAAACGTGTCTAACGTCCACGATCCGGATGCATCGAGTTGTACCGAAAACCAAAGCTTGAAAGACCGCGTCATGGTCTTGATGAAGCGTCATGAGACGTTGGTCAAATACTTCATAATTGGATGCACGGCGAGTGCCATAGACGTGTTGCTCTTTCTGATCCTCTACAATGCAGTTGGCACCACTGCCCTAGTCGCGCACTCAATTTCAGTTCCGACTTCGGTATTGTTCAGCTTTTTCGTGAACACCAGGCACAACTTCAAGACCAACGATTACCTAGGCCTGCGCCTGGCGTCTTTCATCGTCGTTTGCGGGATTGGCTATGTCACCGGCTACGGTGTCATCTACGCAGCGCAAGTCGTTGGCCTTGATGCAAATGCAGGAAAAATTCTGTCTTTGCCCGTCGTATTCGTCGTCCAGTATTTGCTGAACTCTCGCATCACCTTCCGCAAAGTCGTGTAGGTCGCACAACCTGTTAATAACAAGTAACACAGTGGTTCGTTAAAATGAAAAAACCAAGAGTATGCATCATCGGAGGTGGTTTCACCGGATTAACCGCCGCTTATCGTCTCAGCAAGAAAGGCGTGGACGTGACGATCTGCGAAGCATCTGATCGCCTTGGCGGTCTTGCCGCTGGGTTTGAACTTGCGGATCACAGCGTCGAACAGGCCTATCATTTTCTCTACAAAACCGACGAATATATCCTGTCTCTGGTCGACGAATTGGGCCTGAACGATCGGTTGACCTATCATAAATCTTCTGTCTCCACCTATTATGATGGCACGCTCTATCCCATGGAGACTCCGCTTGACCTAATCCGCTTCAAGCCGCTCAGTTTCATCAACCGGATCCGAGCCGGCATAAGTGTGCTTTGGCTACAGCGCGAGAAAGACTGGCGGAAACTCAGCGGCACAACAGCGCTGGAATGGCTTAGAAAATATGCCGGGCGCCAGGTAACGGACGTGATCTGGGAACCACTACTGCGCGGCAAATTCGACCGCTACTATGACAAGGTGACGATGTCTTGGCTTTGGGGGCGTTTACTCCAACGTGTCGAAAGCCGCGACAAGCAGGCTGGCGGAGAGGTGCTGGGGTATTTCGACGGCGGCTTCAGGATCATTGTCGATGCGCTTGAAAAACCTCTGCGCGAAGACAACACGGACATTCGCCTAAAAACGATGGTTTCGGGTATCGCGTACGACCCCGAGTCAGACGAGGTCATAGTTACTACCGATGCGGGGGAAGAACGTTTTGACCGCGTTCTGGCCACGGTGCCGAGCCATATACTAGCCCGCATGATTGCCCCCTACGAGGAGCGCGACCCGGAGTACTTTGATCGCCTCAAAAGCATCGACTATCTAGACGCGGCCGTGCAGGTGTTCGCGACCCCTCAGAAGTTCACCAAATACTACTGGCATAACATCAACTCTGAGAACGCGCCTTTCGTAGTATTTCTGAGCCTTACCAATCTGGTCGGCAGCGATCGGTTCGACGGTTTGAACATCTACTATATCGGTGACTACGTTCCGCCCGAGCACGAATACATGTCGATGAAACCGGAAGATCTAAAAGAGCGCTGGTATGGCGAGATCAAAAAGATCTTTCCGGAATTCGACCGCGAGGCCGTTGTGGATGATGGGCTCTTTCGTCTGCGAAACGCCCAGCACATCGTCGACATAGGCTTCGAAGAAAACAAACTTGTACCACATCAGACTCCCTGCCCCGGAGTTCTGATGTGCAATTTCTCGCAGATTTATCCAATGGACCGAGGGACGAACTACGCTGTGCGTGACGGTAACCGTATGGCAGAACAATTGCTGGACAGCTTGGCAAGGCGAAATCAAGGCGAGCGAGATGAGGTGCCGAATAAAACGCGGCCACCTTTGACCGTGTTAGAGCGGGTCGGTAAGACCAATCGCCAGGCCAGTTCGGCGAAGTGAGGAAAGACCGAAACACAGGGATCGGTAAGAACTCATGGCACAGAACACAGATACATCGCCTGGTCATAGCAACAGGCAAATAATAGAGGCGCCCACCCGCGAAACGCGATTATTGCCTACCATTTATCGGTGGATCAAACGCATTGTACTGTTTGTAATTGTTGTTGGTTTTATCGGAACGGCGATTTTTGCAGGTTTCGAGATTGGAAAACGCGAGTGGTTCCCTCACTCCATTTTCGAGAAGGTGGACCGGCGGATCGAGAAGGTCGCGGTCAAGGTCGCGCCGGGTCAACCTGCTGTTTATGACCTCGAACGGCTCTCCTCGCATCTCATTGACCTCGAGGCGGACGTCGCGAAAGTGCCCGTCAGACGCGTAAGTCCTTATCACACAATCAGGGAGAATGGTGGCGGGCTTACCTCTTTTGGCTCCGACGTCCTATTGCTGCCCTATGACGGGCGCATCTACGCTGCCAGTTCGTCCGAAGATGTCAGGCAGACAGAAGTAACCGTACCCGATACCAACCGCGCCGCCTATGAGGCCTTAGCCGACGACCCGAACAATACAGAATATGAGGTCGAGGCGGGGTACCTGCGATACAACGATCTGGTCCAATTCTCAGGTCCGAACGGTCCAGCCCTCGCGATATCCTATACAGAATATCACCCCGACCAAAAATGTATCACGAATACAGTTGCGCTTCTGGCAATGGACGCTGAAGTAAAGTCAATAGACGAGGTTCAGGCCGCACCCGACGACTGGCAGGTGCTATATCGCACTGCCCCCTGCTTGCCCCTGAAAACGCGGCATCTTGCGGTCGAGGGCCATATGGCTGGCGGAAAACTCGTCTTCGAAGACCCGTCCACGCTATACATGACAAGTGGTGACTACCATTTCGATGGAATGCGCTCCGAGGCCGGCCCAGGCATCGCCCAGAACCCTGCGGCCGAATACGGAAAAATATTGGCGATCGACGTAGCCTCGGGTGAGGGGAAAATCGTCTCGATGGGCCACCGAAACCCGCAGGGATTAACGCTCACGCCTGACGGCACTTTATACACCCTGGAGCATGGTCCAAAAGGCGGTGATGAACTGAATCTTGTGCTCGACGGGGCCAACTATGGCTGGCCGCTGGAATCCTATGGTCTGACCTATTGGGACGCCAGTGCAATTCCGGGTTCATTGAGTTACGGGCGGCATAGCCATTTCGAACGGCCGATATATTCATGGGTGCCGTCAATTGCGGGGTCGGCTCTCACCTATGTTGACGGCTTTCATCCTTCATGGGACGGAGATTTGCTCGCAGCTGCGTTGCTTGATGGGTCTCTGTTCCGGCTTCGCTTTGCAGAGGGTCGGGTAATTTACTCCGAACGTATCGAAGTCGGCACACGTATACGCGACGTACACCAGCACAGTGACGGGCGGATCGTGCTTTGGACCGATGACCGGGCCATGGTCTTTTTGACCGGTCAGGATCGGCAGAACCGATCGGAATTGTTCGCGACAAGCGTCAACCGTCAGGGGCTTTCCAGACATGCTGCAAAACGGCTGGAAACAGCGATCAGCGCCTGTGCGGAATGCCACTCTTTCGAAGTGGACGACCACGTGCGCTCACCAAGCCTCGCCCGAATTTTCGGCAGCAAAATTGCTTCAACCAATTATGATGGCTACTCGAGCGGTCTGAGCGCGCAAACCGGAACGTGGGACGAAGAGACACTCACAGAGTTTCTGAATGACCCTCAATCCTTCGCTCCCGGAACGCCCATGCCTAATCCGGGGTTCGATGACAATCGTCTGATTGCGTCGCTGATTGCATACCTCAAATTGGTCAGCGAGTCCTTCTGACCACCCAATTGAGCTGATCGATACCTATTCGATGATCGAAGGGCTAGCTGCAAGGCTAGACAGAAACGTCGGCCCTCCCGACGCGCACCAAGGTGGCCCTCTGGAACCAATAAGTGTGATTTTCCGCGAGGGCGAAGGCATATATCAGGATCGTAAGGGAAGAAGTTCTGTCGCAAATACTCGTGCTTAAATCTCGGCTGACTGCCCTTAGCAGGTAGGTCCAAAGCACCCATAAGCAATTAGGGTATGCGAAGAGCAAAATCAAAGGCCTGCATCAACTGAAAAAATAGCCATTTATGCGGTGATCTTTCACCTGAGCTGCCCGGTTTCGTGCCCGTATCTGGATGAGAAACTGGCAGATAGCGGAGGTCACGTGGCTCACACAGGCAACGAACAGGTGAACGGTGCGCTTACAAAACTTTGCAATCCGTGCTATCAAGAATTTGGTGGTTTGTTTTTCAAGCGCGTGCCTAACGGCATATCGCTTCGGTTAATAGTGTATTCGAATGGTTGAGAAAGCGCGTTCCGACAACGTAGGCGAAAGTGTCAGGAACGTTCTATGGGCCTACCTTTCCTTTTTCAGCACCAAGATTCTCAATCTCGTTTCGATTGTTATTCTGGCTTGGTACCTCGAGCCCGCAGAATTCGGGACAATGGCCATTTGTCTGGCCATTCTGGGATATTTTGAGATTCTCTCCCAATTCGGCATGGGGACTGCGCTTATTTCCACTCGTGAAAAAGTTGAGGAGACAGCCAGCGCAGTCCTTCTATGTGGCATGGTATTTTCAAGTCTTCTTGCCGGGTCAATCTGGCTGAGCGCGCCGTCGATCGCCAACTGGTATGGCGATCCGCTTTTGGCAGACCTTCTGCCTGTCATCGCCCTTGCGCTGATCGTGCAAGCGCTGACTAATGTAAACGCAAATTTTCTGGTTCGGGAACTGCGCCTCAAGGCCAAGCTGGTGCCGGACGTACTGCGAGGCCTGACCAAAGGACTTGTATCAATCCTATTGGCACTTCTGGGTTTTGGAGTCTGGTCGCTTGTGCTGGGCTATATCAGCGGTGCCATCGTCGGTGCCATTGCGCTATGGATCATCAGGCCTTGGTGGCCAACCCGCAAACCTGATCTGGCGACACTTAAGTATATTGCTCATTTCGGGGCGCATTTGATCGGCGCGGAAACCATAAATGCAACTCCGCGGCTTCTGGATAACCTGTTGGTCGGCAAGGTTCTGGGCGCTTCGGCTCTGGGGCTTTACTCCCTAGCATACCGCATTCCCGAACTCGGGATCAAAAGCCTCATCAACGTTGCAGGCTTTGTTCTGCATCCGGTTATGTCAAAAATTCAATCGGACCCCGAGGCCCTCAAGGCTTACTACTATGGCGCCCTTAAATACTGTGCCCTTCTGATGTTTGGGACCGGTGCGGCCATTGCGGTGCTCGCAGAGCCTCTGGTGCATGTGCTCTATCCTCCGAAATGGTACGCAATGATTGTGCCGATGCAGCTATTGGCCATCGCGTTTGCAGTGGGGACGATAAACATCGTTCCCGGAAATCTTTTGAAAGCGCTCAGCAGAACTGACCTGATGTTCAAGATTTCCCTGATAAACCTGCCGTTTTTCCTGGTGCTGCTTTGGCTTGCTGTTCCACATGGCATAATCGCCGTGGCCTTTATTCAAGTAGTACTGGCGATGATCCAATTTCTGTCACACTATCTGTTTTTGAGAAGCAGACTGGATATTTCGGCGCACAGCACGTTCAGCGCCCTGTTGCCCGGTGCGGTGTGTGCAGTGAGCGCCTCTGTCGTGGCGATGATTGCACAGCGCGTCTTGGTTGCCGACAGCGACCTCATTCGGCTTTTCGTAGCCACAGCAGCTTTTGGCTTAGCGTTTCTTGTGTCGATGCGGATTATGACGCCGGAAATCTTTCAGCAGATCGCGCAGCGCTGGATACAAAAAGCGGGCCGGGTCTGAAAACAGAACCCGGCCCGCTCAGAGTTTAATCACGGCCGTCTTCGGACGCCCGACTTACGCCAGCAGGAAGTCAGAATAGAACTCGACACTGTCGACACGAAGGGGTTCGTTGCCATCTGGTGTCCCTTCAAGCGCGACAAGTTCGCCATTTTCGATCCAAACACCCTCGATCACATGGCTTGTCAGCGTGTCCCGCGTCGCAAACTTCTCGTTCGTCTCCTGGTCCCAGACCCAGCTGTCGACCTCTTCTCCGCCGACACTGACGTTCAGAATGCTCTCGCCGTCGGATTCATCGTAATAGTTGACGACTATATCGTAGTAACCGGATTCGCCGTCGAATTCGGTCGAAGCCTTTGCCGTACCTTTGCCGGTGGCATTGAGATACGCCTCGCCCGAAGCGATCGAGTTGCTCTTGACCCTCCAGCCGCTTTCGATGTCGAACGTTTCAGCTTCGACGAAATAGTGCTGGGGCGTGCCATCCGTCGGGGTCGATGGGTTGTCATCCACCGGATCCGTCACCGAGGCATCGTCGCTGCCTTCGCCGATCGACTGGGTCACAACGTCCAGATAGTCGATCCGCAGCGGTTCTTGAGCATCGCCGGTTCCCGCGAAGGTGATGACATCGCCGGAATTGATCTGCACATTCTCGATGGTGAGTTCGGTTGCGGTTGCTTCATCCGCATAGATCGACCCCAGGTTCTGATCCCAGACCCAGCTATGAACGGCCTTGCCATTCACAAGGACCGTCAGATCCGATGCTCCATCCGCTTCATCGAAATATCCGATGTTCAGGTCATAGGTGCCGCTCTCGCCGGTGAACACAGTCGAGGCTTCGCCGCTC
This sequence comes from Ruegeria sp. SCP11, assembly GCF_040329455.1. Classification (NCBI taxonomy): domain Bacteria; kingdom Pseudomonadati; phylum Pseudomonadota; class Alphaproteobacteria; order Rhodobacterales; family Roseobacteraceae; genus Ruegeria; species Ruegeria sp. SCP11. The sequence goes on along the minus strand of NZ_JBDZYG010000010.1, from coordinate 59,654 downwards.
TGACCTTCTTTGACCCGGATCACCTGCCCCCCGGATGCGGGAGAAAGCGTGTTCACAGAAAACCCGTTGGTCAGAGAGAAATCTTCAGCCTCGAAACGGTAGGAGGATGCATCACCAGCATTCGATCCGCTGTCTGGTGTAGTGTTCCCCGAGTCGCTGGTGTCCGAAGTGCCACTGTCCCCGGCCTGCGTGTCGTCCTCTGGCGCCGGTGCAGGCGCGGGTTGCGAGTCCGCAGCATAACCGTCCAACAAACCGTTGATGTAATCTTCGATATCATGCACGCCATTGCCATCGGCATCACCGTGCGCGTCGAACTTATCCGGGTCTGAACCCAGAATCTCTTCGAAGTAATCCGGGATTCCGTCATCGTCGCGATCGCTTGGCGCCGCAGTGTTGGGCACATACACATACCCACCGACATCATCGGGGGAATCGATGATGCGGCCGGTTCCGTCGATCACCGACTGGACGATCCGCTGATCGACCTCGTTCAGTTCAGGATAGCGTGCCCCGGCATTGGACAGAACATAGTCCATAACCTCGGATGTAGGCATGATGGTGACATTGCTGGGGTCGAACACATAGCCGTCTTCAATCTTCGAAAGAGCATCGCCGCCAAGTTCCGCCTGGTTGTCAGAGACATAATAGGCTGTTCCCGACTCCGCCGAATTCAGGCGGATGGGTGCGCGATCGGCCGAATCCTCACCCGCAATGTAGATATTGCCGATGATATGCGCAGTCACGCCCGAATAGCTCTCGAACCCGTTGGGTCCATAGTTGTAGACCACATTGTTGATGAACTCGATATTTTGGGAGTCGTCCTTCACCTGGGCGTTGCGGTGTTCGTTATGAGCGAACAGGTTGCCCACCACCGTGACGTTCGAACTGCCATCACCGATCAGCAGCCCCATCGAGTGGTCGCCTTCCGGGTGGATCGATTCATCCAGCGCTTCGGCCAGAATGTTGTTTGAGATGGTGATGTTCTGCGGACCGTACCAGAGCGTGATCAATTCATCGACCGACCAGCTGAACGAGTTGCTGTCGATGATGACATTTTCAACGGTCTGAGAACTGCTGCCGATCGACAGCCCGTCCCGTTCGGAAGGAGAGTCCCCGTCGCCGTCGCCCGGTCGGAACTGCAGGCCACGGATAATCACGTTGTCTTCGACAACGCGCAGCTTGGCGCCCGATATTGTGATGCCTTCAGGCGAGGTTTGACCGGCAATGGTCACGTCGCCGTTTATCTCGATTGAGTCATCGAGTTGTATTTCACCGCTCACCTCAAAGACAACGATCCGCGGACCGTCGAGTTCCTCGAGAGCCCATCTGAGTGATCCGGGTCCTGAATCCGCCAGAGTCGTAACTTTGACGATTTCGCCGCCTCGGCCCCCAGTAGTGTCGGAGCCAAAACCCTGCGCACCTTCAAACGCCAGGTCGGCGCCCGTCAGATCTTCAGCCATTTGAATTCCTTCTCGATCTCAACAGGAGGACACAGCAGATATGCCCATCCCTTGTATTGGTTTCATTAGGGCGCTGAGTGGTGCCCCTTGGATTGCATGCATCCCAACATGCGCGGCGCTGCCTATACGCCATGACACGCATTTAAAACCGTCAGTTCGATATCACCAAACCGGATATCGGCGAATTTTGTCTTGGAGGTGGCGTTTTTGTGCAGATTGTTGCCAGATTCGGGTGTTTCAAATCGTTATGAGCAGATTTTTGCCGTACAGTAACGGAATTCGGCTAAAGTAAGCCGAGGTTGCATTGTGGAAATACCGCCCGCAGCGGGCTTCGAAACTCCCCTGCTGCGCAAGTGTACCAGTTTTGTTTGGCGTTTTTTCATCGGTTACAAGTGTTTGACGGGTATTGGTATGAAGAAAATCAGGATTCTCGCTCTTACGAAATCGACGGGCGGAATTGCATTTTACAACAAGATGCTATTGTCGGCGCTGGACCAGAACAGGTTCGAATCCCACACAATTTGTCTGTCTGAGGGTGCCGATGCCTACGCCGCCGAACTGAAGGCCGTAGGCCTGAGCGCTGAGGTGTTCGCGATGGCGCGCTACCGAATCGACCCTTTGGGCGATCTGAGCGTTCTGCGGTATGTGCTGAAAGTGGCACGCGCACACGAGGCGGATGTGCTGATCTGTCATGGTAGCAAGGCCGGTTTCATCGGCCGTACGGCAGGCTGCATTCTCGGGCGCCCGGCCATCTATCGGCAGGCCTCAATGCCCTTTCTGAAACGGGTTCAGGGGCGCAAAGCCCCGGCCTATTGGGCGCTTGAGAAAATTGGGGGCTGGTTTGGAGGGAAGCTGGTCGCCATCACAGACTATGCCCGTCAGGAAACCCTGCGAAACCGCTTGGTGCCCCGTGATGCCATTCAAGTGATCCGGACCGGTGTCGACACGGATCGCTTTCGACCCGCAGGACGACGAGAGACTGCTGCAGAGCAACTGGGGCTGGATGCCGCGCGCCCAATAGTCGGTTGGTTTGGACGGCTGGAGCCGCAAAAGGCCCCGCTCGACTATGTTGCGGCTCTGCGTCGGGTAGCCCCGAACCATCCCGAGGCCCAGTTCGTCATGGCAGGCGAAGGAAACCTGCGCGCAGAGGTTGAGCATAGTCTGCGAGGCTTGCGGAACGTGCATCTGCTACCTTGGCAGACCGACCTCGAAACCGTTTTTCAAGCGGTGGATATCTATGTCCTGAGCTCGCTTTGGGAGGGGTTGCCCTTGACCCTGCTGCAAGCGATGTCCAGCGGCTGCGTACCGGTATCTACAACGGTGGACGGATGCGCCGAAGTCATTGAGACCGGAACCAGCGGCCTACTGGTCCCGCCCGGCGCCCCCGATGAGATGGCGGCGGCCCTTGATAATCTCCTTTCCTCCTCCGAGCGCAGGTCGGGTATGGCCCTTGCGGCTCGGAAAAGGGTGCTCGACTTGTTCGACCGCCGCCAAATGGTCCGAGAATGGGAAGAGTTCCTGACCCAGCAGGTCGTATCGACCGTGCAGCCGCATTCACAACCAGCCGGTACAGACGCGCGGGCTTCAAACACTGCTACTGGGCACACGGGGCTGCGAATATGCATGGTGATCTCGTCCTATCATCCGATCGTCGGAGGAGCAGAGAAACAGGTGGCGCAGCTGGCGCGCATCATGATTAACAAAGGGCAGTCGGTCCGTGTCATTACGCGCCGCTATCCCGGACTTTCCGAGTTTGAGATTATCGACGATGTCGAGGTGGAGCGTATCTGCGCCGACGGCTCCAAGACTCTGGCTTCGGCCCGGTTCCTGACTGGTGCTGCGCGCGCTATACGCCGCTATGCGCCTGATGTCGTTCACTGTCACTCGACCTTCAGCCCGACCTTGGCCGGAATCCTGAGCGGCGGTTTCTCGGGCCGACCTCTGCTTGCCAAACCGATGTGCGGCGGCGAGGTAACGTCGATCATGAACAAAACAGGCGGCGGTCTGCGCAAGTTCGCCATGCAACACAGAGTATCCCGCTTTGTGGCCGTGAGCAGCGAGATCGAGGCCGAACTACAGCACTTCGGGTTTCCAGCCACAAAAATCCTGAGCATCCCCAACGGCGTCGATACAGAACGGTTCCACCCCTGCGACGAAGCAGAGGAGAAAGGCGCTCTTAGGCAGGACCTCGGCCTCCCCGACGGACCGCTGTTTCTGTTCGCCGGACGGTTTGCGCGGCAAAAACGGTTGCCGCTGTTACTGAAGGCCTGGCCCCGGGTTCGGGCACACAACCCCTACGCTACGCTGCTGATCGCAGGCGCCAACAGGGACACCACGTCAGGTTTCCAGGCCGTCGGGGGCGAAGCCGAAGAGGTACCGGCTCACTTGCTGGAACAAGACGGTGTCCGGTTTCTCGGGCATGTCGATGATATGCCGTCTTATCTGCGCGCCAGCGATGTCTTTGTGCTGCCTTCGGCACGCGAGGGACTATCCAATGCTCTGCTCGAAGCCTGCGCATCCGGGCTGGCCGTGGTGGCATCAAAAGTCGGCGGCACTGAAGATTTGATCGAAGATGGTCGCAATGGCCGGTTATTCACACCCGACGATCTCGACGAGCTGATCCGGGCTCTGACCGATCTGAGCATTGATGCCGAGTTGCGTCAAACTCTTGGCACCCATGCGGTCGAAACGATCCGCAAACGGTTTGACATCCGGCAAACAGCGGAACGCCTGCTTTTGGCCTACGCCACATTGAGCGGGATCCAAACCCCCACTCCGAAACCCGCCTTGGGCAACGTCGCCCGTCCCGATGTCAGCCGGGAGTAACAGGAAAGCACCCATTTTTTTGCCAAACCGGCCCATGTTCCGCGAAAACGTCGCTGTCAACCAACTCGCAATCCGCGCGACAGACGCAATGTGAGCGGCTTGGGTGGCGGGACTTCCTCAATTGGCCCAAGCCTCAGTGCCGCGATGCGCCCGGCTTCGACGGCAAGCAAAATGACGATCCATAGAAACCTTGGATAGGCGTCATGTAACAGCACCATTCCGGTCAAATACCCAGAAAGCCCCGCACCAAATGCCACAAACAGCAACGCCAACCGAACCTGCCCATGCGCCCGTGCGAGTTTGTAGGCACTAATAAGGCCCAGAGCCGCCAAAAACAGGATCGTCAGGAAATAGATCAGACCGACCAGGCCGTTCTCGGCCATAATTTCCAGATAAAGGCTGTGGGCCGAGCGCCCCTCGCCCCGGAAAATCAGTCCCTTTTCCAAAGCGACATTCTGATAGTGAATATTGAAATTGCCGCTGCCCACGCCTCCCCAAGGGTGGGTGACAAAAAGCTCCCACGCCACTTTATAGCTGGCAATTCGCCCTTCTGCGCTCTTGTCGATCTGGACGGTGTCCACCAGCTTCAAAAGTGTTGCTAACCTTTCGAATGCCTCAGCACCCAGAAAAAACGAAGCCGCCGTCAACAATACAACAAACACGAAGATCGCAGTGACCTTCTGAACGCGACTCAGTTGCAGAAACAGAACCCCTAACGCGACGACAAGCGCCAGTATCCCTCCGCGGGATTCAGTAACCAGAATCCCGAAAACCAACAGAGCCACCGCCAGTCCCCAGAAAACATATTTGTAAAATCTGTCTGCCTGGAAAAAATAAAACAGCGCCAATGGAACATTAAAAACAAGAACAATGGCGAGAAAGTTTGCGTCATTGATCGGGCCTTCGAAACGACCGTGAAATTCATTGAAATGCGCAAAAATTGCGAGACCAGACGGCAATGCAACCCCAAGTACCTGAATGAAGCCCATGCCGCAAATTGCCGTGACCGTCAGCACAGACGACAACACTACGGTTTCAAAGCCGTTTTGATACTGCATGAAAGCCAGAACAATCAGCGCGACAATCACCACTTTGGCCAGATCGAAGCTGTTATCCAGCGTCAGGCGCCAGTCGACGGCATAGGTTGTGCCAAACAACGTTAATGCGACGTATCCGACTAACAGCCAAAGGGAAAGCCAGCCGATATACGGCCGGTCCCCCCAGAAGAAGTAGCGCACGGCGAGCAAGCTCAGCAGGCCGGGAACTGCCAGTTTCGCGATGGATGGCGCCCCAAAAGCGTATATTAGATTGGGGGATAGGTTCGAAATGATCATTACGATCAGCAACGCCAGACCAACCAGCGGGTAGTGCAGCGTTGTCAGAACGAGAACCCCAAATACCGCCAGTGCCATCAACTCGACGATCGAAGAATCCCCGATGGCGAACGCAACAAAAACGGCTGCAAAGCCGATCCACACCAGTTTTGGCAGCTTTGGAAACCTTGTCGCCACGGCCATCAAGACTGGCCTTTCGTCAACCAAATGGAATCCATAACGCGATCCATACTGAAACAACCGAATTTGACCACAACGAGGGTAGCGACAAAACACTGTCAGTCAATCTTTACCCCTCCGCTGTGGCCATGAGGGTCACACTGAAAGCTCAAAGATACATAGTTTATTGATATATTCACGGCGGGTGTTAAGTTAAAAACGTGGGTTTGGTGTGTTTTCAGGAGTACGGTTTTGTATGACCAGCTTGGGATTCCCAGGAAATTTGTAAGAATTGCCGCAGTCGTCTTTTTTTGTATTTTTCCCGTACTTGCCGTTTACGTACTAATCAGGCCTCCGGTTTTTGAGGCTCGGTCGCTCATTCTGTTCGCATTGGGACAAGAATATATCTATGTCCCGGACACAGTCGGAGGCGAAGCCCCTAACCCCGGTGATTTTCAGGGCGTCGTGAACGCCGAAATGCTTCTGCTAGACAACCCCGAACTCAGTCTTGCGGCGCTTGAGGCCGTTGGGGTGGACAGGGTTTTTCCCGGACTGCCGTTGGACGAAGCATCTTTGAGTCAAGCCGTTCTGTGGGTACAGGAATCGACAACAGTTGAACTCATCACCGGGTCATACGTTGTTAAGATCGCAGTTCAGCATGTCGACCCGGAAATTGCGGCCGAATTGACCAACGCAATTACCGCAGCCTTTCTGGACCGGCGGCGCGAACTTTACACTGCCCGCGAAACCTCACGGCTGCAAACCCGTCTGGAGGCTGCTACTAGCCAAGCGACCGACACCAACAATCAGGTGCATGAACTGCTCGGAGGTCTGGACCCTCAATTCATTACTTACGATCTGGATAGGTCTTCCGTAGATCAGGCCAACCTCGAAGGTCTTTTGAGACAGTCGCGCACGACTCTGGCCGCCCTCAAGGTGCGTCGGGACTTATATTCCCAACGGCTGGGAATGGAAGACCAGGTACTACGCACCGAAACAGAGATTGAGGAAGAGCAGGCGAGGATAGACTATATCGAGTCTTCCATGCTCGAAAATCAGGAAAAGGTGCAAAACCTCTCTGCACTCATCCCTGTTCTTCGACCCCTTATTGCCCTTCAGCAGCAGCAGGCCGAACAGATTGCGGATTTGCAAATGCGGTTGCGCGACAATCTGGCTTTGAGTGGCGCGAACATTGAAGGAAACGTACGCGTGATTGAGCGAGCGGTTCCCCCGCTGCGGTCCAGTTCCGCATCGCGGAAGGTGCTGCTTGCAATCGTAGGAGTCGTGTCCGTTCTAGTGGGTATCGCTGTTGCCGGGTTCAGCATGCTTCTGACCGGTGGGCAGCAAGTAGCCTCGGATCCTCAAAAGACTGGGAACCAAAGCAAAAGCGGTGCCAACCCCAAAAAAGCCCATCCAATATTCGGGCAGCTGCGTGCTCAGAATGCCAAAGGCAAGCCCAAAGTACGCGCGCCAACGCGATGACACGCCATCCTCTGTCTTGCACAGGTTTGCGAGGCCGTAGGCGGCGCTGGCCTGACGCGAACGTGTGGCAGGAGAATGATAGTGCGGAACGGCCCTGAACCTTTGCCGCTAAAGCTAGCCTATGTCGTAGACACTCTGGTCACCGGTGGGGCCGAGCGTTTGGTCGTGACCTTTGCCAGAGCGACGAGGAACCGCCCCGATATTGATCTGACCGTATTTGTTCTCAGCAGTGGTGGTACCCCGTTCAGCAATGAGATTGAGCAAATGGGCATCGAAGTGGTCTATCTCCCCGGAAAGAGCTTAATTGATGTCCGCCGCTTTCTGAGACTGGTGTCCGAACTTCGAAAGCAACCATTTGATTTCGTACACGCGCACTTGATTTCCTCAACTGTGCTGGGGGGGTGGGCCGCTGCAATCTTGCGCCTGCCTTTCGCCACCACGATTCACAACGTCAAGGCCAGCACGGCCCGGGTTAGAAAACTGCGCGGCGCCCTATATCGCAGCGTCCTAAAAATGCCCGGAACGGTCAGAATTGCCGTCGGCCAAGCTGTCGCAGAGGCGGCACGGACCGATACCGGCGGGCGTGACTGCATCGTTGTTCCCAATGCGGTTTCGCCCGAGGTTGTGGCGCCACCCGGAGCGCGAGCGGCGACACGTGCGCAGTGGGAAATTGAGGATCGTAAGGTCCTGATCGCGGTAGGGGCGATCATCGGCCAAAAAGCATATGAAAATCTTTTGGTGGCCTATTCACAAGTCTCCTTACAAATGCCCGATACCATACTGCTGGTCGTCGGGAATGCGCCGGATTTGGAGCGATATGAAAACCTGCAAAAACAGGCACAGGATCTTGGCATAACCGAGCAGGTCCGATTTCTGGGTCTGAGGCAGGATGTGCCGGAGCTGCTATCCGCCGCCGACCTGTTTGTCAGCGCCTCACATTGGGAAGGATTACCCGTGTCAGTGTTGGAGGCCATGTCCAACGGGATACCCTGTGTCGTAACGGATGTCGGTGACAATGCCCTTATTCTGGACGGCACCGGCGCCCCGGTCGTTCCTCCTGGACAACCCGGAACGCTGGCCGAAGCGGTTCTTGATCTCTTGCAGGACGACTCCGCCCGGGAACAGATCGGGCAAGCTGTACGAGCCCAAGTGGTTGAACATTATGGCGTCGATGCCTGGGTCAAAAAATTAGTCGATATTTATACGAGCGCCGGGCACCTCAACCGACGCAGGCGCCGTTCAGTACCCCATCTTGCCGCGAACTCCGGGGACAGCGCTCCTTAAGCAGGCCGACGGTAAAGGCCTCCGTGATCGGTTCAGTTCGTGACCCCTTCAAACTTCACGACCAGAACATCACCCGGTCGTAATTCGCTGGTCAGTTTCACACGTTCGGCCTTTTCACCTCCGTCGGCACGGAACACTTCGAAAACCGTTTCGGCCTGTTCCTCAACAGACATCGCCAGCGACGGGGCGGTCATTCGCAAGTAGTCCATGCTGGCATTGAGCTGAGAACGGAGTAGTTCGATGTTTTCGTCAGCCACAACTTTGGCTGCCAGTAAATCGCGGTGATACCGGGTCAGGGCAACGTCGATTTCGTTCTTCGCATTGGCTGCGGTCTGCGCCGCCGCCGCCGCGCGGGCTGTTGTCTCAAGGTCATCCGACCGATACCGATCCGCCTCGACTTTCCAGTCGGTCAACCTTTCCCGCCGGGACAGTCCCTGCGAGACTAGTTTGTCGACATCGGCAAGCTGTGCTTCCGTCACCTCGAGCTGACGTCCGATTACGACCCGGCGCTGCGCATACAAGTCTGCCTCTGCTGTCGCGAGAGCTGCTCTGCGGCTAAATCCCTCAATCGACTCGTCCAGAAGGGTCCGACCCATGCGAATAAGCGAAACTTGGTCCGGGTTCACGCCATCGACCGTCAAATCCTCGCCGTCCAGTTGACCAGACTCAACCAGTTCCAGTTCCGCCATGACGGCTTTGCGTTGATCTTCGGCAAAACCCAAGCGTATGCGCGCTTGAATCACGCGTTGCTGGGCATTCACGACGTCACGCTCGTTCCCGCCTGCGGCTGTCACACGTTCATACCCACCGGCCAGCGCGACCGCCTTGATGACGGTCATGCCCGGTGAATAGACATAAGAACCGGGAGTCTGAACGACGCCGAGCACAGACACAGGCCTGTATTCAGCGATATCCACTATGACCGAGACCGAGCCCGCAAAGGATTCAGCCGCGCGCTCCACGATCTTGCCTTCAATCTCGTGCAGCGTCAGGCCTTCTGCCTCTATCGCACCCAGCATGTGAAGCCGAAACGTTCCATCATCCCGGACCTGGGCGATCCGTGAAAACTCGGTCCGCCCCAGGATCGATATGTCCAGCTTGTCGCCCGGAGCCACTAAATAATTGTCCGCGACGGCCTGTTGAAACAGTCCAAGACACAGGGCCGCAGCCCCAACCAATATTCGAACACCTTTAATCATACTCATGTCTCCATCAGCTGGGTTTACTTTAAACCACATCTGTCACCTACTAAGTTCGATCCAACCGTTGGCGCATTATAGATGGACCAAAGCCGATCCATCATGGCCGCACCGGAATACCGGCTCTCCACTGTACCGCGCCCGACCTCGCCTAAAAGCTTGCGGGCATCCGCATCTGCAATCATATGTTCCAGAGCACCCGCCAAGGCCGATGGGTCCGAAGGCGCAACCAGAATGCCATTTATGCCGTCTTTAATCAAATCCGGTATACCGCCGACCGCAGTCGACACCACCGGCACCTCTGCCGCCATCGCTTCCAGCAGCGCCATCGGCAGACCTTCCCATTTCGAGGCAAGAACAAAAATATCGATCGCGGCAAGCAGCCCCGGCATATCCCGCAGGTTACCGGTAAAGGTCAGTTGGTCATCCCCCAAACCCAAGCTGAGCGCACGCTCACGGACAACGCCTGAAAGCTCTCCGTCTCCGACGATCAGGGCATGCATGTTCAGATTTCGGTCGCGCAACTGTGAAATGGCCTGCAGAAAATTCTCGTGATCTTTCTGCGCCGTAATGCGCCCGATTTTCGCAAGCACAACAGCGTTTTTCGGAACTCCGAACCGAGACAGGTCCATGGGCTGGGCTTGTCCGGCGCTGAACCGGTCAAGATCAACGCCGTTTTGCACGACCTCAATCCGGTCACGTTTGTAGCCACCATAACGCGCCACATGATCCGCGACATTATCCGTGACAGCCAAACAGGCGTCGGCGCCTGATGTGATCGTCCTGAAGACCCCGGATAATACTCTTTTTTTACGCCAGGGGTCGGTGTTGTGCAGGGTCATGACCCGGTGACGGCTCAAACACCGGGCGGCCAATTGCCCGACCAGATCGCTCTTTGTCAGGTGAGTGTGGACAATATTCGGGTTCCAGTCGCGCATTAGCCGGAGGGCGCGCAGCATCGCACGGGGATCACGCAAACCGTGCTGGCTGAGCCGCACCGCATGGACACCGCGCCGGGCAACCTCTTCCTCCAGCGGCCCCGGCGTGAAATAGGCAACCTTTGCCTGATCTCCTCGCTTTTGCGCTTCATCCAGTAAGTCGAGAAGAAGCGTTTCGGCCCCACCGATGCGCAAGCTGTCGATGATATAAAGCAATCGAAGGCTCACCAATTCAACACCTCAGCGGCACGGCCACCCGCTGGCGTCTGCGCCATCATGCGCCGCGCGACGGCCTCCCAGGTGAAGCTTTCGCCACGCTCCAACCCGGCAATTCCCATCTCACGGCAGACCTTGGCATCAGATAAGACTTGGTAAAGCGCCTGCGCCAGCCCGGCGCTGTCCTTGGGCGACACCAGTCGCCCGGTCTCACCTTCCCTGACGATCGCACTGATATCCCCCACCGTGGTCGAGACGACGGGCAGTCCGAACTGCATGGCTTCTAGGAAAACAATACCAAAGGGTTCGACCCGCGACGGCATGCAAAAACAGGTCGCGCGATGGAAGTATTCTTCGATCTCAGAAAGCGGCAAGCGCCCGACAACGTCGCACCCCTCGACGTCAATCTCAGGAGAGCAACCGACGATGGTGAGCGTCGCATCAGGCAAGCGTTGACGTAGCTTCACAAACGCTTCAACTAGCTCTGGACCACCTTTGCGCTCCCATTCGACTCCCACGAAAAGAATATTCCGATGCGCATAACGGTCCAGCGAAGTATTGAGTGGTCGGGCAGGCCTGACCGACGCCCCCGCCCCAATCGCCGAAACCTTGCCGGACTCAATCCCGTAATCCTCAATCAGGAAATTCCGTATCTTGGGGCCGAACGTGAAGACATGCGCGGCTTTTTCATAGATCTTGCGCTCACAATCCAGCCACAGTTGGGATGGATAGCCCGTACCATCCTGATCTTCATCGGCAAGACGTGCACGCGCCACGTGATCGGTATAGACGAAGTTCGGACAATTCGGCAGTGCCGCCGAAAACATCGACTGCGTCTGCACAGTAAAATCGAACCCCTGCGTCCCAAAGCGCTGTTGCAGAAGCTCTTCGGCGGCTCTGAAAAATCCCCTGTTGCGAAACAGCCGATAGCGCAGCACCGATCGCGACCGGAAACTCCCCAACCCGTACTCCCACGGAACGTTCACCAGACTTCTGAGAAGGCTCGCGTAGTTTGACCGCATCGCCTCGCCAACGTTGAAGGTTTCGAATGTCACCTCGGGAAATTCCGTCCCCAACGCATCCAGCAGTTGCACATTGATATGCGAAAAGCTTCCGAATGTGGCGAAAAGCGCCCGTGGGCCAGAAACTCGGCGCGAGCCATCGTCAATAGCGTTCAAAGTATCTCGCATGTTCCATATCCGTTACGCAATCTGGTCCTCCACATAGGTGAAGTCGAAATAATCGGTACGCAGCGGCTCGCCGCCATCCGCGAAGCCTACGATCTCGATCACATCGCCTGGGTTCAGTTCCAGTCCGGTGATATCGCGTTCGACAAATGAGCTGGAATTGGCAAATGCGTCGCCCGCATCATCGTTCCAAATGAAATTGTCGATCTCAACCCCGTTTAGCAGAATACTTAATTGCGACTGGCCGTCGGATTCATCGAAGTACCCGAGCGTCAGATCGTAGACACCCGCCACCTCGTCGAACGTGTAGGAGGCCCGCTGTTCACCGCTGCTTCCGGCCTGCAGAAGCTGGTCACCGGAAGCGCCACCATTGTTCTGTACGACAAAGCCGCTGTCGATATCGAACGTCTCGGTCTCGACCCGGAACGGATCTGGCGGCGGCGGTGGTGGTGTCGACAGATCGACCGTGAAGGTCGTGAGCGCCGGATTGGCAGCCACTGTGTTGCCGGAGGTGTCCTGCACTTCACCTGCAACCAGTGCCACCGTATAGTCGCCCTCGTCGGCCGAGTCCCAGGTGCCGCCTGGTGCTTCAACCGTGTAGGTCGCCGTCCGCGGTGTGCCGTCGCTGCCGTTATTCACGCTAACACCCGTCACCGACAGAGGACCACCTGTTCCAGTCACGGTGATGTCGCCCACATCGATGCTGGAGGCGTCAATCGACACGTTATCGGCAAAGGTTACTGTGATCTGCGTGCTGGACGCCCCTACATCCCCCTGACCGATATCCGGTGCCGAAGAGGAAAGAACAAAGGGCGCGGTCGTGTCCGGGCCCGCCTCGCCTACATACTGGAAATCGAGATAGTCCGTGCGAAGCGGTTCGCCACCATCCGCGAAACCGACGATCTCGATAACATCGCCGGTGTTCAGTTCCAGGCCACTGATGTCGCGTTCCGCAAACGAGCTCGAATTGGCAAATGCGTCGCCCGCATCCTCGTTCCAAATGAAATTGTCGACCTCAACCCCGTTCAGCAGAATGCTCATCTGCGACTGGCCATCAGATTCGTCGAAATACCCGAGCGTCAGATTGTAGATACCCGAGGCTGCAACGACCGTATACGTGGCTCGCTGTTCACCGCTGCTTCCGGCCTGCAGAAGCTGGTCACCGGAAGCGCCACCATTGTTCTGCACGACAAAGCCGCTGACTATATTGAACGTCTCGGCCTCGACCCGGATCGGGTCAGAAGGCGGCGGTGTCAGGGCCGCGGTGAAGCTGGCCAGCGATGCGTCGGCCGCAACCGTATTGCCGGAGGTGTCCTGCACCTCGCCCGCAACAAGTGCCACCGTATAGCTGCCGTCATCGGCCCCGTCCCAGGTGCCGCCCGGTGCCGCCACCGTGTAGGTTGCCGTTCGCGGTGTGCCGTCACTGCCCACGTCCACGCTGACACCCGTCACCGACAGCGGACCTCCCGGCCCGGTCACCGTGATGTCGCTCACATCGATGCTCGACACATCAATCGACACGTCATCCGTAAACGTCACTGTGATATCCGTGCTGACCGCGCCCGCATCCGCCGCGCCGATATCCGGTGCCGAAGAAGACTGCACCACTGGATCCGTCGTGTCCGGCGGCGGTGTCAGGGCCGCGGTGAAGCTGGCCAGAGACGCATCGGCCGCAACCGTGTTGCCGGAGGTGTCCTGCACCTCGCCCGCAACCAGTGACACCGTGTAGCTGCCGTCATCGGCCCCGTCCCAGGTGCCGCCCGGCGCCGCAACCGTGTAGGTCGCCGTCCGCGGTGTGCCGTCACTGCCCACATCCACGCTGACACCCGTCACCGACAGCGGACCTCCCGGCCCGGTCACCGTGATGTCGCCCACATCGATGCTCGACACATCAATCGACACGTCATCCGTAAACGTCACTGTGATATCCGTGCTGGCCGCGCCCGCATCCACCACGCCGATATCCGGTGCCGAAGAAGATTGAACCACTGGATCCGTCGTGTCCGGCGGCGGTGTCAGGGCTGCGGTGAAGCTGGCCAGAGACGCATCGGCCGCAACCGTGTTGCCGGAGGTGTCCTGCACCTCGCCCGCAACAAGTGCCACCGTATAGCTGCCGTCATCGGCCCCGTCCCAGGTGCCGCCCGGTGCCGCCACCGTGTAGGTCGCCGTTCGCGGTGTGCCGTCACTGCCCACGTCCACGCTGACACCCGTCACCGACAGCGGACCTCCCGGCCCGGTCACCGTGATGTCGCCCACATCGATGCTCGACACATCAATCGACACGTCATCCGTAAACGTCACTGTGATATCCGTGCTGACCGCGCCCGCATCCGCCGCGCCGATATCCGGTGCCGAAGAAGACTGCACCACTGGATCCGTCGTGTCCGGCGGCGGTGTCAGGGCCGCGGTGAAGCTGGCCAGAGACGCATCGGCCGCAACCGTGTTGCCGGAGGTGTCCTGCACCTCGCCCGCAACCAGTGACACCGTATAGCTGCCGTCATCGGCCCCGTCCCAGGTGCCGCCCGGCGCCGCAACCGTGTAGGTCGCCGTCCGCGGTGTGCCGTCACTGCCCACGTCCACGATGACACCCGTCACCGACAGCGGACCTCCCGGCCCGGTCACCGTGATGTCGCCCACATCGATGCTCGACACATCAATCGACACGTCATCCGTGAACGTCACCGTAACATCCGTGCTGGCCGAGCCCGCATCCGCCACGCCGATATCCGGTGCCGAAGAGGATTGAACCACAGGATCCGTCGTGTCTGGGTTAACCACGCCAACAAACTGGAAGTCGAAATAGTCGGTCCGCAACGGCTCACCGCCATCTGAGGTTCCGACGATCTCGATCACGTCGCCGGTGTTCAGTTCCAGGCCATTGATGTTGCGTTCGGTAAATGAGCTGCCATTGGCAAACGCGTCGCCCGCATCCAGATCCCAGGTGAAATTATCGACCTCGAGCCCGTTCACCAGAATGCTCAGTTGCGACTGACCGTCGGATTCATCGAAATAGCCGAGCGTAAGATCATAAATGCCCGACGCCTCGTCAAACGTATACGTGGCCCGCTGTTCACCGCTGCTGCCAGCCTGCAGCAATTGATCCCCGGACGCACCGCCGTTGTTCTGCACGACAAAGCCGCTGACTATGTTGAACGTCTCGGTCTCGACCCGGAATGGATCAGACGGCGGTGGAGGCGGCGGTGTCGTCAGATCGACCGTGAAGGTCGCCAGCGTTGGATCAGCGGCCACTGTATTGCCGCTGGTGTCCTGTACCTCACTGGCGTTCAGCGCGACCGTATAGTCGCCCTCGTCCGCCAGATCCCAGGTCCCGCCCGGTGTCGCCACCGTGTAGGTCGCTGTCCGCGGCGTGCCGTCACTGCCGACATCCACGCTCACGCCTGTCACCGACAGCGGACCACTTGGCCCGGTCACCGTGATATCACCCACATCGATGCTGGAGACATCAATCGATACGTTATCCGCAAAGGTCACCGTGACATCCGTGCTGGACGCCCCAACATCAGCCTGCCCGATATCCGGTGCCGAAGAAGATTGCACAATCGGGTCCGTCGTGTCCGGACCGGCTGCGCCGACAAACTGGAAGTCGAAATAGTCGGTCCGCAACGGCTCACCGCCATCTGAGGTTCCGACGATCTCGATCACGTCGCCGGTGTTCAGTTCCAGGCCATTGATGTTGCGTTCGGTAAATGAGCTGCCATTGGCAAACGCGTCGCCCGCATCCAGATCCCAGGTGAAATTATCGACCTCGAGCCCGTTCACCAGAATGCTCAGTTGCGACTGACCGTCGGATTCATCGAAATAGCCGAGCGTAAGATCATAAATGCCCGACGCCTCGTCAAACGTATACGTGGCCCGCTGTTCACCGCTGCTGCCAGCCTGCAGCAATTGATCCCCGGACGCACCGCCGTTGTTCTGCACGACAAAGCCGCTGACTATGTTGAACGTCTCGGTCTCGACCCGGAATGGATCAGACGGCGGTGGAGGCGGCGGTGCAGAATCGAAGGTCAGGAAGATCGGCTGTGTTGTCGGTCCAAGCGGGGCATTCGCATCGTCCGGATCGATAATGGAAGCCACAAAGGCAAGCGGAACTTCGTCTTCTCCCGCGAAATTGTAGTCGGCGACGCCCGAGAAATCGAACAAAGACGAAATGTCCTGATCAGAACCGGTTAAAACGACGTCGAATGTCTGGAACTCAACGATATTATTGGCCGGGAAATCCGTTGCTGCCAAGGCCGCAAGTTGCGCATCAAGCTGCGGCGCATAAGCCTGGTCATCCGCGTCGCCGTTATAAAACTCATTCGTTTCAGGCTGAATAAACCCCTTTGCCAGGGTAACGCGCGCGACCGAACCGGCTGGTCCGTTTAGGATCACGGTAGGTCCGCCGCTAGTGTACGCCCCTGTTTCCCCTTCGCCCAGACCATTGACGGTCAAGGTCGGCTCCAGCCCCGGTGTGGCTTGCGACGACACGGTATACGCGCCGGCATTGTTCCCCGCGCTGATCAGTTCTCCGGTACTGGTAGAGCCATCCGCGTAGGTGACGGTCACCGTTGCGCCGATGATCTCGGCCCCCGAGATTCCGCCTGTGTCCCAACCGAGACTTGCACCGGCATCAAGCAGCGATTTGCTTGCGCCAGCAATCGAATTCGGGTCTAGGTCGACCGAGAAAGTGACGGTCTCTCCGGGCTCGAAGCCACCATTCAAAGCCGGGTCGAAGGTCACTATGAGCCCTTCATATCCAGAGGTCCCGCCAAGGCCGACATAGTTGGAGGCATCTGGCGTGGTATCGACCCCAGTCCCGTCGTCCGAGTTGATGGTCAGCCCCTTGAAAACGGTATCACCGGCCAAACCGAACGGGTCGACGACCGCATCCGGTAAAATGGCATTGGTCAGGTCGAACTCGACCTGAGTAATAACTTTTTCACCGGTATTTGTGATCTCGAATGAGCCATTGTCAAAGGTCGACTTGTTAATATTGTCAGAGGTTTCAGTGACCCCGATGCGCGCTGCGCCAACGGGAACGTCAACGTTTTCGACATCTATCCAGTCCCACGATGCCGCGAAGGAATCGTCTCCATCCGGCGCCGAGGCTATCATGCCGACAAAGGCACCGGTCGTCGTTCCCAGATTGTCATATTGGCCTTTGACAGCAGCAACCACATCGGGCGGAAGTGCCAGAGCGGATGTCGCTACCCAATCCGTATAGGTGCCATCATCGACATAGCGTGCACGCGCTGTCGCGGTTTCACTCCCAGACGTCAGGTCCAGATCAATTGCCACCTGGAAATTTGGATCCCCTACCCCGGCGATCACCGGGGCCTCAATGCCGGGGATTTCGACAAATGTGGACAGGAAGCTGTCATCGGTCTCGACGATCAGTTGGACGCCGTATTTGATCGTCCCGCCATCATCAACAACGGCTATGGTCGCCTCAGCATAGTTGGACTGATCGCCCGGGCCGACAACCAACCCTACCTTTTCACCACCATCCCAGACCTTGGCGGGCGGGTCGGTATTCAGCGAATAGGTAAAGATATTCACCATCTCAGTGCTTATGGTCAGTTGCAGCGCACCCGGGGCACCAAAACCGATCCCAAGAACGTCCTGCTGCGTATTCGCAGCGCCTTCGGCCGTTCCATCATGCGCAACATCAAGGCTCACGAAACTGGATGCACCACCAAGGTTGAACACACCCCCATTGTAGAGACCCTGAGTTTCGTCCCCGCCATTGTCGGTGGCGGGCAGAACTCCATTGCGGAACACGGCATTGACGCCGATATCGCCTGCGATGCTGTTGCCCGGCGGGACCGCACCAGCCGGTGTCGAGGACGGATTGCTGAGTTCAAAACCCCAACGCGCCGTCTCACCTTGCGCAATCGTGACGCCTAGCCCATCCAGCGGATCGCCAACATGTGTGTCAACGGTATCGTTCAACCCGTCCTCATCCAGATCGTCGCCGGGATCGATTGGCATCCCGCCCGGGATCAGGAAGCTGACCGTGTCGGCCCCATAGGTCGCCACGACAATTAATCCCGAGAAATCGTCGATTCCATCGCCGTTATTGTCGATCATCGTAGGTGAAAGCCCCTGATCAGGCAGGGCCACAAGGGCAAGCGGGTTCGACCCGCTCAGCGATTCAGTATGGACAATCGTCGCACTGTCTGTCCGACCATCGCCATCAGTATCGACGGGCATCGCGAAATAAAGCGTTTCGTCGAAACTGGCCGCAACAATAGCGCCCTGCAACTGACCCCCGAAATAGGTCCCCGTATATTCGGTCAGCCCATTGGTCGATTCCGGCGTCACAACTAGCGACCCGTCCTCGGTCGGGTCAAGCAGTTGCGATTCCGGCGAATACGGAGTGCCGTCCATGACACTGGTGCCGTCAAAGAAATCCAGCGGGTTGTCGATGGAACTGCCGGGGTGGCTCCAGTCATAGCCGGAAAGAACGTCAAACAAATCCGGGGGCAGACCGGTGCTTGATGTGACATCCACCCAGTTTCCCGACCCGTCCTGCTCATAGATGATCAGAATTTTATCCAAATAATCGCGGGCATCAGCCTCGTTGTCGAAAATCTGAACGCCGTTGACGATGATCGGGTCCGACGATGTAGCGCCCGCATAGGTGCCATCGGAGTTGAACGCCGCCTGCAATGCGATCTGTGCCGCCCTCAGCGGGCTGGCATGGCCGCCATAGGTGCCATATGGGTCGGTCACGTTCCCCAGATAATGTAGCTGATCGCCAAAGCCGCTGCTGCCGGATTCATTGAACTCATTGGTTGCGTATTCCGCGGTCCAGTCATCGACGATCGCGCCATCAGAGAACGACAGCGGCTGACCGCCCCAGCCCCCGTTCGGCCCGTTGTCCCAAGTGAACACCTCACCGTTTTCCATAACGATGACGTCGTAGGGGTTGCGGTATCCCGGCGCAAAAAGTTCAACGGGGTTGTTCACCAGCTTTAGCTGCCCCTGATCGCTGACCAGAACATAATCAGTGATCTTGGCCTGGTTCAGACCGTTGTTGCCACCGGCCCAATCGGGTTGCAGAACACCACCAACCTCACCGTTGTCATCAAGCGTGAAATTGGGGTCCAGGCTGAGGTCCTGAATGGACAAGGTCGTCAGGTCGATATTGGGACGCGACGGATCGTCCAAGGTCGGAAGATCCAGAATGAACTGGTTGCCATTGGCATCCGTGCGGATGTCATAAGACTCCAGTTCGGTCAGGTTGATTTTGATAATTGCACCCGACCAGGCGAAGTCGGTCGTACCCGCAAAATTGTTTCCCGGTGCGCCCTTGTTGGTGATCCCGCCCACCGCAACATACATGATGACATCGCCCGTCGCCGGGTCGATAGCCAAGTCGATACCATTATTGCCATGGTTTTCCTCGGACCGAGGCAGCCCGCGCAGCACGGCGACATTTGACAACACCTCCCCGGTGTCCGGATCCAGAGTAATCCGATGGACCTGACCGGAATTCGTGTCCAGACCGCTATCCTCGCCCACCGCGATCCGCCAGTCCGAAGAGGAAACATACAGCACGTCATTGCCGTCGTCGTCCTTGGTCACGACCATACCGGTGACCAGCCGCTTCTCGTTCCCGTTCAGATCGCCGTCGTCGTCAAAGTTCTGCGTGTCCTCGGGAATGACATCAATTTCAAGGGTATTGGTGGCGACAAACTCGTCCATCGAGTCGGCATCCGGGCCGTCAGGCTGTCTTTCGACCACATAGCGGTAAATGGTACCGTCCTGCTGAGCAACAAACAGAACAGGATTTCCGGTCTTGCTGAAATCAATGGCGGTGGGGTTATTCGAAACGCTTCCGGTCAGTCCTACTACGCCGAATGAAATCGGTTCCATGGTTCACTTGCCCCCCCTTTTAACATAATACTGAACAAAAGACCTTCTAAAGCATTAGAACGGATAGCCGTTAGGTCAGCCTTTGGCGTGAACTGCCGAAGACGTCTGGTGGTCGGAACCCCGTGCAATCGGTTGAAAACGACCCGTTACCGAACGCGCTACGTTCTGAAAAAGAAAATGCGAGCGATGTGGCACCACCACGGACTGCTTTAGGTAGCGTTCCAGAATATGGTGGGAATAATCACTACCGGGCCGGTACCGCATCACAACTTGGCCCGGCGCCAAAATATCCCTTTTTTCCGACAAGATTCTGGCCACGCGCCGAGTACCGTCTGGAAGCGATATAACCAGCTTCCCTGCGCCTTCCGCGCAGGTGTTGGGAACAATCAGGCACTCGTCATCAATTCGAAGAACCGGATACGCCATCGAATTTGCGCAGCGGTACGACACTTCAACACCCGCTTTGGCCGCGCGGTCCCGTGCCCTCTTGGGTGTCGCCTCTGTCCCCTTCCGCCGGAAAAGCCGCGATGCCAGCTTTGAAATGGATCTGGCCATGACACAAGCACCCACCAGAATGATCATCTCAAGCTCGCTTCTGTAGCTGACCGGTTTTGAGCACATTGCAGCGTTTAGGCGGCCACGGACCTCTTTTGGCGTTCCGTGGCTCATGAGAGCCTGCGTCGGACCCAGCAACCCAGGATGAACTTTGAGGCGCGCAGAGAACCCCCGCACCTCCGAGCCCAGCAAATCCGCGATCTCGGGGCGCAACGGGCGTGGACCGCATATGTTCATGTCGCCCTTGAGCACGTTCAGCAATTGCGGAAGCTCATCCAGCCGTGTTTCCCTGAGGAACCCACCCAAGGGAGTCTCGAGGCCCGACCCTGAGGGAAGCACTTTGTCCTTGGTCAATTGGGCCGCTTTGGCCGTGTCCAGTGTTCTGAACTTGTAAATATCGAACAGCTTACCGTTTCGACCAACCCGCTTGCCGCGATAGAAAATCGGCCAGCTCTGCGTCGCCATCAGGGCCAGACTGATCAAGACAAGCAGCGGCAGAACCATAAACAGCAGTAACGCCGCTATCGATGCATTGTAAACACGATGTAGAAATTCAGAGCGTGGTAGGAACCCAATACCTATCCGTCGTGTATTCCGGGAGATCGGGCGGGTGGAGGAGGCATCCGGCTTCCCACATCTGCTCGTCGAACCTGTGGTGCCAGACGCAACTGGGTTTTTCTGGAGTTCTGAACTCGCTGCATTCGGTTCAATATTGTGAACCCGCGATTGCCCTTTTCGCCTCGTATCACTTGCTGTTTTCGCGATATAATCCAAATGCCGAAAATTACTTTTCATTGGACAATCTTTCCTCGTTTAACTCAGGCACTGTTTACGGTCGTACAGCTTCACACCGAGGAGTCGTTGCATTGAATAATGCTGCAACGTCATAAGTATAAAATTCAAATAAATTAGGTATCCACCACCAGATAGCAGTCGACAACCCCCCGGACATTTCCGAGATAAAGCTTATCAATAATACGCCTAAAAGCAAGAAAGCTGATATCCAGGCAATCTCATTTGCACGGTGTATAAGGTCTGTTGGCGAATACAGCAGCGATTCTCCAAACAATTTTAGGGACTTGAATTTTTTGGGCAGTAATATCCGCCCCCCCTGAAAAAATGGGATTTCTACTCACTAGAACATTAAAAGATATGGCTCATATCGGTGAAGCCGAAGAGCCGAATCGTAGCACCCTTTAGGCCCACAACCTGCTTGCGACTGGAAAATTCAGAGATACGGCCTTATCGGGGGCAAAGAACCGGGATGGAGACCCACCATTCAGCCCCGTCCGCGCACCTTCTCCCTCAGGATGGGTCGGGCGTAGTACGCTGCAATGGCAGCGCTTAGAACGGCAACAGACCCAAACGCCGGAAAAAAGACCCCGAACGCCACCAGAAAGCTCGTGCCGAAATACATTGAAATGCCACTTGCCAAGCATCCCACAAATATTCCGATCGCCAAGTATCCAACCATTATCACTTCGCCTTCGATACTCTGTTCCGCCTGGCGTACATGCCGAGGCATGACGCAATTCTAAAACGAGACTGTGCCCAGAATTGGGCATCGCTGAACGAAATCGATAAAACTACCTGTTGTCTTCTACTGGTTATTTCAACCTGCTCGTTGAAGCGAATTTAGTACAATAATGTGGGATGTACACCACCAATGATCCAGCGCTGCCATTTTCAGTAAGATACCGCCAATTTCTGTGATCCAATTATCGACGAATGTCCGCCCCTGGAGCCCGAATTTTGGAGAAATGAGAAACGGAAAACATTGAGAATCAGAGAGTTGCCTGGGCAACTGCTTTCATCTAATCACCAGCCAGTCACGAGCTGTATTTGCCTCAAAATCGCCCTAAGAATAACACAAAAGTGAAAAGGTTAACGCTATCAAAACAAAACAACCTTGAGAGAATCACCTATCTGGTCAACAATATGCCTTGTTTGAGAACTAACGAGTTGGAAGGGAGTAATTGAAGTGTCTGATTTTAATGAAGACAAGACTGAATCCCCAGAATCTCCGGAACGCCGCGAACTTCTCGCTAAAGCAGGCCGGTATGCCGGCGCGACTTCCGCCGCGGCTTTGGTTCTGTTGTCAACGACCAAAAGTGCAGATGCCGGGGGTATTTTCAAATCCGGCGGACGCCGCCGCCGCAGGGGACGCAGAGGCAGAAACGTCTCATAACAATCTTCACTGAGACACTCTGGGCGACAAAACGCTGTCGCAACACGTCGCAGTGTTGCGGCACCTCTTTTCTCAGGGTATTGGCCTAAACAGAGAATGTGACGGTTGCGAATTCAGAATACTACTGGGTTAGGCTGCAGCAGAGCCGTGACTGCCGCCTAGGAAATAATTATGGTTTCCTTATCAAGGTGCTGCCTGCCTGTTTCTAGGAAAAAGGGGTTTAGCATTCTCACTCACCTCCTGATCCCGACCGGTCCAAGCCAGCTGGAGTGGATTGGCGACGCGGCTTACCTTTTCCTCGAGGATGAGCAGTCCCTTTCTGTACTGAACGCCGAAGCGGCTCAGGCATGGCCGCAGTTTCAGACGGGTGTGCTCTGTAAAGATGACACCCCTTGTGATGCTTCTATTTGCACCCCCTCGGTCGTTGCCAGTCTCAAGTCGATAGGCGCAATTGAGCCGCTTTCAAGTCAGGAAGGCGCCGTTCCGATCAAGGAAACGCTGCTGGTCGACACCGGTGTCTCCAAAGTTCTCATTGGATTTGACAGTAATGTCCCCGACTCGGTGATGGCCGCGTTCAGTCATATGGCAATACCTGCTGGCACGGCCTGCGACGCGTATGTGTTGGTGCAACGCCTGTCTGACCAGGCCAGGATTGCGTCACAGGGTGAACCGCCGGTTACAGTCGGGGATGACATGTTGGTTCCGCAACTGAAACTCACGATCACCGAGGCCATTCTCGACCATGCCGACCAACTGTTGTTACATGCTGCGGTTGCAGTGCATGACAGCGGGTACGCGATGCTGCTTGTTGGAGGGCCCGGCGCGGGAAAAAGCACCCTGGCAACCGCCCTCGATACCGCTGGCTTCACCCTCGCAGGGGACGATATCGCTGTTTTGAAAAATGACGGGTCTGTTTTTGCCATCCCCTTCCCGTCAACATTGAAAACGGGCGCATGGGAGCTTCTGGACGCCAAACAAGACGAGATTTCCGAAGCAGACACGCATTTAAGGCCGGATGGGCAATACGTCAGATATCTGGCGGTCGATACGGAGACGGCACTCACTCCACGCCCGGTTGGCTGGATCGTGTTTCTTGATCGCCAGAGCGTCGAATCCCCGACCTTTTCCCCGCAACCGGTCCCTCAGACAATTTCCGGTCTCATCAGTCAGGCGTGGTCGGGTACAAGCAATCTGACCACCGAAGAGTTCGGCGCCCTTGCTGCATGCGTGAATGACGCATCATGTTTCCAATTGCGCTATTCCAATCTGACAATGGCCGCAGCCGCACTTCGTAATTTCTGTACCGAACCGGTCAGAGACATCTGACCCCTCTGGATCAGGAGCCGAGTATGATTGCCCCCTCCCCTTTCGAACGACTGGCCAACTGCCTGAACGGAGATTTCGGAGGAAACCCCGATTGGTTCGAACTGATTTCGGTCGCAACTGACGAGTTCGTCGCAACCGCGTTGTACCGAAGCCTAATCGCCTCGAACGCGGCTGCCAGGGCTGAACCAGAAGCACGGGAATATCTGGCGGAACTGGAACGTGCCAACACAATACGCAATCACCAGCTCTGGGAGCTTACTCGAGCGGCGGTTGCCGGCATCAATGCGGCAGGTATTACACCAACGCTCATCAAAGGAGCGAGCGAGATGTCGCTGCTCGCAAAGCCGTCGGAGTTGTCACGTCTTCTCATCGATATCGATTTACTCGTCTCTCCGGCCGACATACCGGCGGTCCAGGCCGCACTGGGTCTAGACGGGTTTGAACCTATCGAAAACAGCCAGTACGAGCACTCGCCCGGCAGCTACTGGCGCCCCGGAGCCGTCGCCACCGTCGATCTGCACGATTCACTTCCGCCGAGTATAGCAGAGCTGCTGACCGAAGAGGATCTCGAGACGCGCATGATCCTGCAGGAGCGGGACGGCATCCACTTTCTGATTCCAGATGACAGCCTGCGCTTTCTCATCAACATCGCTCATGACATGCTGCACCACACCACCCTTGCCAGCGGTTCGACCAGCCTGCGCTATCTACTGAGCCTTGTCGAACAGATTGAGAATCCGCGATCAGGGGTCGACTGGGAATGGCTACACAGCAAACGGCAATACTGGCGCTTTCGGCTAGCATTCGACCTGCAAATAGCGATGCTAGAGCACCTTTTTGCCTTAAAAGTACCCTTAACAGAGCCTCCGGGCCGGTTCGTGCAATTTCTGCACTGGCGGCGGCAGCTCAAGTTCCGTAAGCCGCGCTTAGGCCAGATTGAGTGGATGATCGTTCGCAATGGGCTGAAAACATCGCAGTTCATCGCGACGCGCTTTAAACTGCGGAATGCGTCGCAATCTCTGGGTACGGATTGACAAGAGCGCCCTATTCGAATCCATCTGAAGGATGGACGAAAGCAATCTGCGTAATATCGGCAAGTGGGCGCACCTAAATTGAGATAGGTTCTGGCGCAAACGCAGCCAGCATCTAAGTCATACGGATGATCCGGGAGAAGTCTTTTTCGGGAGCATAGCCTGCCCCCCTCAATTGTTCGCGGGCATTGCCAACTTAGATCACCAAGTTTCCAACAGCATTCAAATTCCAGAGAATCTTGCAACTGAACCGGTTGTTTCGGAACCGACTTTCAAAACAATAGCCTTCGTGCGTTTTCTGCCACCTGCGGTTTTTCAGTTATTCAACACTTGCTTCGCAATGCTCCAAACACGTCATTAAAGCGGATTGCAGTTTTTGGGGGTCAATTGCACCGTTGGCACCTATCACAACGATCTGATTTTGGCGGGTTTTATCCCCCCACGGCGCGCCGCGGGTCAATTGGGTTCGGCTCCCCACCAGATGCAACTCGGCCCTCTGATCGGGCAATTCTGCGACATCGAAGATGCCCTTGGCCCGATAAATCTCGACAGGTAGACCTGCCAAGAAGGCCCTCAACTTGTCCAGAGACATCTTTCCAGGCCCGCTCCAACACCAGGTATCGAAAGTTACATCATGTCTATGCTTCGACGCGATTTCTGTTGATTGGGCACGAGATGGGCCGTCTAGTTCCAAATCGCGGGTGCTGACCAGCAACTCAACGGGCACCTGACCGTGGGTTGTCTCAATGATTCGGGCATTTGGGTAAAACCACTCGGCTTTCAACACCTCGATTTCGGGCCTGGTCACCAAATCTGTCTTGTTGATTACAATGATATCGGCTGCGTCCAACTGATCCATCGCCAGCTTGGCCATATCACCTTCGAGGCCATTGAACTGTTCGGCATCAACCACACTTATGACGCTGTCCAGCGTCACATGTCCGCGCAACCTTGGGTATTGCAGGGTGTGGGCAACGCGGGCCGGGTCGGACACACCACTGGTTTCGATGAGGATGTATTCCGGAGCCCCCTCACGCAGATTCATCAGGCCCGCAATCTGTTCGATAAGGTCGGTTTGCACAGTGCAACAGATACACCCGTTGGCCAGGCTGTAAATATCGTCCTGAACGCTGACGATCAACTGGCTATCAATGTTGATCTCACCAAAATCATTGACCATGACCGCAACGCGCAACCCGTGGTCGGAGCGCAGGATTTGGTTCAAGACCGTGGTTTTTCCAGCACCGAGAAATCCGCCAATAATCGTTACTGGTACGGGCGCGCGTTTCATCTGACTTTTCCTTTCAGTACGTCTGCATTGTTGCAAAAATCAAAGAACGCTGGGCGGCTCACCCTGCCACACAGCCTCAAGATCGGTCCCGTCGAAACGACTATGGAGATCATGAACCAGACGACCCTCGAGCAGGGTCAGCTCGACCGCCGTGTCGTGGATGTTACCCTTGGGATCAATCTCGAAAAGGTTTCGGTCAAGCACAATCAGGTCAGCGGATTTACCAACCTCGATACTTCCAGTGAGGTGTTCAAGGTCCATCGCCCAGGCACCATTGATCGTGGCAACCCGTATTGCCTGTTCCAAAGTGATCGGGTCCCCGAATTGACCTTCGGTTTCCCCCCACGGGTTTTCTCGTGTGACAAGCGTTTCCAACGCAATCCAGGGGTCGACCGAGGCCACCGGCCAGTCAGTGCCAAACACTGCGACACCACCGGCAGCAAGAACACCCCGAAGGTTGTAGGAATGCCGCATTCGCTCCGGGCCGTAGCCTGCGCGTGCGCCCAAAACAAAACTGGAGGGGTACCAGGTCGCAGGCGAGAATTCCGCGGTTACGCCCAGTTCAGCAAACCTTTGCAGATTGGCCTCGTGCAAGATTGCGCTGTGGGCGCATTGATGGCGCACACCTTTGGGACCGTTGCGGCGACGCGCCTCGGCGATGGCATCCAGAAAAAGGTCAGAGGCCGCATCGCCATTGCAATGGGCGATGACGCGGATACCACGCCGGTCCATGTCGACAACCATATCAGTGATGTGCTCGGGCGTCAGGTTCAGCTTGCCGCGCCAGGTTTCTTCGCCGGGCCACGGCGTCAGCAGGTATGCTGAGCGCGGCTCGACAGTGCCGTCAAAATGGAACTTCACCGCGTTCGCGTTAAGCCGGGCACTGCGATAGTAATGACGCTCACCGGCCAGCAACTCCCAGCGGCGGCGCACAGGGAAAATGTCATCTTGCCAGCTGATTGCGGCCTCGACGCGCAAGGTTAGCTGACCGGCATCATCCAGCGCCTTGAGGGCGTTCAACCGGTTTTCGCAGACGTGCGGATACTTGGTGCCGGTCACACCGCGAGCGGTTTGAAATCTGGCGCCATCCCCATAAGCACGTTTGAACACTTCGATATCGGTCGGCGGCATGGCCCCGTGGATCAAAGCGTAGGCCCCGTCGATCAAAAGGCCCACGGGATCACCAGTTATGCCATCGCGCTCCAGATACCCATTGGCGGGATCCGGAGTCTGCGCAGTAATACCAGCTAACTCCAAAGCCTTGGAATTGGCCATCATCGTGCCCCAGGTCCTGTCCAGAACCGCAACCGGACGGTCTGGCATGAAGCTATCAAGCCATGCTTTTCCGGGTTCCAGCCCGGCGCGTTTGAAGGTGTAGCGCACGAAATACTGACCATAAATCCAGCCGTCGCCCGGATTGGCTTCGGCATAATCCAGGATCGCCTGTTTGACCTCTTCCGGCGCCGGGTCCTCAAGCCCAACATCCATATCATCGGCGTACCTCGGACCCAGCGCCAGATCCGGATGGGTGTGCATGTCATGCAGACCCGGCATCGCAAACCGGCCTTCAAGGTCGATCACCTGAGTTCGAGCCGTCGCCATCCCCGAAATTTCATCGTTAGAACCCACGGCAATGAAGCGCCCATCCCGAACCGCCACTGCCTCGGCCCAAGGCGCTGAGATGTTCACCGTATAGATGCGACCATTTACCAGCACGAGATCAGGATCATGACCGTTCACGCTATGGCTTGAGCGATAATTATCTGGTTGTGTCATGCTTTCCTTCCTCTGCTGCGCATCTAGGAAATTAAGGTCGACCTTCGACCGAATTCTGGTGTTTCAACTTACATGGCAAATGGAAGTCTGCTCGTGCGCCAGACAGCGCACGAGCATTTGACTTCACAAATGTGGATTCGCGATTTCTCGGCGCAACATTCTCAGAAGAGACCATATCATCACGATAATCGCGATTGCGAATGGACTGCCTGCAACGATCGACGCTGCCTGAAGCCCCTTGAGGCCGCCGCTCATCAACAAGACCATCGCCAACGACCCAAGAAACAATCCACAAATCACCTTGAGGCCCGGCTTGGGTTCATATTCCCCCTTCGCCATCTGCATCGCCACGAAGAACGAAGCTGAATCCGCTGAGGTCACCAGGAATACGGCCATGTTTATGAACACGACATAGCTCAGAACGGTGGACCATGGCATGGCTTCCAGCAAGACATAGATACCAGCCCCGACATCTGCTTGCACAGCCTCCCAAATCTCAAGCGTGCCGTTCGTTTCGTAGTATATGGCCGACCCGCCGACGACACTGAACCAAACAATACCGATAGCTGTCGGAACTATGACCGCGCCCAATACGTATTCCCGGATGGTGCGCCCCCGTGAGATACGAGCGATGAAACCACCGGTGAAAGGTGCCCAGCTGGTAGCCCAAAGGATAAAGAACACTGTCCACCAGTTCAGCCAGCCGCTTTTACCGATCGGGTCAGTCCAAAAAGACATGTAGGCAAAGTTGCTGATATACCCGCCGACATCATGGACCATGTAATTCAAAAGGTCCGTGGTCGGTCCAAATATAAGGATGATAGATCCCCAAATAATGGCCGTGATAACATTGAAGTTGCTCAGATACTGGATGCCGCGCTTCAAGCCCGACATCGCAGAGAAGATGTATAGTGCAATAAGCGCTGTCATGAGTATTAGCTTGCCGCCGGTGCCGATCTCGACCCCGAACAGATGCGAGATACCGTAGTTGAGCGAAATGATCCCGAAGCCTAGCGTCGTGGAAACACCGCCGATCGTGGCGAAAGCCCCAAGAAAATCCAGCAATTTCGCCCATAGACTATCCTGCGTCCGCTCGCCCAACAGGCCGTAGAGCGAAATTCCTATGGTCATTGGCTTTCCATAGCGGAATGCCGGGAATGCGATACACAGCCCGACAATCGAATAGATCATCCAAGTGTGAAATCCCCAGTGCAACGTCGCGATATTGAGAGCGATGGGTAACGCCTCAGGCGTTCCCGGTTCAGCGAGGTAAGGGGTTTGCATGTAGTGATAAAGTGGTTCCGCAACGGCCCAGAGGATGTATCCAACGCCGATACCACAGCTGAACAGCATTGCGACCCAAGAGAAGAAACTGAACTCGGGCTTTTCATCCGCCGCACCCAACGTCAGATTGCCATAGCGACTGAATGCGATGCCAAACCCAATGACGATATAAGCAGCGGTGGCGAACAGATAAAACCATCCGAAGCTTTCCGAGAGGTAATCCTTTACGGTGCCAGACACGCCCTCCAATGTATCGGGACTGCTGATGCCGACTGCGACCACGCAAAGCGTAAACGCAGCTGTCGCCCAGAACAGCTTGTGGTCGATCTCTCCGACCAAACTGCTCCAATACCCACCAGCAGCGCGTGGCGGTGCCTCGGTTGTTTCAGTCATTTTACGCGTCCTCCCTGGACCCAAACCAGCCCTGACTCTGCAGGAATCTGGAAGTTGTTTCCCATTCCAATCACGCTGCTTTGCAACTTGGCCTACGACTGCGATGGCAGAACTAAAGGACAACCCTTCCCTCCCAAGAAGTGCCCGCTCTTTCCGTCTGGGTGATTTCCCACACAATGTTGTCGCACCAAACGCCACAGCGCTTGGTCGACAGTTATTGAACATTCTGCTAATTCGGATAAATGCGCAGTATATGAAGTTCACTTCGGAAGATTGAGAAGTAATGAAATCCAACAAGCAAATCAGCTTCGGTAAAGTCAGCGACGCTGATCTGCGTCTGTTGCGGATTTTTGCGACCATTGTGGAAAGCGGCGGCTTCAGTGAAGCGCAGGCGGAGTTAAACACTGCACCCTCGACTATCAGCACATACATGGCGAATTTGGAGCGTCGCCTTGGACTGCGACTATGCAGCCGCGGCCGCCGCGGATTTCAACTGACCGAAAGCGGCCGGGTTGTGTATGACGAATTAGACAAACTGTTTGGCGCGCTTAGAGATTTCGAGTCAGCCGTAGCTACAATGCGTGGTCAATTGGCTGGTGACGTCCGCGTGGGCATTGTCGACAATTCCATGCTCGACCCTTCCACGCGCATTCCGAACATTCTGCTGCGGTTTCGGGATCGGTACCCACAATCACATCTTACTGTCGAAGTAATGTCGCCAACTCAGATAGAAGAGGCGGTACTGGAGGGCAAAGTCGACATTGGCGTCGCTGTTTTTCACCGCCGCAAACCTGGCCTCGATTATCTGACATCATTCTCCGAAACTCTGGACCTTTATTGCGGTGCCGATCATCCGTTATACGATGTCGCTCCTGAAGGGCTGTCACCGAGCGACCTCGCCGGAGTCGGCTTTGCGCGTGGTATTCACGTCCCCGTACTGCCCCAAGCCGCCGTCGAGTTCCTTGCCGAACCAAGTGCAACGGCTCATCAAGCAGAGGGGCTCGGATTTCTGATCTTATCGGGCCGGTTCATAGGGTATCTGCCGCGCCGTTATGCCGAAATATGGGTTGAGCGGGGTCAAATGCGTCCGCTCTTACCGGACAAATTCAGCTGCGATGTCACATTTAGTATTTTCACTAGAAAAGGCGGGGAGCGGACACCCGTCATTCAGGCCTTTTTGGAAGAGATCGGAAGTAACAGCCAATCTTAGCGTTCACACCGTTTGTGTCGCACGTTTTTGCTCCGCTCATAGGCAACGAACCACTGAATCCAATTAACCTACGACGTTAGTTAAAGCCGACAGCCTGAACATCCAACTGATTGGCGCCGGACGTGTGAACAAGATTACCGCTTCTTAGGGGCAAGAGCTGTGCGACCGCGAGCGTCCAGCATCCAGCACTCACCATATTCAAAAACCACGGTCGTGAGATTGTGCCCATAGCCCGCGCCGGTATCAATATTGATACGATTGCCATGATGTTCGGGAACAGAGACATGACTGTGCCCATGAACGACCAGCCATGGGTGCTGATCCTGGTGACTTAGAAACTCATCTCGAATCCAGATCAGATCGTCATGGTCTTGCTCATCCAACGACACACCTGGCCGGATGCCTGCATGCACAAAGAGGATGTCTTCCGTCCGGTGAAACAGGCTCAACCCGTTCAGGAAGTCGATGTGGACCTGCGGCACAACCTGTTTTGCTTGAGCGTGGACTTGATAGATCCGGTCTTTGTCTGTGACCTCAACCCCATAGGATTTTAAGGTTTCGGTGCCCCCAATACGTGGGTGCAGCCAGTGATAACCGACCAGCAGACGGGCATCGTTACGCGGGTAATCTTCAAGAAACATCGCGCACATCTGATCGTGATTGCCACGCAGGAAGATCCAGTTTTTGCCCTCGGCCTGACCTTTGACCAGAAGGTCGAGAACTTCGCGGCTATGAGCACCACGGTCGGTGTAGTCACCGATGAACACCACTTTGGCGTCAGGCCCGCCATCCTGTTCGATCCGGGCAATCGCATCTTCGAGCATTCCCAGCTGGCCGTGGATATCTCCGATGGCGTAAATGGGTTCAGGCATAATTTCCTTCCGGGTGTCTGAGGCCACTGAAGGGCATCAATCGGACCAGTTGATCTGGAAGTTCTCACGAAAGGCGAAGCGGACCAGGTGGGTTTCAATCACTTCCTGCCATTTGGCCAGATTGCCCCGAGGTCCTGTAGTTGCCGTGACGGTCAGGCTATTGTCATCCGCAGTTAATGCCACCCGGTTACCGCCGGGGAACGAGACGCTGCCCTGTGTTGGGTCGAACGAAACCTCGGCCTTATGGGACCAGTGTTTGCAAAGCTGCTGCAGGTATTTGCTGGCCGCTGCAGTTTGCACCACGCCCGACGCGGATTGATCCGGCAAAAGGCTCAACCCAGCTTCGGCGGCGCCGCGAATAGCGTTTGCAAACAGTGTGACGTCGATATTAGTGGCCACGAAAGTTGCGCCCAGATCAAGGCACTTGCGCTGCATCTCAGGATCAAGCGTCAAGATTCCCGCCGCTTTGCCCGCTGCAACAATTCGGGTGATGGCGTCCAGAACCGCTTCGACGACCTCTGGGTGACCTGCATTGCCGATATGGCCCATATCGGCGGCAAGGTCTGAAGGGCCGATAAAGACACCATTCACGTCAGTCTCCAGAATATCTTCCAGCGCCTGTAGCCCGATCCGGTTTTCCACCTGCACCAACAGACAAATCTGTTCATCCGCTGTTTTCAGATAGTCCGGGATCGCCGCAAAACGCGACGCCCGCGCTAAAGCCGAACCTACTCCACGCACCCCGTGCGGCGGGTATTGCACCGCGCGCACCAGTTCGCGTGCCTGATCACCACTTTCGACCATCGGCACAAGAATGTTCTGAACGCCCGCATCGAGATATTGCTTGATCATCCAGGTCTCACCAATCGGTAAACGCGCAACTGCCGTACTTCCTGTACCTTCGATCACCTGCACCTGTTCGAGGATCGAGCGCAGATCGTTTGGCGCGTGTTCCCCGTCAACCAGCAACCAGTCAAACTGCGCAGTCGCAGCGATCTCGGCAGCATAGGAGTTGGCCAGTCCGACCCAACAGCCGATCTGGGGGTTGCCCGCCTTAAGCGCGGCCTTGAATGTGTTCTGTGGCGCAGGCATGAGCGCTCCTTTACGCGAAGTAGATGTCGACCGAACCGAAGGGGCCGAAATCCGCGTGGATTTCGGTGCCCGAGGGGCATTCGACCGGGCGGATGAAGCTGCCGGACAGGATCACCTGACCGGGTTCAATGCTTTGGCCATACTGCGCCATACGGCGGGCAAGCCAGACGACACTTTCAACCGGGTCGTTTAGAACGCCTGCGCCCAGACCAGTTTCCTCAATCTCGCCATTTCGGAAGGTCAGCGCGCCAACCCAGCGCAGGTCGAAGGCATCGACCGCATGGCGTTCGGCGCCCAATACGATGCCCGCATTGGCGGCATTGTCGCTGATCGTATCGAACACAGTGCGCGCCTTGCCGGTCTCAGGGTCCACGCGCTGAATACGCGTATCGAGAATTTCAATCGAAGGAGTGACGTAGTCGGTCGCGGTGATGATGTCGTCACGGGTGACGTTCTCTCCCCCCACGGCAGATTTCATCACAAAGGCGATTTCGGCCTCGATCCGCGGCTGGATGAAACGGCCAGCTGGTACAGTGCCGCCATTCTCAAACGCCATATCATCGAACAGTATC
Source organism: Ruegeria sp. SCP11 (assembly GCF_040329455.1). Classification (NCBI taxonomy): domain Bacteria; kingdom Pseudomonadati; phylum Pseudomonadota; class Alphaproteobacteria; order Rhodobacterales; family Roseobacteraceae; genus Ruegeria; species Ruegeria sp. SCP11. The sequence goes on along the minus strand of NZ_JBDZYG010000010.1, from coordinate 26,098 downwards.
CCGCTGTCGGGGATGTCTATGTTTAGCGCATACTGCATGGCTTTTGAGGTCAGCCCGATCTTCCAGCCGATCACCTTGCGCCCCTCGGCCAATTTCTGGCGATAGATGGCGTTTTGCACTTCGTAAGCGTCGTCCATTCCCATTTCGGGATGGCGCAGAGTCAGCAGGCCTATCTGTTCGCGGGATTGTTCGGCTTTCAACAGTTCGGCTGCCGCGCGGGCGTGATCCTCGGGCGTCATACCAGTTCGTCCTCGATTGTGTTTCGCAGGGTACCGAAGCCTGCGACCGAGATCTCGACCACATCACCAGGGACCAAGTATTTCGGCGGGTCGAACCGCGCGCCTGCGCCAGTGGGCGTACCGGTGACTATGATGTCGCCAGGCTGTAGGGTCATGAAGGTCGATATATATTCGATCTCACGCCGGATCGGGAACATCATGCGGTTTAGCGTATCGTCCTGACGCAGTTCCCCGTTTACATGGGTCTGAATGCGTGCGTCGTCCAGTTGGGCGGCGTTGGTGAAGGGCACCAGCCAAGGGCCGATCGCACCGGTATTGTCCCAGTTCTTACCCTGCGTGACATTGAACTTGGCGTGGCGCACCCAGTCGCGGATCGTGCCTTCATTACAAAGCGTCAGCGCAGCAATGTGATCATAAGCATCGTCCTGAGAAATCCGGCGGCCCGTTTTACCAATCACGATGGCCACTTCGCCTTCGTAATCGAGAGTATGGTTTTCCGGCGGGCGGACAAGCGGGCGGTCATGGCCGGTAAAGCCGCTGGCAAAGCGCGGGAACAGCGACATGTATTTCGGCTGGTCACTGCCATCCTTATATTCGGCGTTCCGATCAGGGAAATTCACGCCAACACAAAGGATACGGCGGGCATCCGGCATAACCATCTCATAGATGAAATCCGTATGCGTGACGGGCTTGCCCTCAGCAGCCAGGGCCAGTTGATCAAAGGCCCCTGCGGCAATCACCTCGAAAAGGCTTGCGTGAGCTGGGAAAGCGTCATTCAGGGCAATCGCACCTGCGTCAGTGATTGCGCCGAAAAAGGTTTCACCATTGGCGGTGTAGGTTGCAAAGCGCATCAGGCCTCCTCGGCGGCGTTGATCCCGCCCATGCACAGGTATTTGAGTTCCATGAAGTCATCCAGACCGTAGCGCGAACCCTCGCGACCCAGCCCCGACATCTTGACCCCGCCAAAGGGGGCCTCGGCAGTTGAGATCAGACCGGTATTGATGCCGACCATGCCATATTCCAGGGCCTCGGACACACGCCAGACGCGAGCGAGATCGCGTGAGTAGAAATACGACGCAAGACCAAACTCGGTATTATTGGCTGCGGCCACGACTTCGGATTCAGTGTCGAATTTGAACAGAGGTGCGACCGGACCGAATGTCTCTTCGGTGGCCACGGCCATATCGGCAGTCACATCGGTCAGAATGGTCGGTTCGTAAAAGGTGCCGCCCAATGCGTGTGGTTTGCCGCCCAACGTCACCTTCGCGCCTTTTGCGGTGGCGTCAGCGACATGTTCGGTCACTTTTTCCACGGCCGCCTGATCTATCAGTGGACCAAATATAATGCCCTCGTCAAACCCATTTCCTGTGGGCATTGTCGCCAACTTTGCGGCCAGCTTTTCGGCAAAGGCGTCATAGACACCGGCCTGTACATAGATGCGGTTGGCGCAGACGCAGGTCTGGCCGTTGTTGCGGAACTTGGCGATCACGGCGCCTTCGACGGCAGCGTCCAGATCGGCGTCGTCGAAGACGATAAAGGGCGCGTTGCCGCCCAGTTCCAACCCCAGTTTCTTGATCGTTGGCGCGCACTGCGCATAGAGCATCGCGCCGATCTCAGTCGAGCCGGTAAAAGTCAGTTTTTGCACGATCTTGCTTGAGGTCATTTCACCACCGATGGCGCGCGCCGAGCCGGTGACGACCGAGAACAGGCCCGCGGGCAGACCGGCTCGATCCGCCAGCACCGCCAGTGCAATGGCCGAGAACGGGGTTTGGCTAGCTGGTTTCAGCACCATCGAACACCCGGCAGCAAAGGCCGGGCCGGCCTTGCGGGTGATCATGGCGTTGGGAAAGTTCCACGGTGTGATCGCTGCGACCACCCCGATCGGTTGCTTGACGGTGATGATACGTTTGTCCGGTGCGTGACCGGGGGTGATATCGCCATACGCGCGACGGGCCTCTTCGGCGAACCACTCAATGAAGCTGGCGCCATAGGCAATCTCGCCCTTGGCTTCGGCCAAAGGTTTACCTTGTTCGGCAGTCAGGATGGCGCCCAGATCCTCTTGGTTTTCCATCATCAGATCATACCAACGACGCAGGATCTGACTGCGCTCTTTGGCTGTGCGCTTAGCCCAACCTATCTGGGCGCGCTGCGCATCGGCAATCGCTTCGGCGGTTTCAGCAGAACCCAAATTGGGCACTCGGCCAATCAACTCGCCCGTGGCCGGGTTGGTCACATCCAATGAGGTTGCAACCTCGGACGCAGTAACCCACCTAGACCCCACCCGCGCGGCTTCAACCAGCAGCGAGGGATCATTCAAATGCAATTCTGTCATATGGTACGTTCCTATGTTCCGGCCTCAGACCGAAAAGCTGATATTGGCCTGACCTGTGCCGGAGCTTCCGAAATAGGGCGTGTAGATGTCGATCTTGCCATTGTAGCTGCCCCAACCTAGAGCACCGAACAGAAGGGCGGTGTCGTTCATGGCGCATTCGCCAGCGCATTTCTTGGCGTAGTCGGGCAGAAGCTCGAGGAATTCCTCGAAGCGGCCCTGCTCCCACAGCTCCAGAACGCGCAGGTCCATCTGCCGATTGAACTCACCGTTGACCGAGTTCAGCCCGTCTTGTGAACGTTCGTTGGGCGAAAAGTCATGGCTGAGCGAACCCGAGGCCAAAATCGAGACATTGCGCCCGGACCGCCGGATGCCCTCGGCAATGGCCTCGCCCCAGACCCGGTTTTCGGCAATGGACGAGAATTGGTTGACCGCGACCGGCAGGACGCGTGCGTTGACCCCGTCATTGATGAAATGCATCGGCAGAAGGGTGCCGTATTCCATACCCATATCGGGGTGGGAATGGCCAAGGGCACGTTCTCCTCGCTCTCTCAGAACGTCAAGAATGGTTTCTCCCAGCTCGTGATCACCGCGATAGTCGAACTCCATATCCGCCAGCATGTGCGGCAGTTCGTGACTGATAAAACGGCCCTTGTGATGCTCTTTCGTGTTCAGGTGAAAACCCTGATTGGTGATCCAGTGCGTGTCGAAAATGACGAAGGTGTCGACCTTGCGGTCAATCGCATCCTGACGCAGGCGCGCATATCCATCGATGGCAGATTGGCGGATGCCTTTGTATTTCGGCATCGTGTGGGACATCCAGATACTTGGCACGTGCGTAATCTTCGCAGCCTGTACAATCTTTCCCATGATCCTCTCCTCTCCATAAATGCGTTGCGCGCCTGTCAGCCCGTTCAGGTCACCGGGAAGATTACGTTGGTCTGTCCGGTGCCGGAGGACGGGAAATATTCGGTGACAACCTCGCATTTCGCATCATACCTGTCCCATCCCAGTGCGCCGTAGAGCATGGCAGTGTCGTGCATCGACCCTTCGCCGCAGCAGAAATTGGCGTACTCGCCCAGCATTTTTAGGAATGTCGCGTGATCTCCGGCCTGCCACATATCCAGAACATGCAGGTCCACCTGGCGGTTGAATTCCGAACTGATGGTGAATGTACCATTGTTTGCGACATAATCCTTGTTTGGCCAGATTTTGTGGCTCAGCGATCCGGACGCGACCAGCAGAACCTTGCTGTCGCTGGCCTCCACCGCCTCGCGGATGGCTTCGCCGACAAGGCGGCTTTCCTCATGGCTGTGAACGGTGCACCAGGCAGCAATCGATACCACCTTGAAGTCCGCCTCGCGGCTCATGAAACGCATCGGAACAAGGGTGCCGTATTCCAGTTCCAGACTGTCCACCTGATGGCTGAGCGTGTGTACGCCCTTTTTCGTTGCGATATCGGCAATGGCATCCCCAAGCGTCGGGTCGCCATCATATTCGTAAGGCAGGTCCTTGATGAATTGCGGGAATTCATTCGAGGTAAACAGGCCCTCGAAATGCTTGTTCGCGTTGATGTGGAAACCGGCATTGACGACCCAATGCGTGTCGCAGATCACCACCGTATCGGCGCCCAATTCCTTTGCGCGCCGTGCAATTTCCCGATGCCCGTCGATTGCTGTTTGACGCGCGCCTTTGACCGGGCCTTCCTGCTCGGACATCAGCATGGTCGGCACATGGGTCATTTTGGCTGCGAGAACGATTTCTCCCATATTCTCCTCCTAGAGGTTGAGGTATGCGCGTTTCCAGATTCTGTTGAGGCAGGCTGTTACAGCTTACCCAGTTGCATGATCTTGTGCTGACCGGTGGCAAAGCCGACGTGCTTTTGCTCCATATAGAACTCGAACGACCAGTCACCGCCGTCACGTCCGATGCCCGATGCTTTGACGCCACCAAACGGCGTGGGCAGGTGACGGACATTTTCCGAATTCACCCAGATCATCCCAGCCTCAAGCTTGTCAGTAAAGCGCAGTGCTCGGGTCAAGTCGTTGGTCCAGACATAGCCGGTCAAGCCATAGGGCGTGTCGTTGGCAATCTCCAGCGCCTCATCCTCGCTAGAGAACGGGATCGAGGTCAGGACCGGGCCAAATATCTCTTCCCGTGCGATACGCATTTGGTTGTTGGCGTTGGTGAACAGGGTCGGGCGCACGAAATAACCTTCTTCCCCCACCTTCACACCACCAGCGGCGACGGTCGCGCCGTCCTCTTCAGCGATGTCGAAATAGCTGGTCACCTTGTTGTAGTGCTCTTCTGTCACCAACGGGCCAATCTCGGTAGCCGGGTCCAGCGGGTGGCCGACCTTGATGTTGTTCACACGTTCGACCAGTTTGGCCTCGAACTCTTCCTTGATGGTGTCCTGTACCAGCAGACGCGAGGATGACGTGCAGCGTTCGCCGTTGATCGAGTAGATCATGAAGATCACCGCATCCAGTGCCCGATCCAGATCGGCATCGTCGAACACGATGACCGGGTTCTTACCGCCCAGTTCCAGATGCATCCGCTTGAGCGTGTCGGCACCTTGCTTGGTGATAATACTGCCGGTGCGGCTTTCTCCGACAAAGGCGATGGCCTTGATCAGCGGATGCTCGGTCAGCGCTTTGCCGGCGTCGGGGCCAAAGCCGTTGACGGTGTTTAACACGCCCTTGGGCAGACCGGCCTCTTCGGCGATTTCCACCAGCAGGCGGGCGGACAGAGGACTGTCCTCTGCCGGCTTGTGAACCACGGTGCAACCTGCGGCCAACGCCGGCGCAATCTTCCAGGTCGACAGCATGAACGGCGTGTTCCACGGGGTGATCACGCCCACTGGACCAATCGGCACGCGGGTCGTAACGTTCATCAGGGTCGGCGATTTCAAGTGCTGGCCGTCGCGCGCCTGCACAACCTGATCCGCGAAGTAACGAAAATTCTCTGCCCCGCGCAGCGCTGCCTTGGACATGAACCGCAGGGTCTGCCCTGTGTCCCAGCATTCACACAGCGCGATTTCCTCGGCGCGCGCCTCAATGGCGTCGGCCACATTCAGCAGAATGCGACGGCGTTCGTTGGCGGGCATGTCGCGCCATTCGGCAAAGGCGGCGTGGGCAGCCTTAGCTGCGGCGTCTATGTCGTCCGCCGTGCCATGCGCCACGTCGCAGATCACCGATTTATCGACCGGTGATGTGGACTGAAACACACCTGCCGCCCCGTTGCGATCCTCTCCGGCAATGCGGTTCTTGATGCCTGTCTCTTTAAAGCGCGCCAAGAAACCCGCCAGTTTATCGATGTTTGTATCCAGTGCGCTCATGCTTCAGGTCTCCTGGGTATTCGCAGCCAAATGGTCCCGGATCGTGCCGGTCTTGGGCGAAAGGTTCGGGTCGATGTCGCGCATCTCAAGCGAGAGCGCGATGGAATGCTGCAAGAGGGCCGGTGTCAGATACGCCTTGACCACGTCAAAAATACGGGCAGTGGCGTTCTGTTTAACCTCGTCGGGCCGCCCGGCGCGCAGACGGATCGAAATGTCGATGAACCCATGCGCGGAATTGCCGTCTGCAATGGCGTAGTGGTCGACCTTCGTGGCGCGGACGCGAATGCCCGGCATTGGAAAGGTGTCGATACCAGCCGCAGTTGCCCGGATGCACTCACACAGGCCAGCCATGTCGATCTTGTCTTCCAGATTTCCGGAATATTCGACGTGAAAATGTGGCATGCGCCCTCCTTTATTTGTTAACATGTTTACTATTTTAAATCGCCGCTGTCAAGTGCTTGCTTTGTTAATCTTTGCAATTTCAGAAATGGCATTCTAGAAGACCGCATGAACACTCAAAGTCACACAAAGAGCACCGCACGCTCTCTTCCGATTGCGTTGCTGCGCGCCCGCGAAACCGTCATGGCCCCCGTGCGCGACATGCTGCAGGGCATTCAATTGACCGAACAGAAGTGGCGTATCCTGCGCGTGTTGGACGAGTTGGGCGAAGTTGAGCAAAGCACCATCGCGCACGAGGCCTGTCTGTTGTTGCCCAGCCTTACCCGCATCCTGCGCACGATGGAGGCCGAAGGCCAGATCACCCGCCGTCAGGACAACCAAGACAAGCGTCGCACAATGGTTCAAATCACCGATGAGGGTCGCCGGATTCTCGAAGAAAACCTTGCCACCTCACTGGCGATTTCCAACAATATCGAAGCGCAGATGGGTCGCGAAAAGCTCGACAACTTGCTGGACCTGCTCGAAGAATTGCAGGCGGTCAAAGTCTGACCCCGCCCAAACCGGACGAGGCCAGGTGAGCGGTAGTTAAAGAGTCGCCAGCCCGGTATCCAACGCGGACAGGATTTTGACCACGTCATCAGAGGTGATGATCAGCGGCGGCGACAAGATGATGTTGTTGCCGGACACGCGAACCATCACACCATCTTCATACGCCGCCTTTTGCACCTGCAGCGGCAAATGTTTGGCAATCGGGGCCTTGGTGGCGCTATCCGAGACCAACTCGAGCGCGCACATCAATCCCTCGCCACCGCGTACGTCTCCGATCACGTCGTATTCCTCGGCCAGTTTCTGAAGGCCGGCATAAAGCTCATCGCCCCGCGCGGCAGCGTTTTCCCAGACACGCAGACGGTTGATTTCCGACAGAGCTGCCAATGCAGCCGCCGCACCAACCGGATGTCCTGAATAGGTGTAACCCTGATCGACCGACGCCTGGCCGGTGGTATCATTTTCGAACACTTCGGCCACTTCACCCGAGATCATCGCTGCACCGAAAGGGAAGTATCCATTGGTAATGGCCTTGGCAGTGGTCATGATATCCGGCTGCACACCCCAATGCCGCGCACCGCTTTCACTACCGGTGCGGCCGAAGGCTGTGATGATCTCATCCGAGATCAGCAGAACACCGTGTTTCGAGCAGACCTCGCGCACCATCGGCATGAAGCTCTTGTGCGGCGGGATCACACCCCCTGCCCCCAGAACAGGTTCCATGATGAAAGCGGCGACAGTGTTCGCACCTTGGAACGCGATCTCGGCCTCCAGAGCTTTGACACAGAGTTGCGCCAGACGCTCAGGGTCGGTCTCATCGAACGGGTTGCGATATGTCCACGGGGCCGGAATGTGGAAACAGCCGGGCATCATCGGTTCGTAGGCGGAACGGAACTTCTGGTTGCCGTTGACCGAAGCGGCGGCGAAATGGGTGCCGTGATAGCCCTGTTTGAGGCTAATGAACTTGGTGCGGCCCGCCTCGCCACGTACTTTGTGATACTGACGCGCCAGTTTCAGCGCGATCTCGACCGAGTCCGATCCACCCGAGGTAAAGAAGGCGCGGGTCAACCCGTCTGGCGCAAAGAACTGCGCCAATTCATAGGACAGTTCGATGGCCTTGTCGTTGCTAGTGCCGCGAAAGGTCGAGTAATAAGGTAGTGCGTTCAACTGGTCAGCGATGGCCTGCTTCACCGGATCGCAGGAATAGCCCAGATTGACGTTCCACAACCCACCCACGGCATCCAGCGCCTTGTGGCCGTCAACGTCGATAATGCTGACCCCTTCACCTCCGGTCAGGATGGTCGGCGGGTTTTTCTGGCTGTCAGCCGGATGCGCCATCGGCTGCCAGAAATAACGGGCGTTGTTTTCCTTCAGAAAGTTGGAGTCTTTCATATCGCGGGTCTCCGGAGGTTTGTCCGCCCATCGGTCATGGGAGGAACTCGGTTGGAAAGGCCTCGGGCATCTGGCCGCCAAAATTCGCAGTCAGATCCTTCGAGAGGGTATTCAGTGCAGCTAGAATCTCGGGCAATCGCGCACTGGTGGCGCGAATCTCGGGCACGGCGATGGCGATGGTGCCTATGGCGATCTGGTCGATACCAAAAATCGGGGCAGCAAAACCGAATACGCCGTCTTCATAGCTGCCATTGCTGTTGGCCCAACCGGCCTGCTTGATATCCGTGACCCGCGCACGAATTTGCTCGGGATCGGTCAGAGTGGTTTCGGTAAAGCGCTTGTGCGGATCGGTATCCAGTCGTTCCAGCAGGAAACCTGGGCCAAAACTTAACATGCACAGGCCGGAGGCGGTGGCGTTGATTGGAATGATCTCGCTGGGGTCCAGGCTGACGCGCACGCTGTGCTTTGTGGTCTCAACCACCAGCGCGGTTTGCAGAGTATCTTTTTCCAGAAGCGTCAGATGCAGGCTTTCGCCAACCTCCTGCATAGCCGTCTGCATTTTCTGCCGGGCACCCTCCAGACCGGGGCGGGCGATTTCCCGAAGCGCCGCGAGCCGCAGGGCCGCTGGCCCGATAGAGTAGGATTTGGTTTGCGGATTCTGCTCGATCAGCCCGAATTCTTCCAGCGCGCGCAGGTGCCGAAGGGTGGTTGCCTTGTTCGAACCGGACAGGCGCGCAATGTGACTCAGGCCAATTTCCGGCTGCGAGCTTGAAAATAAATCCAGCATTTTTAGGGCTTTAAGTGCGGTACCCATGTGTTTTACGTCCTCTCGCTTAGGTAATACTTGACAGAATGCACTTAACAAAGCAACATTAATATTGCTAACTCGGTTCAAGTATTGAACCACCACGGGAGGTGTCAATGAAGAAATTCCTTACAACCGCCGCCTTTGTCGCGTCAGCTACAACTGCACTGGCGGAGTATCCTGAGAAACCTGTAACCTTTGTTGTTCCATGGCCTCCGGGTGATTTGGAAGACGTGCTGACGCGTATGATTGCGGACGAGTTTCAGGCCATGTACGGCGTGCCAGCTGCAGTGGTGAACAAGCCAGGTGGCGGCGGCGGCCCGTTCCCAGGCGCGGTCGAGGTCGCGACCGCTCCGGGCGATGGCTACACCATCGGCTCATTCGTAATTGGCGTTCCGGTTATTGGACCAGAAATCGGAATACCCGAACTCAATCCGAACCCATTCGATCCCATCGGGATATTCCTAACCTATCCCTTCGTGATCGCATCCAGCAAAGATGCGCCGTTCTCGAACTGGGAAGAACTGGTGGAACACGGCAAAGAAAACGATGTGGCGCTTGGCCACTTCGGATCGGTCTTGCCACCCACTCAGGTCACCTTTGCGGCCGCAGTCAGCAGCGGCTTCGACTTTGCAAGCGAAGCAGCATTCGATGCGCTGGACTGCAACACGCTGGCGTCAGGTGACGTGGATGTGATCAATACAACTCTGCAGCTCGTTCTGCCCTGTCTCGATCAGGTGAACGTACTGGCCAGCATCGGTGGCGAACGGATTTCACTGGTTCCGGATACCCCCACGGTCGTTGAGATCAACCCGGACCTGCCGCTGGCATTGTGGAACGGCTTGTTCGTTCACAAGGATACGCCACCCGAGGCACGCGAAAAGATCACCGCTGCGGCCCAAAAGGCGCTGCAATCGGACACGGCCAAACAGCTTGCCGAGGAAACCGGAGCGCTGATCTACTGGCAGGATCCGGATGCTTCGAACGCGCAAATCGAACAGGATAAGGCTTCTTTCGCAACAATCGAAAAGATTCTGGGCGAATAAGCACCTGACGGGGCGCAGGCAGGTTACCTGCGCCCTGTTGCATGTCGGGGAGGGACATGATGATTGCAAAAACACTTCAGGACATGTTCAGAAGGTATCGCCGCCCCGGCGACATCGTCTTTGCCACTTTTTTCTTTGCGTTCGCGCTGTTTCTGCTTAGCAAATTGGGGACCGAAACCCAGGCGGTCAAACGTACCAAATGGTTTGCGCAGCCGGCGTTGTGGCCAACAGTGGCCATTTGGGGCATGGTGATATTCTCCGGCTTTCATTTGCTGGGCTCGTTTCTATCCCCCCGCATCCCTGGACGTTGGAGAGAACTCGCCTTCTGGCTGAATTCTCTGGAATACGTCATCTACTTCTTGATTTACGTAGTCGCAGTGCCGTGGCTGGGCTACCTGCCCTCGACTATGTTGTTTGCTGCCTTATTGGCCGTGCGTACCGGCTTCCAAACACCCGGCGCCATTAGCATTGCCCTTGCATTTGGAGCGGTCGTCGCCGTCGTGTTTCGGGCACTCTTACAGGTCAACATACCGGCAGGCAGGATGTACGAATATCTGCCTGACTCTGTGCGCGTTTTCGCGCTGACCTATCTGTGAGGTCGGCATGGACAATCTGATTTCCGGCTTTGCAATTCTGGCCCAATGGCAAGTCCTTGTTGCGCTTATCATCGGCTCGGTCGGTGGCGTAATCATCGGGGCGCTGCCCGGTGTCGGCGCCGCAGTGGCCATTGCGATCCTGCTGCCCGCCACCTTTGCTTTCGAACCCATTGTCGGTCTGACCCTGTTGCTGGGCATCTACGGCTCATCCATGTATGGCGGCGCGATCCCGGCCATTCTGATCAACACACCCGGCACCGCGGTAAACGCACTGACCACATATGACGGCTATCCCATGACCAAACGGGGCGAGGGCCATCGAGCGCTGTCGCTGGCCTATTCCGCGTCATTCTTCGGTGGCGTGTTCTCAATCATCTGCCTGATTGTCCTGTCACCGGTGCTCGCTTGGGTCGCTCCGCATTTCGGCAGCCGCGAGATATTCCTTGCCGCTTTCATGGGCGTCCTATTGGTAATCCTGGCCCATCGCGGTCAGACTTTCTCGGCCGCGATGCTGGCCTTTTTTGGCATCTTCCTCAGCACTGTCGGCTTGGAGCCGGTCAAATACACCAAGCGCTTTACCTTTGATCAAACCTGGCTGTCCTCAGGCGTGGATCTGATCGTTGTGGTTCTGGGCCTGTTCGCGATCAGTCAGGCCTTGCTGCTACTGATCGACAAGGAACACGCACCGGGAGAAGCCCACGTGCGCGGCAACATCTTTGCCGGACTCAAGGAACTGCTCGGCCTGAAACGTGTTGCCACCGTTTCTTCATCGCTGGGCGTGATCATGGGGATGGTGCCGGGCACGGGCGAGTTCACCTCGCAGTTCCTGTCTTACACCTACGCGCAAAAGACATCGAAAGACCCCGACAAGTTCGGTGATGGCTCGCCCGAGGGGCTGGTGGCGTCCGAGGCGGCCAACAACGCCGTACCCGGTGCGGCGATGATCCCTCTGCTGGCACTAGGTATTCCTGGTGAAGCGCTGACCGCGATGATGCTGTCGGTCTTCTATGTTCACAACGTGATCCCTGGCCCGCAGCTGTTTGCCGATCAACTGGATTTCGTCATGGCGCTTTACATGTCGCTGATCCTATTGAACGTGATCGTATTGGTGTTCCTGCTGTTCTCGACCAACCTGCTGCTGAAGATCATCCAGATCCCGACGCGCTTTCTGGGCATCATGATCCTGACCCTATCGTTTGTCGGCGTGTTCAGTCTGCGTAACTCGGTCACTGATTGTGCGATTGCAGCCGGGTTTGGCGTCTTCGGCCTGATCCTGAAGCGCCTGAACCTGCCGATTGTGCCGATCATTCTTGGCATGGTTCTGGGCGGTATCATGGAGGTCAAGCTGCGCAGCGCCATGGCACGGGTGAAAACACCACTTGATTTCATCGACCGGCCGATCGCCGCGATCCTGTTTGTCATGATCCTGGGCATCATCCTGCTGCATATCCGTACGCTGGTGCAGGAGCACAAGGAACGCATCAAGCCGCAGCCCGTTCTCGACGAAGACACAACTCAGCAAGGATAGCTCTCATGGATCAGTCCGCGATTGACACGCTGCGCGCGCAGGAGATTACCCCGCGCGGCCATTTCATCAACGGCGCGTTCCACGCCGGAGAGACGGGCGCGCAACATCAGGTGTTGTCACCGATCGACGGCCAGCCTCTGGCCCTCATCGCCGAGGGCAGCCCAGTAGACGTCAATGCGGCCGTGCAAGCAGCGCGGGTAGCTTTTGAAGATGGCCGCTGGTCACGCATGGCTCCGGCGAGACGCAAGAAAGTGCTGTTGAAATTGGCCGATCTGATCGAGGCACGCGCTTTGGAAATCGCCGTTCTGGGCGTGCGAGACAATGGGACCGAGATCAATATGGCCTACAAGGCCGAAGCTCTCTCGGCGGCAGCCACTTTCCGCTATTATGCCGAAGCTATCGACAAGATTTACGGTCAGGTTGCACCGACGGGCCATGACGTTCTGGGCCTTGTTCATCACGCTCCGGTTGGTGTCGTGGGGGCAATTGTTCCGTGGAATTTCCCCCTGATGATCGGCAGTTGGAAGATCGCTCCAGCGCTGGCGGCAGGCAATTCCGTTGTGTTGAAACCAGCAGAAAGTGCGTCGCTTAGTCTGCTGAAGATTGCGGAGCTGGCTGCTGAGGCCGGGGTGCCCGACGGGGTGTTGAACGTGGTGACCGGGCGAGGCTCGGTCGTGGGTGAAGCGCTGGCGCTGTCGATGGATGTGGACATTATGGTGTTTACCGGATCAGGCGCGACAGGGCGGCAGCTGTTGGAATACTCAGCGCGGTCGAACTTGAAACGCTGTTATCTGGAGTTAGGCGGCAAATCCGCCAATATCGTCTTTAACGACGCACCTGATCTAGCCGAAGCTGCCAAAGTTTCGGCGGCGGGGATATTCCGAAACTCAGGTCAGGTTTGCGTCGCGGGATCCCGGCTGCTGGTGCAGGAAGATATCTACGAAGATTTCGTTGCAGAAGTATCGCGCCACGCTGAGGCCTTCCGCGTCGGAGACCCGCTTGACCTGAACAGCCAGATCGGTGCGGTCCACAGCCTGACCGAACTGGAGGCAAATCTGGACTTCGTTTCCAAAGCCGAAGCCGAAGGGGCTGAACGCCGCACTGGCGGCGACCGAATACTGACCGAAACCGGGGGTTACTATATGGCCCCTACCGTAATGGCGGATGTGAAAGAGACCGACAACCTGTTCCAGAACGAGGTTTTTGGACCGGTTCTGGCCGTCACCCCGTTCAAGAACGAAGGCGAGGCGATCCGTCTGGCCAATGCAACCGTCTACGGTTTGGCGGGCGGTGTCTGGACCTCGAATCTCAGCCGCGCACATCGCATGGTTGCAGGGATAAAAACCGGCGTGGTGCATGTGAACACATATGGCGGGGCTGATCTGACCGTACCGTTGGGCGGCGTCGGCCAATCGGGCAACGGGCATGACAAATCCTTGCATGCGTTGGAAAAGTACTTCGATCTGAAAACGGCCTGGATCAAACTCTGATCCGTGAACGGGAGGGCATCATGACCACAAAAACAATCCTGCTGATCGGCACTTACGACACCAAAGACCCCGAGATGCGATTTATCGAGGATGCCATCCGGGCGCAGGGTGCGGACGTTCTGACCATGGATGTTTCGGTTCTAGGTGACCCTCAAACGCCAACGGATATTTCGAAACACGACGTGGCGGCCGCTGGTGGCATGACCATTGAAGAGGTCATCGCACAGGGCGACGAAAACAAGGCCTTCCGCGTGATGGCGGCAGGCGCCGCTAAAGTGGTGGCGCAGTCCTATGCCGAAGGCCGGTTCGATGGGATGTTGGCCACCGGCGGCACTATGGGTACCGATCTGGCGCTGGACTGTGCGCAGGCCCTGCCAATGGGCGTACCGAAATACATCGTATCGACGGTCAGCTTTTCGCCGCTAATCCCGCCGCAACGTTTGGCGCCGGACATCCAGATGATCCTGTGGGCAGGTGGTCTTTACGGCATGAACTCGATCTGCCAATCCTCGCTGGCCCAAGCCGCCGGGGCGGTCGTCGGCGCGGCCAAGGCCGCCATCGCGCCAAATCGAAGCAGGCCGCTGATCGGGATGACCAGTCTTGGCTCGTCCTGCCTGCGTTACATGAAGACGCTGAAACCGGCACTGGAAAAGCGTGGCTTCGAAGTGGCCGTGTTCCATTCAACCGGCATGGGCGGCATGGCGTTCGAGAAGCTGGCAGGCGAAGGTGCCTTTGCCTGTGTAATGGATTTCTGCATGCAGGAGTTCGGCAACCTGATGGCAGGCTCGGTCGTGTCCAGCGGCCAGGACCGCGTGACCAATGCCGGACGAGCGGGCAGCCCCCAGATGGTCGCTCCGGGCGCGCTGGACCTACTGGATTTCGCGGGCTGGCAGGACATTCCCGAACAATACGCCGACAGACCGTTTCATGAGCACAATCGGCTGATCAAAAGCTCGGTCTTCAACGGCGACGAGCGCCGCGCTTGGATCCGGGAACTGGCCAACCGGCTGGAGGCTGCAACCGGGCCGGTGCATTTCTTCTTGCCTATTCAGGGAGTCGAGGCCTGGGACAAGGAAGGTGAAGAGGCGCATGATCCGGCAGCGCTGGCCGATATGGTAGATGAGGCCCGCAAAGTCATGCCAGGACGGGTACCGATGACCGAGTTGGACGTTCATATAAACGATGCTGCGTTTTGTGACGCAGTGCTAGCGCAGTTTGACGAATGGGTTGCGGACGGGACAGTCAAAACCTGACAACAACCTTGTTTCCCGTTCTTTGTCAGACAAAATTCTCTCCGGATCCGCAGCAAAGCTCGAACCCTTTGGTTTCGTGCGGATTCTGGCACGCGACCAAGTGATTGCAAATCACCCGAGTGAATATGCATCCGGCGCGCACCGAATAACCAGCCGAAACATATGACGGAACTTGCTGCGAATGTCGGCATAGCTGTCAGCGAACTTGCGAACCTAACGGTGGCACACTCGAAACTGGCGCAAAAAGCCCGCAACGAAGCACTGAGAATCAGACTTCTACTACGCTGCAGAGATTTAGAAACTCCTGAGTTGGCTCCTTAGTGTCTTTCGAAATCGTGTAAAAGCAATAGGTTGAGTTTACTTGCGTTATTAAGTGTTGACTTTCGTTTCATATGCAACGACATTTGTTGCAAATGTAACGACCTGTCTGACTTTGGGTAAAGACGGCAGAGTTCTGGCAGTATCGCATCTTTGGAGGACACACATGGCCAAGGCATTCGCGTCTCAAGGGGACATGACTGAAAAGAAAATCTCGTTCACCGAGGTGGGCGAAGGTCTTTATGCCTTTACCGCCGAAGGCGATCCGAACTCGGGCGTGATCATCGGCGATGACAGCGTGATGATTGTCGAGGCGCAGGCCACTCCGCGTCTGGCGAACAAGGTGATAGAATGCGTGCGATCTGTCACTGACAAGCCGATCACCCACGTGGCGCTAACCCACTATCACGCCGTTCGCGTGCTGGGTGCCAGTGCTTTCGGCGCACAGCAAATCCTCATGTCCGACACGGCGCGTGCGATGGTCGTGGAACGCGGCAAGGAGGACTGGGACAGCGAATTCCAGCGCTTCCCCCGCTTGTTCGAAGGCCATGAGAGCATTCCCGGTCTGACCTGGCCCACCACCACGTTCAGTGACTCGATGACTGTTTATCTTGGGAATCGCCGGGTCGATCTGATGCATCTGGGCCGGGCCCACACAGCGGGCGATATCGTCATCCATGTGCCTGATCAGAACGTCATGTTTACCGGCGACATCGTCGAGTATCACTCGGCTTGCTATTGCGGCGACGGTCACTTCAACGATTGGGGTGATACGCTGGACAATATCAAGTGGTTCGACGTCGACGCGATCGCGCCAGGACGCGGCGACGCCTTGATCGGCAAGGACATGGTAAATGCTGCCATCGAAAATACTCGCGATTTTGTCGAAAGCACTTATCGTCCCGCAGCTAAGGTTGCGGCACGCGGTGGATCACTGAAAGAAGCATGGGATGCCGTACGCGAAGCATGCGATCCCAAATTCGCCGACTACGCGATCTATGAACACTGCCTGCCTTTCAATGTCGCCCGCGCCTATGACGAGGCCCGCGGTATTGACACTCCACGCATCTGGACCGCTCAGCGTGATCTGGAAATGTGGGAAGCCCTGCAGAGCTAAGGCTACCGGCCCGGCCTTTTGGCCGGGTATCCAATCAAATCGAAACGCGCGCAGCCAGAGGACAAAAATGATGTTCGATGATAGATACACGCTTGCCTACAAGCGTTATCCCTATAAGAAATCGACCGATCAAGACGCCGCGACACCGGTGCGACACCCGGTTGTTGTGATGGGTGGTGGCCCGATCGGCGTAGCGACTGCACTTGATCTTGGGCGTCAGGGCATTCCGACGCTCGTACTGGACGACCACGAAGGCGTCGGTATGGGATCGCGCGCGATCTGTTTCGCCAAACGCTGCCTTGAGGTTGCAGGCCGCTATGGATGCGGCAAACCGATGGTCGATAAAGGGGTAGTCTGGAATCTCGGCAAGGTCTTTCACAAGGATGGCCAGGTGTTCGAGTTCAACCTGTTGCCCGAAGAAGGTCACGAATACCCCGCCTTCATCAACATGCAGCAGCCCTACTACGAAAGCTACCAGCTCGACCGTTTCGAGGAACTGCAATCGCAGGGGGCACCGATTGAAATCCGCGGCAAAAACCGAGTGGATGCAGTCAAAGTGCACGACGATCACGTCACCCTGTCAATCATGACGCCGGACGGTCCCTACACGCTTGAAGCGGAATGGCTGATCGGGTGTGACGGTGCCTCGTCGCCACTGCGCACAATGTTGGATCTGGATTTCACCGGCAAAGTCTTTCAGGACAGCTTCCTGATTGCCGACATCAAGATGAAGAACGACAGCTTCCCGACCGAACGCTGGTTCTGGTTTGAACCGACCCATGGATCGGGCGCGTCCACCCTGCTGCACAAGCAGCCCGATGATGTCTGGCGCGTGGATTTCCAGATCGGCTGGGATGTCGACCGCAAAGAAGAGATGAAGGAAGAAAACATCCGCCGCCGCCTCGACGCGTTCCTGGGCGAAGGTGTCGAATACAATCTGGTCTGGTCCTCGATCTATACCTTCCAGTGCAAGCGCATGGACAGTTTCCGCCACGGTCGCGTGTTCTTCGCCGGGGATGCGGCGCATCAGGTGTCGCCCTTTGGTGCGCGCGGCGCAAACTCGGGCATGCAGGATGTCGACAACCTCGGCTGGAAACTGGGCATGGTGATGCGCGGTGAAGCGCCTGAAAGCCTACTGGAAACATACGACTTTGAGCGCATCCACGGCGCAGATGAGAACATCCTGAATTCGACCCGTTCGACCGATTTCATCACCCCAAAGTCCGAAACGAGCCGCATTTTGCGCGACGCCGTGCTGTCCCTGTCCGAGAAGTACGAGTTTGCGCGCCCCATGGTGAATTCCGGGCGTCTGTCAGTGCCCTGCACCTATGATGGCTCACCGCTTAACTCGGCAGATGCCTTGAACGGCCCCGCCCGATCACGCCCCGGCTCAGTTTGCCCGGATGTTCCGCTGGGTGACGATTTCCTTCTGTCCAAGCTGGGTGACAAATTCATCCTTTTGACCATCGACGCCGATGCTCCTGACATGATCGAGGAAGACGGTGTTCAGGTCACCCGGCTGGCCCTTTCGGTCAAGGATGACAAAACCGGTGCGCTGAAAAAGCGCTACCTGGGCGAGGCTGAAAGCGCGGTTTACCTGGTCCGCCCGGATCAGCACGTGGCGGCCCGACGCCCCGGCTTTGACGAAAATGCAATCCGCGCTTCGATCCGACGCGCCGTCGGCAAGGAGTAAACCTCATGACTGACTTGATTTTGACCCCGAACATCGATGGCGTCGACGACTTCTATGCTGAACTTCTGGCCGCCCACGAAGGGCTGGAGAAAGATGAAAGCGATGCATTGAACGCCCGCCTGATCCTGGTTCTGGCCAATCACATCGGCAAGCGCTCAGTTCTGAGCGAAGCGATCAAAGCTGCTGGATACTAACTTTTTAGGGAGGATACTATGAATTTGAACCTTAAAGCTCGCGCCCTTGCCTGCGTTGGCGCCACAACCATCGCACTCTCTTTCGCATCGACCGCGATGGCCGAAACCACGCTCGCTCTGTCCAGCTGGCTGCCGCCGCGCCACCCGATCGTGACGGGCGCAATCAAACCCTGGGCAAAGCAGGTTGAAGAAGTCACTGACGGCCGCGTGACGGTCCGAGTTCTGGCCAAACCGCTTGGCCCGCCACCCGCCCATTACGATATGGCATCCGAAGGTATTGCCGACATCACTTACGGTCTGCATTCCTTCACCACAGACGACCGTTTCGCCCGTTCTCGGATCGGCCAGTTCTCTTTTATCGGTGACGATGCTGTGGCAGGCTCCAAGGCGTTCTGGAACGTTTATTCCGGCCCGCTGGAAGCTCAGAAAGAGCATGAAGGCACCAAGCTTCTGGGGCTTTTTGTGCATGGCCCGGGCATGTTGCACAACAATGTCCGCAAGATCGAAACCGCCGATGATTTTGCCGGCCTGAAGATCCGCGTTCCAGGCGGCTACATTTCCGATCTTATGTCCGGTATGGGCTCAACGACGCTCTTCATGTCGTCGGGCGAGGTCTATGAGAAACTTTCGCGCGGCGTTATTGACGGAGTGACCTTCCCCTATGATGCCCTGGCCGCATTCAAACTGACCGAAGACGTCAAATACACCATGACGGTGCCCGGCGGTCTCTACAACACAACCTGGTTCATGGTCATGAACGAGGGGAAGTGGAACGAGATTTCGCCAGAAGACCAGGCAGCAATCGAAGGGATCTCGGGCGAGGCTTTTGCTGCACTGGTGGGTGAAGCCTGGGTCGGTGCCGACGAAAAAGGCAGCGCGGCCGCTGAAAAGGCCGGGATCGAAGTCTATGACGCGCCGGCCGCTGTGGTTGATGCGATCAAGTCTCAGGCCGCAAACGCCGAAACAGCGTGGTCCGAAGCAATCTCGGCAGATGGCTATGACGGTGCAGCAGCCTTGCAAGAACTGCGCAAGCAGGCTGGCGTGGACTTCTGATCCATGGAGCGGCTTCGCCATCGTTTCCCCGACCAGCCCCCGGAAGAGGGGCTGGATATCGGGCTGCTGCTTGACAGGACGCTTGGTGCCGGCGCCGCTCTGATCCTGTTCTGCCTCATTCTCATCACCTGTGTGGATGTGATCGGGCGTTACTTTCTGAATGCACCACTTTCTGGCGCATTCGAACTCACGGAAATTCTGCTCGCAGCCCTGGTTTTTCTGGCGCTGCCGCTGACAACGGAACGTCGCGAACATATTGAGGTCGACTTGCTGAACATGATCCTCGGCAAGCATACCCAACGGCTACTTTCGGCATTTGCCGGGCTGTTTTCTGCGGCCCTTCTGGCCACCTTCTCTTGGCGACTGTTTACCCATGCCGCCAAGGCAGCCCATGACGGCGCGGTCAGTAACGCGCTAGAGGTTCCGCTGGCACCCTTTGGTTATCTGGCAGGCATTTCCTGCATGGTCTCAGCATTCATTGCCTTTCTGCGCGGTTTGCAACCGCCGAAAGAGCGCGACACCGACAAAACACCCCCGGAGGCTTTGCCATGATTGAGTCGCTGATCGGTTTTGCCGTCCTGCTGGGGCTGATCCTGTTGCGGGTGCCGATTGCCTTTGCCATGGCGGCGGTTGGCGGGTTCGGATTTGCCTATATGCGCGGCTGGGAACCCGCCTGGGCGATGACCGGCCAAGTGGCATTCGACACCGCGCTGTCCTACAGCCTGTCGGTCATTCCTCTCTTTATCTTCATGGGCAACGTATTGGCGGGATCCGGTGTGGCGCATGGCCTGTTTGCAGGCGCCGACCGGCTGTTCGGCAAGCTGCGCGGCGGCCTCGCCATGGCATCGGTCTTCTCTTGCGGTGGCTTCTCTGCTGTGTGCGGGTCCTCGCTAGCAACGGCTGCGACCATGTCCAAGGTCGCGATGCCCTCGATGCGCAAGTTTGGCTATGATGACCGGCTGGCCACCGGATCCATCGCGGCGGGTGGCACGCTGGGCATCCTGATCCCACCCTCGGTGATCCTGATCATCTATGGCCTGTTGACCGAGACCAATATCGCCAAACTGTTCATCGCCGGGATTATTCCGGGCATCATCGGAGTGGTGCTGTACCTCGGCGCGGTCATGGTCGCGGTTCGCGTGAACCCTGCCCTCGCGCCCGAGGAAGAGAACACCGAACCGATGAGCCGAACCGATCTGGTTGGCGTCTTCTGCGTGCTCGGCCTGTTCCTGTTCATCATGACCGGAATCTATGGCGGGTTCTTCACGCCGACCGAAGCTGCAGGCATGGGCGCTGGCGCCTCGGTGCTGATCGCCGTGGCCTTGCGGTCGATGACCTGGAGCGGGTTTTTCGCCGCCACAATGGATTCCATCCGTGCCACAGCGATGATCTTTGCCGTCATCATCGGGGCCGAGCTGTTTACCAATTTCATCAACTTCGCCGGACTGCCTGACGCACTCTCAAGCTTTGTGATCGACAACGAAATGCCGGTCTGGGCCGTAATCGTGTTCATCATCTTAGTTTACATGATACTCGGCTGCGTGCTGGAAAGCCTGTCGATGATCCTGCTGACGGTACCGGTCTTTTACCCGCTAATGTTCGAGTTGGAGTTTGCCAACGAACTGCTGCTCGACCCCGAAAACGCACTGATCTGGTTCGCCATCGTCGTCGTAGTCGCAACCGAGATCAGCCTGATCACCCCCCCGGTCGGCATGAATGTCTTCGTTCTCAAAGGTGTGCTTCAGGACGTGTCGCTGGCGACCATCTTCAAGGGCGTTCTGCCCTTCTGGATCGCCGACATCCTGCGGCTGGCCCTTCTGATCCTGATCCCCTCACTGTCGCTCTGGCTTGTGGGACTGATGTGAACCGCGCTGACCCAACCCCTTCGGAAAGGAGGACACGATGAAAATCGAGAAAATTCACCACGTCGCTTATCGCTGCAAAGACGCCAAGGAAACCGTCGAGTGGTACGGCAAGATGCTGAACATGGATTTCATTCTGGCCATTGCAGAGGACCACGTGCCCTCGACCCACGAGCCGGATCCCTACATGCATCTGTTCCTGGATGCAGGCGACGGCAATGTTCTGGCATTCTTCGAATTGCCGACCAAGCCTGAGATGGGCCGCGACCCGAATACTCCGATCTGGGTGCAGCACATCGCCTTCAAAGTCAAAGACCGTACCACCCTGATCGAGTTCAAAGAGCATCTCGAGGCTAACGGCGTCGAAGTCCTTGGGGTGACCGACCATTCGATCTTCCACTCGATCTATTTCTTCGACCCCTCCGGTCACCGTATTGAGCTGGCCTGCCCCGACCCAGAGGAAGAGGCGATGCTGGCGCGGATGGACGAAGTGAAATGGCTGATGCTCGAAGATTGGTCGAAAACCAAGAAAGCACCGAAACACGCAGATTGGCTGCATGCCAAAGAGCTAAACAAAAAAGCCTGACGCACGGCCCCGCGCCGGGTTTCCGATCCGGCGCGGGACCTGATTGCCGACGGGTTTCGGCAATACGCTAAGAACTACTGGGTGAGGTCATGAAACTCTACTCTTATTGGCGCTCTACGACCTCATACAGGGTCAGAGTTGCCCTGAATCTCAAAGGTCTCAGCTATGAGACCATCCCGGTTAATCTGGTCGCTGGAGAACAAAGCGCGCCCGATTACACCGCCCTCAATCCCGGCAGGGGTGTTCCGACCCTTGACCTTGGGGATGGCACTCTCCTGACCCAGTCTCTTGCGATCATCGAATATCTGGACGCCATTGCGCCCGAGCCCAGGCTACTACCGGCAGACCCGCTGCAGCGCGCTCGCGTTCAGGCTGCCGCACAGACCATCGCGATGGACATTCACCCGGTGAACAACCTGAAGGTCATGGCCTATCTCAAGGCCCATATGGGCCTCACGACTGAGGGCCAGCTTGCCTGGTTCCGCCATTGGATGACCGAAGGGTTTGCCGCCTATCAGGCCTTGTTACCCGAAGGCACGACATTCAGCTTTGGGGACACCCCCGACCTCGCCGACATCTGCCTTGTTGCTCAGCTTTACAACGCGCATCGCTGGGGCGTTGATTTGAGCCCCTTCTCCCGCCTTCTCGAGATCGAGGAACGCGCGCTTTCTCTCACAGCGTTCAACGATGCGCGCCCCGAAAACCAGCCCGACGCGGCTTAAAGGTGAAAATATGACGAAACTCCTTCCCTCTTGGGTCGAAAGCGCGAACTCCGCCACGACCGATTTTCCGCTCAACAACCTGCCATACGGCGTTTTCAGAACCGAAGCAGGCGCGCTGCACTGTGGTGTGGCCATCGGAGACAAGATCCTCGACGCCACTCAGATGGAGGCGGACAATAAATTTGATCTGCCCGGCGCTGCAGTTTTTTCAAGTGGTTCTTGGAATGGCTTCATGGCGCTTGGCGCTCAGGTGTGGGTTGATTTCCGTGCCAATCTGATTGACGCACTGGCCGCTGGCTCTTCCCGTCAGGACGAACTGGCCGCTTACCTTGTCCCGATGGCGTCCGTCACGATGGCATTGCCGTTTGACGTCGCCGAGTACACGGATTTCTACGCGGGCCGCAATCATGCGTTCAACGTCGGCACGATGTTCCGTGGCCCTGAAAATGCCCTGCCCCCCAACTGGTTGCATATCCCGATCGGTTATAACGGTCGCGCGTCCTCGGTCGTGGTCAGCGGCACTGACGTGCGCCGCCCTTGGGGTCAGCTCAAAAGCCCGGATATGGATGCTCCGATCTTTGCGCCGTCCCGGCGGTTTGATCTGGAATTGGAGATGGGTGCGATCGTTGGGCAACCTTCGAACGGCCCCGTCTCCGTTCAGCAAGCAGATGACATGATCTTCGGCTATGTCCTTCTGAACGACTGGTCCGCGCGCGACATTCAGGCTTGGGAGTATCAGCCCCTTGGCCCGTTTCAAGCTAAAGCTACCGCAACGACGATCAGCCCGTGGATCGTGACCAAAGCAGCGCTGGAGCCCTTCCGCACCTCTACGCCCGAGCGCGAAAAGGAACTGCTCCCTTATCTGCAAGAACCCGGCCCCATGCTCTATGACATCGCGCTTGAGGTAGGACTAACACCAGACGGTGCCTCGGAAACGATTATCGCGCGCACCAACTACAACGAGATGTACTATTCCGCCGCCCAACAGCTAGCGCACCACACCACCAGCGGCTGCCCGATGCGGGTGGGTGATTTGCTTGGCTCAGGCACGATTTCCGGTCCGGAAAAGGAAAACCGCGGCAGCCTTCTGGAACTTAGCTGGGGTGGTAAAGAACCGCTGACGCTGGACAGTGGCGAAACACGCAGCTTTCTTGAAGACGGAGATACGCTAACCCTGCGCGGTGCAGCGCGCGGCGACGACTATCGAATCGGGTTCGGACCATGCACTGGCAAGTTGCTTGCGGCCATCGATCAGCAGTGAGAGAAACTAAAAGGGCAGAGGTCTTTTAGGTCTCTGCCCTCTGTATCAGTCGGATTTGGCGACTTTCAAAAGCGCTGAAATACCTTGTTCCAGCGCTTCGCGATCCTCGGGGCTCATTGCATTGAGCATACGATTGGCACGTTCCTGAACCTTCGGCTGTAAATGCCTGAACTGTCGAAACCCTTCCGGCGTACACCGATATACCCGAATTCTACGATCCTCATCTGGGATCTCGCGAACAATAAGTCCCTTTTCACCAAGTCGCTTAGCAGCCCGGCTGACTTGGACTTTGTCTAGTGTTGTTCGACGGGCGAGATCCAGCGACGTCATACTTTCAGCGTTTGCCAGAAGAAACAGCAATCGCCATTCTTCACGCGAAAGGCCCAATTCGCGCTCATAGACATCCGTCAGATTTCTTGAGAAAGCTTCGGACGCCACAGCCAATCGGTATGGAAAAAATGAATCGAGTTGCATGTTAAATGTAGAATAAGCCAATATCGTTGCATCTGCAACGATATGTTTGTTCAAAGTCGGTGTTGATTCACAAATGCGGTGAACGATTCACAGAGTGAGTCCAGCATGATAGCTAGTGGACTTTGTCGAAAACTTCTCTGAAGTATGAAGACGGATGGAAACTGCTGTATTGGAAGGCTAGCTTCGAAACCAGCTTTAATGGGCAATATCCGACTCCAAACCGGCTCTTTCGATCAGCTGTGCAACTTCGATGCCACCCAATGTTGTGGGTTAGTCCGTTTAAATCTAGCGCGCCGGCATAGAATTTGGTCACGGATGGCAATTGCCAAAGTACGGGAACCACTCACATGAAGATTTCTCTTCGGATTGTCGCGTAAAAACATTGCGACAGCCCCATTGCGACTAACCGCTCAAAAAAATTGCGAGGACGTCATGCCCTCGCAATTTCTGTTTTGCAGATTCAACCGGTTTAGGCCGCAGCGATCTGACCCGCTTTTTCCACCAAAACCTCTGCCTGACGGATTGAGGCATAGTCGATCAGGCGACCGTCCAGAGATACAGCCCCCTTACCTGCCGCTTCAGCCTCGGCCATGGCAACAAGAATGCGCTGAGCCTTGTTGACCTCAGCATCCGACGGCGACATCACTTCGTTCGCCAGCGCGATCTGGCTGGGGTGGATCGCCCATTTGCCTTCACACCCCAGTACCGCTGCACGTTTAGCTGCGGCACGATAGCCGTCCGGGTCCTGGAAGTCGCCAAACGGACCATCAATCGGGCGCAGACCGTTTGCGCGGGCGGCAACCACCATACGTGCCAGCGCATAATGCCACATGTCGCCCCAGTGGGTCATGCGTCCGCCATCCACATCCGCATCGGTCAGAACCGAATAATCGGGGTTCACGCCGCCGATGATCGTGGTTCGAGCGCGGGTCGAAGCGGCGTAATCGGCAACGCCAAAATGCAGGCTTTCGTTGCGCTTCGAGGCCGCCGCGATTTCGCTGACATTCTGCATACCCAGCGCGGTTTCAATGATGTGCTCAAAACCGATCCGCTTCTTGTAGCCCTTGGCGTCCTCGATCTGGGTCACCAGCATATCGACGGCATAGACATCCGCGGCAGTGCCGACTTTGGGGATCATGATCAGGTCCAGACGCTCACCGGCCTGTTCGACCACATCCACGACATCGCGGTACATATAGTGGGTGTCCAGACCGTTGATCCGCACCGACATGGTTTTGTTGCCCCAGTCGATGTCGTTCAGCGCTTCGATGATGTTCTTGCGCGCCTGCTCTTTTTCGTCCGGCGCGACCGCGTCTTCCAGGTCGAGAAAGATGACATCCACATCAGACGTGGCCGCCTTTTCGAACATACCGGGCTGGCTGCCCGGAACGGCCAGTTCACTGCGGTTCAGGCGGGCTGGGGCTTGTTCAATGGAGTGAAAGCTCATGGTTCGGGTCCTTCAACTTACAGGTTTGGGTAGATCGGGAATTTGGCGCAGAGGTCTGCGACCTCGGCCTTGACCTTGGCTTCGACCGCGCCGTTGCCGTCTTCGCCATTGGCGGCCAGGCCGTCGACAACCTCGATGATCCAGTCGGCGATCTGGCGGAATTCGACCTCGCCAAAGCCGCGGGTGGTGCCGGCGGGCGAGCCCAGGCGGATGCCGCTGGTGATGGTTGGTTTTTCCGGGTCAAACGGCACACCGTTCTTGTTGCAGGTGATATGCGCGCGGCCCAGGGCCTTCTCGGTGGCGTTGCCCTTGACGCCTTTGGGGCGCAGGTCGACCAGCACCACATGGGTGTCGGTGCCGTGGGTCACGGTGTCCAGACCACCTTTGATCAGTTGATCCGACAGCGCCTGC